>CALXKK010000041.1 GCA_944388935.1 uncultured Clostridia bacterium | reverse complement strand
ACACAGAAGTCAAGCTCTAATGTGCCGACAATACTTACGAGTTACCTTGTTGGGAAGATAGGCTTTCGCTAGATTTTATATTCCTCTTTAGCTCAGTTGGTAGAGCGCTCGGCTGTTAACCGATAGGTCGTTGGTTCGAGCCCAACAAGAGGAGCCATATAAAGAACAGTAGATTTGCAAAAGCTTATTTACTGTTTTTTTTATTTTTATAAGGAGATATTAAAGTGGATAAAAATATTGAAGAACAAGTTGAAGTTTTGTTAGAATATTTATTTATTAACAATAAAATAAAAAAAGCTGATGTGATTTTAGGACTTGGAAGTATAGATTATAAAGTTGCGGAAAAGTGTGCGGAATTATATAAACAGGGTTATGGTAAATATATAATTTTTACAGGTAATTGCGGTAAAGGAACAAAGGGTATAATTACTAAAACTGAAGCAGAAAATTTTAAGAATATTGCATTAAACAAAGGAGTACCAGATAAAAAAATATATTTAGAAAAAAAGGCAACTACGACTTGGGAAAATTTTATTTATTCAAAAAGTTTAATGATAAAGAATAATTTAAATCCTAAATCGATTATAGTTGTTCAAAAGCCTTATGCTGAAAGAAGAAGTTATGCTATTTCTGGAAAATTTTATACTGATAAAGATATATTTGTAACATCTCCTGATTTTAATATTCAACATTTTGTAGAATATTATGAAGACATAAAGGAAAATAATTTATCAGATATAATCTGTGAAATTGTTGCAGAAATAAATATATTAGAAGAATTTTCAAAATATGATATGCTGATTCCACAAAAAATACCTACTAAAGTAAAAATTGCATATAATTATTTAGTAAATAGAGGATATACTAAATATCTTTTTGACGAAAATAAGGTTAAAACTAAAGTTTCAAAAATTAATAAATTATTAGAATATGAAAACTAATTAAAAATCTTTGCTAAAAATGTATCTTATGATATTATATAAAAAATATATTTTTGGTAAAGTAATAGGAGGGATATACGTGAAGGAAGAATTTTTAGAGTTATTAAAAAGTGTTAATAGAGAGGGTATGGATGATTTAATAGATTTTATTGAAAAGTCAGATTTTTTTAAAGCGCCAGCTAGTACTAGATATCATGGTTGTTATGAAGGAGGACTTGTAGAACATAGTTTGAATGTATATAAATTATTATGTGAAAAAGTTAAAAATTCTCCTATAAAAATTGATGTATCTCAGGATAGTTTAATAATAATCGCTTTATTGCATGATATTTGTAAAGTAAATTATTATAAAGTAGATTACAGAAATGCAAAAAATAGTTTAGGAGTATGGGAAAAAGTACCATATTATACAGTAGATGATACAATTCCATATGGACATGGTGAAAAATCTGTTATGATGATTAGTGAATACATAAAATTAAAGGTAGAAGAAAAGTATTGTATAAGATGGCATATGGGATTTACTGAACCAAAGGAGCTATATGGTACATTAGGACAAGCATATAAAAAATATCCTTTAGCATTATTAGTTCATGAAGCAGATTTAGAAACAACATATTTTTATAATGTTTAAAATAAAACTACTGATGTAAAAGTCAGTAGTTTTATTTTTTTAGATTAAGTTTTTGTATAATTGTTTTAGGAACATAATTTGAAATATCTCTATCATTATTTATAAGATCCATAATCATAGTAGAACTTATAAATCCAAATTTACCAGAACGTATGTATATTGTATCTAAGTTAGAAAGTTCTTCATTAATTTGTGCAAGATTTTCTTCGTATTGATAATCCATATCATTTCTAAGCCCTCTAATTATATAATTACAATTACAAGATATAGCAGCATCTATTGAAAGATTATCATAAGAAATAACATCAACATTAGATAAATTTTCATCTATAAGACATTGTTTTATAGCTTCTTCCATCAATTCTTTGGAAAAGTGTCTGGCTTTAGTTGAATTTAATCCAATACCAATAATTACTTTATCAAATAATTTACTTGCAGATTTTACAACGTGTAAATGTCCATTTGTAAAAGGATCAAAACTTCCAGGATAAAAACCAATATTCATAAAAAAACCTCCATAAATTTTTATAATATTATATTATTAAATATAAATAATTACAATAATTAAGGTAAAATATCAATTGCATAAAAAATTGTTTTAATATATAATCAAAATGCAGGAGGAATTAATAGATGGAAAAACTAAAGAAAGAATTATCAATTGAAGAAGCATATAAACTTTTAGAAGAATCACCTAGAGATAATAAAGAGTTATGGATTAAGCATTCTGTTAATGTTGCTATTGTGGCGGAAAGATTAGCAGAAGAGTTGAATTTAAATAGTAAAAAAGCATATGTTTTTGGTTTGATTCATGATATTGGAAGAAGAAAAAGAGAGCATACGGGGTTAAGACATGTTATAGAAGGATATAATTATTTAATAAGTTTAGGATATGAGGAAGAAGCAAGAGTTTGCTTAACACATACTTTTTATTCTAGAAGTTTGGTAAAACCAAATTTGGTAAAAGAACACACAAATCTTACAAGAACAGAAATAAATTTTATAATGGACTATATAAATAAAAATGGATTTAATATGTATGATAAGATTTTACAAATAGCAGATAATATGGGAAGTGCTAGTGGAATAAATACAATTGAAAGAAGAAGAACGGAAAGTATGTTAAGATATGGAATAACAGATATAACTGAAAAGAATTTAAAAGGAATATTTAAAGTTCAAAATGAAATAGAAAATAAATTAGGACATTCAATTTATAAAGCATTTCCGGAAGTTGCAGACAATATAACTAAAACTTTAATAAAAGATGTTGTGGTAGATTTAAAATAATTGGATTTTTTTTGAATAAAATATTGCAAGAAAAAGTATAATAGTATATAATACAAAATATAATAAATAAATTCCTCTTTAGCTCAGTTGGTAGAGCGCTCGGCTGTTAACCGATAGGTCGTTGGTTCGAGTCCAACAAGAGGAGCC
>CALXKK010000040.1 GCA_944388935.1 uncultured Clostridia bacterium | reverse complement strand
ATTCCTCTTTAGCTCAGTTGGTAGAGCGCTCGGCTGTTAACCGATAGGTCGTTGGTTCGAGTCCAACAAGAGGAGCCAAAACGGAAAGTCCATTGAAAAATGGACTTTTTGTTTTGTTTTTTTGAAGGACTCGAAAAGGACGTGCCAAATGAAATGAAGGCAAAAACAGTCCGGTGGACTGTTTTTAGGACGCGGCTTGACGAGTCCAACAAGAGGAGCCAATAAAAAAATAGTAAGTACTTTTGTACTTACTATTTTTTATGCTTTATAACTTGAAAGAATAAAAATATATGGGTACAATAATAAAAATAAAATTTATAAACCAGAGGATGGTAAAATTGTAAATTATTGCTTTAATAATTGTGAAGTACAAAAATTTGAAATGTAGCATCATAATTTATTATAAGTATATAATAGTTAAAAAGAGGTGTAATTATGAATTTTTCAAGAAATACTTGTTTAGAAGTTAATCTAGAGAAAATAAAAGATAATGTAAAAAATATTATCAAAAAATTTCCAGAATATAAATATTATTTTGGAGTTGTAAAAGCAAATTGTTATGGTTGTGATAATGATAGCCTAGAAGTTACAAAGGCTATAATGGACGCAGGATGTAATTATTTAGCAGTAGCAACATTAGAAGAAGCGTTAAAAATAAGAAAAAAATTTAAGGATATTCCAATATTAGTTTTAGGCCACATAAACAAAGAATTTATACAAGAAGCCATAGAGAATAATATAACAATAACAATTCACTCTAATGAAAGTTTGGATGAAATATTAAAGCAAAATTTAGAAGGATTAAAGGCACATATTAAAATAAATACTGGAATGAATAGATTAGGAATAAATAAAAATATAAAGAAGCTATATGATAAGTGCCTAGAAAATAAAATAAATATAGAAGGAATATTTACACATATCTATAATGCTTCAAATGAAGAGGATTACAATAAGCAAATACAACTATTTGAAAATTTATTAAAAGAAATAGATGTTTCAAAAGTTCCTATAATACACATTTCGGCAAGCGAAGCTTTAACAAATTATAAAAAAGTTAAAGAAGCTAATGGTTGTAGATTAGGAATAATTATGTATGGATTTTCTGAAAAAATAGAATTACAATCACCAATAAAATTATACAGTGAAATTGTTCAAATTCATAATCTAAAAAAGGGCGAGGTAGTAGGATATAATGGAATATTTAAAGCAAAAGAAGATACTAGAATAGGTGTTGTACCAATAGGATATGCAGACGGAATAATTAGAAAAAATACAGGTAGATTTGTGTACATTAATAATAATAAATATAAAATTGTTGGAAATGTATGTATGGATATGTTGTTTGTTGAGATTGACGAAAATGTACATTTGTATGATAAAGTAGAGATTTTAAAAGATAATGAACATATAGAAGAAGTTGCTAAATATTTAGAAACAATACCATATGAAGTTTTATGTGAAATAGGTAGCAGAGTTCCAAGAATTTACAAATAACAATTAAAGAATTATTAAATTAATTGTAAAACTATTGCGAAAAAAGCAAAAATATAGTTTAATAATATTATCTTTTGAATGAAAGAAGTGATGCAATGAAGGTATTAAAAAATCTATTAAAGAACGCGAATTTAATTAGAACAGAAAAAGATTTTCCAATACAAGGAATGGAATATTTAGATATTATTCCTTTAGTTATGAATTCAAAAGTATATAATGAAATAACTAATATTTTTGTGAATGAAATAATGGATAAAAATGTAGATTATATTATTTCTCCAGAATCAAGAGGATTTCTTTTTGGTTGTCCAGTGGCAGAAAGATTAAATATTGGATTTATTCCTGTAAGGAAAAAAGGAAAGTTGCCACCCACAACAATACAGTCTACTTTTCAGTATAGTAAAGAATATGGAAAAGATGAATTAGTATTGCCAAAATTGCTAAACGAAGAAAAATATAAAGGCAAAAACTTTTATATTTTAGACGATATTTATGCAACAGGAAATACTGTGCAATCATTGAAAAAAGAAATAGAAAGAATGGGCGGAAACGTAGTTGGAATTTCTGTTGTAATTAATATAAAAGAATTAAATAATGATAATGTATTTTCAATTTTAGATGTAAATGAAAAATAAGAAAGGAAAAAAGCAAATGAAAAGAAAAATAGTTACAAGTATAATTTTATTTATTACGTTAGTTTTATGTATGACTTTTGTAAGAGCTGAAAGCAGTATAAAAGTCGAAGATTTAAATGATATAAAAGATTTAATAGAAGCTAATTCAGATGGAAAAGTAGATATTTATGATGTTTTACAAGCATATAAAGATTTAAGTGAGAAATACAGTAATGAGGAAATAGCAGATGCAATAGAAGAGAATAAAAACTTATTAGAAGAGCAAGGAATAAGTGAAAATGTTATAGATTCTGGAACTAGCGTTCTAAGATCTGTTGATGCAAAACAATTAAATAAGATTCTTTCAGAAGATATAGATATAGATGCAATACAAAAACAACTAGAAGAAGGAGCAAGTCCAACAGAAATATTGAATAATCTTCAACAAGATATGACTACTACAGACAAAATATCTTTAGGATTGAACTTAATTATGGCATTTACATTTGTTAAGATTATTGTTTGGGTAGTAATTATTCTTGCAATCTATAATATTATTGTTAGATGGAGAATATATAGAAAAGCTGGAAAACATGGTTGGGCAGCTATAATTCCAATTTATAGAGATGTTGTAATGTATAAAATATGTGATGTTTCACCTTGGTTTTTATTGTTGTTATTAGTTCCAATAATTGGATGGTTTATACTATTAATTATAAATATTTATACTAAATTTACTTTAGCAGAAGGATTTGGAAAAGGTATAGGTTTTGGATTTGGTTTATGGTTATTAGGTCCAATATTTGAAGCAATATTAGCATTCTCTAGAAAGTCAAAATATATAGGATTTAAAAGATAAGTAAAGGACTGTATTTATATATGAAGTGAACCCAAATTGTTAGACAAAAAAGTTTAACAAGGAGGGTTCATTTTTTATGAGTAAATATTCGAGTGAAT
>CALXKK010000039.1 GCA_944388935.1 uncultured Clostridia bacterium | reverse complement strand
CCAAACCTAGAAATAGCGATGGATATTGGTCGAGAACAACGACCATTAAAGAAAAGGGTTGCCTAGAAATAGGTGGAGACTTAAAAACAACATCTTTAAAAAGCCACTAATTAATTTTAGTGCCAGTGTGAACAAAGTTCACATTTGTTCTGCTAATATGGGATTGAAAATTGCAAAAGAGAATCGGTTAAATAGGAGGGGATTGTATGAGGATAGGAGTTATTTCAGATATTCATGGAAATATAGACGCACTAGATGCAGTATTAAATGAAATTAAAAAATATAATGTAGAAAAAATATTTTGTTTAGGAGACCTTATCGGTGGAGCTGCACAATCAGAAGAGGTAGTACAGCGAATTATGGCATTGAAAGATAAGTGCATCTGTGTTAGAGGAAACCGTGAAAAATATATTATAGAAGGAATGCCATTAGTTGTACACGACGAAAAGAAAAAAACAAGTCAAGAACAGTTGGATAGAAATGAGTGGATAAAAAATCATCTAAGCAAAGATTCGTTAGATTATATAAATAAGATGCCAAAAGAAATTACTTGTGAAATAGAGGGCAAGAAACTATATCTTGTTCATTATCCAATGAAAGAAGATGGTAGTTTTAGAAAACATATAAAAGGAGCAAGTCCAAAAGAAAACAAAGAAATGTTTTCAGGTATTGATGCAGATATTTATTTATATGGTCATACACACGAATTTGTTGATAACAAAGATTCAAATAAGTTTTATATAAATCCAGGAGCTTTAGGGTGCCCAGGTAAAACAAACGATGCACCATTTGGAATACTAGATATTGATAATAATGAAATTAAATATACACAATTAAAAACAAGTTATGATGCTCAGAAAGTAATTAAAAATATAGAAGAGATAGCTTTTCCAGGATATAAACGTGTATTAAGAGTATTCTATGGACAAGACGCTTATCAGGAGGATGACAATGGTAAATATTAAATATAAAGAAAATTTAGATGAGAAATTTAATGATTTTATAGATACAGAATTTAATAAATTTGCTACGAATAATGGAGTGATTTGTAATTATAAATCATTTAATTTTGTTGCAGAAGAAGACAATAAAGTAGTTGGAATAGTTACAGGGCATGCCTATTATAATGAGGTTCATATAAGTGATCTTATTGTACTTGAACAATATCGAAATAAACATATAGGAACTAAACTTATGGAAGCGGTTGAAAATTTTTATAAAAATAAAAACTTTGAAAATATGAATTTAACTACTTATGCTTTTCAGGCACCAGAGTTTTATAAAAAATGTGGCTTTAAAGTTGAATTTATAAGAGAAAATAAAGAAAATCCTAAACTAACTAAATACTTTTTAGTTAAATATTTTTAATTTGATAAATGTATAATTTTTACTATTTTGTAGCATAGTAAAATAGTATTTGGAGGAATAAAAAATGTGGGTTTTATATGCTTTTGGTTCAGCATTTTTTGCTGGTATAACAGCTATACTTGCTAAAATAGGAATTAAAAATACAGACTCTAATTTAGCAACAGCAATTAGAACAATTGTTATATTAATATTTTCATGGTTAATGGTATTCATAGTAGGTTCATTTAATACAATAACTGAACTTACAACAAAGACAATTATATTTTTAATATTATCAGGATTGGCAACAGGTTTATCTTGGTTATGTTATTTTAAAGCATTACAAATTGGAAATGTTAATAAAGTAACACCAATAGATAAATCTAGCACGATTTTAACGATGATTTTAGCAATGATTTTTTTAGGAGAAAAAATCACTTTACTAAAAGTAATATCAATTATTTTAATTGGTATAGGAACATACTTAATGATAGAAAAAAAGGAAGATACTAAACAAGCAAAAGATAATAAATGGTTAATATTTGCATTTGGATCAGCAATATTTGCAAGTTTAACATCAATTCTAGGTAAAGTAGGAATAGAAGGTGTTGAATCAAACTTAGGAACAGCCATAAGAACAATTATTGTATTAATAATGGCTTGGATAGTAGTGTTTGTAACAAAGAAGCAAGGAGAAATAAAAAATATAGATAAAAAAAGTTGGAAATTCCTATTGTTATCAGGTTTAACAACTGGATTATCTTGGTTATGCTATTATAAAGCCTTGCAAGATGGAGAGGCTAGTATTGTTGTGCCAATAGATAAATTAAGTATAGTTATAACTATAGCTTTTTCTTACTTTATTTTGAAAGAAAAATTAAGCAAGAAATCTATAATTGGTCTAATAGGAATTGTTGCAGGAACGTTGCTATTATTAGTATAGAATAAAAAGGAGAAGATAGAAAATGAAAAATGATGAATTAAAATTTTATAGTAATGTAAAAAACTGGGATTTTAGTATGATTAAATCCGAAGAAGAAAAATTAACAAATTGGGATATGTTCAAAATTTTAAATGATTGCACTAATGAAAATTCTGTAGTTTTAGATTTAGGAACTGCTGGAGGAGAAAGAGTTTTAAAAAAATTTCCAAAAGTTGAACAAATTATAGCAACAGATTTTTCTGAAGAAATGATAAAAACAGCTAAAGAAAATCTAAAAAAATCAGGCAAGAAAAATATTGAATTTAGAGTTATGGATAATTTAAATATGGATACACCTGATAATTATTTTGATGTTGTAGTTGCAAGACATACTCCTACATCGCCAAAACAAATTTATAAAACACTAAGAAATAATGGAAAGTTAATAATAGAGGGAGTTGACAAACTAGATTGTTGGCAACTTGAAAGATTGTTTAATAGAGGACAAGCTTTTAATGATGGGAAACCAATCAGTCAAATCGATTATGAAAATGTATTAGATGCAGGATTTAAAAATGTAGAATTAGTTCCAATTTATGTTAGAGAATATTTTAAAACTAAAGAAGATTTAGTAGCTTTATTATTAAAAACGCCAATATTGGATGATTTTTCTGAAGTAGTAGAAAAGAATGAAAAAGATTTAGAAAAATTAGATCAGTATATTAAAGAAAATACATATGATAAAGGAATATTATTAAGAAGAATGTATTATGGAATTACAGCTGACAAAATTGAATAATTTGGCAAGAACAAAAGAATTAAATGTGTAAAGCTATGATATTACAAATTGTTTCTAAGCAATTATGAAATTTAATAAATATGCCAAGGTTAAATTGAATTATAATTTGAATATAGGTTTAAAATAGATATGTCACAAGTAATATGAAAAAATATTGAAAGAGAGTACCAAAAATGATATTGTTT
>CALXKK010000038.1 GCA_944388935.1 uncultured Clostridia bacterium | reverse complement strand
TATACTACTTTACTGGAATTTTCTGTTTGAATTTTTTAAAATTTTTATACTAGAATTTACTTTTTGATTCAACCTTTCCGTAGGTAATTTAATCATCTATTGAAGGGTTTACATATAGTGTTTTATTATTCGAATAAATTACCATTCCAGGCTTGCTTCCATTAGGTTTTTTTACATATTTAACGTAGCAATAATCAACAGGAACATTTGTTGAAAGTCTAGCTTTGCTATAATATGCTGCAAGCTTAGCGCATTTTATTAAAACATCATTTGAAACATTAGGAGAAGGATCTTTTAAGATGACATGGCTTCCGTGAATATCTTTGGTATGAAACCATATGTCATTTTTGGAAGCTAATTTAGTTGTAAGATAATCATTTTGCTTATTATTCTTTCCAACTAAAACTGTATATCCATCTATATGATATTCTCTTGGCATAGATCCATTTGAATCCTTCTTATTATTAGTCTTGTTATTTGTTTGTATATAATCTTTAAATATTGGATTTTCGCTAATTTCATTATATACATCATTAACTTCTTGAATATCTTTTGCATATTCCAATTCATATATTATACTTTCGATGTATTGTAATTCTTCCTCAGTTTCCTTCTTTTGAAGAGTTACTATTTCAAGAGCGTTTTTTAATTTATTGTATTTTTTAAAATACTTTTTAGCGTTATTTGCTACAGAAATAGTGCTATCTAATGGTATTGTTATAGGTGAATTATTATCATAATAATTTTCTAGTTCAACTTTATCCAAATTGTAGTTTTTTGAAATTTTATACAAATTAGCTGTTATTAATTCGCCATACAATTTGTATTGGTCTTTATTAGCACATTCATTTAGTTTATTATTAATGCTTGTTAATCTTAATGAGTATTTTTTTAATATATGAGAAATCAATTTTAATAAATTATTTCTATAAGATAAAAAGTTATTATTTGTCTCTTTATTATAATAGAAATCATCAATGAAAAAGTTAATATCCAAATCAGATTTCTTAGAAATTAAATCTATTACATAATCAGATTTTCCTTTTTCATTAGAATAATTAATTAAAGAGATTTCGTTACTATCTAAATTATTAAGTATTTTAGAAATATAGTCATATAGACTAGCTATATCTTCTTTTGAAAACTCATTATTATTAATATTCAAATCTTTTAATATATTTTTAACAAATGGTTTGCTAAAACCTGTAAAATAGCCAACTAAAAAATTAGTTAAATTAGTTGCTTTGTTTTCTATAATTAAATTGTATAAATTTTCAGAAGAATGTACATTATAGAAATTATGTTTATTGTTTGTAGGCGCAACATATTCGTGAGCTGGCAAAATGTCCCTGTAAGAATTAGAAGATGTATCTAAATGTCTTAAACTATCTATAATAAATTGTTTATCATTTAATAAAATAATGTTGCTATGTTTACCCATCAATTCAACAATTAGATATTTTGTTGTTAAATCACTTAATTCGTTATATCCTTCTAATTCAATTTTTACAATTCTTTCTAGATTATCATCAGAAGAAATTGATTTTATTTTGTATCCAAGTAAATGCTTCCTTAATAACATACAAAAATTAGGAGCATTTAAAGGGTTGGGCTTAGAATTAGTTGTTAAATGTATTCTATATAAATTAGAGTCTATGCACATGTTAAGCACATAGTTTTTACCGTTTGCATATATACCAAATATAACTTCATTCTTATTGGGTTCAAAAATTTTATTTATTTTTCCACCTAATATAGAATGTTGTAATTCATAAGAAATTGATTTTGTTGTTATTCCGTCAAAAGCCATAATAATCTCCTTTGTTTTTTGAAACATTATATTACAAATGCCAAAATATATCAAATTTAATAAAATGTGAATAAGATGTAAAAAGTATTGACATTATGCGTTTTTTTGACTTATAATGTGGCATAGATATATTAGCAGGGGGTTACAATACACTTATGAAATACAGCAATATGTTTTATCCATTCGATTCAAAATATGAATTAATGCAAGATGAAGAAATAATAAATAAGATAAAAGCAGGGGATAAAAGCGCTTTAAATTACTTGATGGAAAAATACAAAGAACTTGTTAATATGAAAGTCAGTAAATATTACATAATAGGAGCAGAAAAAGAGGATATAATTCAAGAAGGAATGATTGGGTTATATAAAGCAATAAAAAGTTATTCTGATGATAAAAATACAAGTTTTAAGTCTTTTGCAAATATGTGCATAGAAAGACAATTAATAACAGCAATAAAAACTTCAAACAGACAAAAGCATATGCCACTAAATTCGTATTTATCATTAAATACTGCAGCATATGATGACGAAGATAATACAGAACTTATGGATATATTTAATAACAATACAGTGGAAGATCCATTGGATACAATTACAAAAAAAGAATATTATGAAAATGTTCAAGATGTAATAAATAAATCTTTAAGCGATTTCGAAAAACAGGTATTAACAAGGTTTATGAATGGAGAAAGTTATGTAGATATTGCAAATAAATTAAATGCCCCAGTTAAGTCTATCGATAATGCAATACAAAGAATAAGAAAAAAAGCAATAAAAAATATATTAAAAGAAGATAATAATTAGAGTGTAGTCAAATTGATTGCATAGAAAGAATAAATTACCAACTATTATTAGTATAGTTGGTATATGCTTCTATAGCTCAGTAGGTAGAGCACTTCCGTGGTAAGGAAGAGGTCGCCAGTTCGATTCTGGCTGGAAGCTCCAATTTACTTGAATATATAATATAATAGACTTTTAGATAGGAGAGAGCAAAATGAAAATTGGAATAGTAGGACTTCCTAATGTAGGAAAAAGTACATTATTTAATGCAATTACAAAAGCAGGTGCAGAATGTGCAAATTATCCATTTTGTACAATAGAACCAAATATCGGAATGGTTCCAGTACCAGACGAGAGATTGGATAATTTAGCAAAAATGTATGAACCAGAAAAAGTAACTCATGCAGTAATCGAATTTGTAGATATTGCAGGTCTTGTAAAAGGTGCTAGCAAAGGAGAAGGATTAGGAAATAAATTCTTGTCACATATTCGTGAAGTTGATAGCATACTAGAAGTTGTAAGATGTTTCGATGACCCTAATATAGTTCACGTAGATGGTTCAATAGACCCAGTAAGGGATATAGAAACTATAAATCTAGAACTTGTTTTTGCAGATATTGAAACTGTAAATAAAAGATTAGAAAGAGCAAAAAAATTAGTAAAGGGAGATAAGGCATATCAAACAGAAATAGATTTGTTAGAAAAAGTAAAGTCAACATTGGAACAAGGAAAGCCTGCAAGAATACTTGACTTAACAGATGAAGAAAAAGAAATAATAAAAGATTGTTTCTTACTTACAATGAAACCAATTCTATATGTTGCAAATGTTTCAGAAAATGAAATTGCAGAAGATAATGAATATGTAAAGCAAGTACGAGAATATGCTAAAAATGAAAATGCAAAAGTTATAAAATTATGTGTTAAGATAGAAGAGGATTTATCAGGATTAGATGATGACGATAAAAAAGAAATGCTAGAAGCTCTAGGTATGGAAGAATCTGGACTAGATAAAGTAATAAAAGAAAGTTATGATTTATTAGGATTAATGTCATTCTTAACAGCAGGAAAGCCAGAAGTTAGAGCTTGGACAATAAAAAAAGGAACAAAAGCTCCAGAAGCAGCTGGAAAAATCCACTCAGATATACAAAGAGGATTTATAAGAGCAGAAGTAGTTTCATATGATGACTTAATAAGATTAGGTTCTTTAAATGAAGCTAAAGAAAAAGGATTAGTAAGGTCTGAAGGAAAAGATTATATAATGCAAGATGGAGATGTTGTTTTATTTAGATTTAATGTATAAAAATATGGTTAATAATTACTATTTAATATGGAAATTTTTGAAAAAATAAAAATATATGTAAAAAAGCCTTGCATTTTATAATAAAATGTAGTATAAATAATATTAGTATTGAATATAATATTAACAAAAGAGAGAAAAGGTAGGGAAGGAAATGAAAAGAAATAGTTTAATTAAAGGAATTTTATTAGTTACAATTATGGCAGTGTTAATGATAATTTCAGGAAATGCATATGCAGCAGATGATGGCGCAATAGTTTTAACAGAAAGTAATAATAGTGCAACAAATAATGCAGCTACTAACAACAGTGCAACAAATAATGCAGCAACAAACAATAGTGCATTAACTTCAACATTAACACCAACAACTTCAAACAATAATACAGCTACAGCATTAGATTCAAATTTACCAAAAACAGGTATTGCTGACAATACAATCGTATTTGTAGTAATAGGTGTTTGTGCAGTTGCAGCAATTTATGCATACAAAAAAGTAAGAGACTATAAAGGAATTTAATTAATTTAATATAAATATTAAATGGACTAGTTTTGCTAGTCCATTTCTTTTGCTTTTAGAATAAATCTATTTTTCTTTTTGTTATTACAAGTAATTAATGTTAGTTCTTTTTTATTTTTAGTATCTTGATTTAATACAGAAGTATTGTTAACAGCTACTTCAAATTTGTCATATACGGTATATTTTAAATAATTATTATTTAAGTCATAAATATATATAATATCTCCAATAGAGAGTTTATTTATATTGCTAAAAAATTTCCCGTTATCGTAGTTATGTCCTGCAATGCAAAGATTACCTACTTTATTTGGTTCTGGACCACATAATCTGCAAGGAGATATTTTTAATAAGCTCTCTGAACATGTGGAAAGAATTGGATAGTTTAAATTTATTTTATCTATTACAATTTTTCCAATTATATGAGAAGAATTAGAAGAGGCAGTATTTATGACATTATTGCTAGAATATAAGCTTAAAGTTTGATATTTATCTTCCAAAGTTTTAGAAAAAGAATATAGTTTTCGTTCTTTTAGTTTTAAAATATAGAAATATATGATAATTGCTAGAATAACTAAAATAAAAAATACTAATAATATTATAAATATTTTTTTTGTTTTATTAAATTTATTCATACTAATATTTTTTGCAAAAAAAATAATAATATTATAAATTTATGAAAATGTAAAAATTATAGGTTAAAAATAGATATGTCACAAGTAATATGAAAAAATATTGAAAGAGAGTACCAAAAATGATATTGTTTAAATAACAAACC
>CALXKK010000037.1 GCA_944388935.1 uncultured Clostridia bacterium | reverse complement strand
TTCTCTATGTGGTTGGCGATATCTACCTCCACTTCGGACTTTCACCGATTAGCTAAACGACATGCCTGTCGCACAACATAGAAAGAGCCACGTGGACAACCACGTAGCTCTTTCTAAAAAAATTCGGTACCTCAAAGTTCAAGGTTCCAGGGTATTACTCCACTTCTGCATCGACATGAATAATATTCGGATTATCATCTCCATCATCAGGTTTATATGACTCAGGAAATCCATTAACTCCTAGGTCATAGCCCTCTCGTATTCCTTCTGCATATCCCTCAGCATAGCCATCCATGCGACCTATTATTTTCCCATGCTCTTTTCCCATTTCATATCCTTCTTCGAAGCTATATTCAGCTGATACAATAACTCCAAACCTGTATGCAGCAGTTGACAGGAAATAAATAGCAATAGCAAAGAAAATAGTTGAAGTCTCACGATTCCATGAAAATCCAAAAGCAATATTCAAAATAGTGAATACGACAAAATATACTGCAGAAATAGCAAGACTGAAAATAATACCCTTACGCTTCAACATGTTTTCCTCCAATTTAGGGGTAAATAATACAATATTAGTATACCACATTATGTAGATTTAATCAAATATGATAAAGCTATAACATTTGGAAATCGTAAATCTCTATGTTTTGAGCAAAACTACGTGGCTTGTAAATTACGTAAATTAATGTTATAATAATTATGTTAGCAGTACAAAACCAAAGGTATATCACCGTTCTAAGGAGAGCACATGTTCACAAGGGTAACTACTGTATTGGATTTTGTCGACACCCAAAACTATGCTGGAGTTTTTCTCCAAAATTCGAAAGCAACGTTAGAAACTCAGTGTCTATACATCTACAAGAACATCCTTTTCTTAAGGAGGGCAATTTCATGCAAGACTAGGGTTGTATCAATCCTTCAACTTCTTTTAGGATGCTTTAAGAATGGCTCCAACCTCAATAGCAGTATCCGTCAAGGTCTGGATTTTGGGGCTGCGAATAATATTAAAGGCATTGTGATGAATATATTTGGTAAACCTACACTAGTAGGTCCTTCCAATCATCATCTTTGGAAGTTGTATAACGATTGGAGGAAACCGGAAGAAAAGCACATCCCCGGCGTATACCCCACGCAAGTTCTAACAGTAGCAAAACATTCAGCTAAAATGAACTTTAAAGGTATGCTCCTAAGAAATGCTTCGACGTCATGCATATTCCAACTCATCTACTACGCAGATAACATCATGCTAGTAAATCCTGTGGATGCAGACGTTTCGCCTTACGACATATTCGAGCTTCTTTCGGGATGCTTCGAAAAAGGTTCCAATTTCGACCGTGAAATTTCAAAGGTTATACAATCAGAGTCTTTCGCAAAAGTTGATGCTTTTGTGCTTAGTCTCTCTAGAGTGCCAATGATGGTTTCACGAAGCCATCGTCACCCTAATGCTCTCAAGGCAGAATGGGAAAGGCAACAAGACGAGCTCGCTGGGATTATCGAGTTTCCCAGCTAATAGCTCTAGTTGAACTTTGGTTAATGTGGTTACAATTAAAACCACATGCAGAAAGAGTCTCTTGCGAGACTCTTTTCTGTTTTATTTTCACTTTATTTAAATTTAATAATCAAACTACTGCATACCTATTGCATACTTTTTAAAAAAAATAAAGCTATAAAATATTGATTTTTCAATACTTTATAGCTTTTATTCTTGGTGCAGATGGCCGGAATCGAACCGGCACGAGGTTTAACCCTCGCAGGATTTTAAGTCCTGTGCGTCTGCCAGTTCCGCCACATCTGCATGTATGTCTTGCAACTGACAATGCTTATTATAATACCTATTTGTGTGTTTTGTCAATACAATTTTTCGATTTTTTTAATTTTTTATTTGGTATCTGTAACTTCTTCTTTCTTTATATTGCTCTTATCATTATCTATCCATCTCATAACTTTTATGTCTTTGTATGCATCTAAAACATTTTGATATTTGTTAGTCTCCTCTTCCCAAATTGATGCAGGTACTTTATCGAAAGCATCAAATATTTTTTCTGCCTCCTTTAAAAACATAATTTGTTGTGGAGTTGTCATTTTTTCATATTTTTTTGCAATTCTATCTAGTTTATCTAGTTCTTGGTTTGCTTCTATAAATGTCCAAAAATCTTTTACCGTTAGTCCTGCCATCTTAATTTGCATTACTGCAAAAACGATAAGACCAAATATTACCAGAACCAGTATATATATTATAAAAAATAATACTGCCATAAACACACCTTCTTAAATTTAAGTCTATTTAATTATATCACATATATTTTTTATTTGTAAATAAATAGCAATATAAATCTTCCATTCTCTTCCACAATAATAAATTAAGTAAAAGAAAAGCGGATATAAGAATTAAAATCCTACATCCGCAATTAACTTCATATTATTTTATATTTTTTATTTATCTAAAAAATATCTTTTTAATAATCCGTCAAATCCTCTTCCATGACGAGCTTCGTCTTTAGCCATTTCATGAACTGTATCATGTATAGCATCATATCCTAATTCTTTAGCTCTTGTAGCTAATTCTTTTTTACCTTCACAAGCACCTTGTTCTGCAGCTGCTCTTAATTCTAGGTTTTTCTTTGTATCAGGATAAACAACTTCTCCTAATAATTCTGCAAATTTTGCAGCATGTTCTGCTTCTTCTAATGCATATCTTTTGAATGCTTCTGCTATTTCTGGATATCCATCTCTATCAGCTTGACGACTCATAGCAATATACATTCCAACTTCTGTACATTCTCCCATAAAGTTGTCTTTTAATCCTTTAACAACTTCTTCGTCCAATCCTTGTGCTACACCAATTCTGTGTTCATCAGCATAGTCTTTCTTTCCACTTAAATCTTTTAATTCGAATTTGTCTTTGCTTGCTCCACATTGTGGGCATTTTTCTGGAGCTTCATCTCCAAAATGTACATATCCACATATTTTACATACATAAGCTTTCATATCTAATTCCTCCTATAAATTTATTTTTTTATCTCTGCAGTCTTTACATCTTCCTTTTAATACTATTTTGGAAGTTGCCATTTCTGCATCGATAATATTAGCAAATTCTTTAAGCTGTTCATTTAGTTGATTGTTTTGCTCCTCATTTAAAAAGATATCTTCTATTTTATTGCATTCTAAACATTGAAAATGAAGATGTGGCTTTATGTTACCATCAAATCTATCAGATTCTCCTTGTTTAGTTTCTATTTTTAAAATTTGACCACTCTCGTATAACGCTGCTAAATTTCTATAAACCGTAGCAATACCTATACTAGGCATTATTTTTGATATGTCATTGTATAGCATTTCCGCTGTTGGATGGTCTTTTCTGTTCCTTAAAGCTGTTAAAATCAGCTCTCTTTGCTTACTATATCTTTCCATAACATCTCCTTAAATGATAACCGTTATCATTATTTCACAACACTAATTAATTGTCAACTGTTTTTTTGATAAATTTCTATATATTTTTTGTAGTATTTAGTTCTTTTTTGCAAATTTTTGTGATAGAATACACGTAGAAAAAATCGAAGCAGAAAGGAATGAATTTTATTATGAATTTTAAAAAGTGCTTACGTTGTGGATGTTTTTTCTCATCAGCAGATGATATATGTCCTAATTGTACACCAAAAGATAATTTTGAGATGTCAAAATTAAAAAGTTTTTTAGTTCAACAAACAGAAGAACCAACTATTGCAGATATTAGTAAAGGAACTGGAATCGAAGAAACAAATATAAATAGATTTATGAGTAATAAAAATTTCTTAAAAGAAGTAAAAAAAGAAAAAAGTAATATTAATTTTAATTTATAAGGAGGATTTTTATGTCTAACGTTTTCGAAATATTAACACAAAGAGGTTATACAGAACAATTAACACATCCAGAAGAAATAAAAAATTTATTAGATAACGAATCTATTTCTTTTTATATAGGTTTTGACCCAACAGCAGATAGTTTACATGTTGGTCACTTTATTTCTTTAATGGTTGCTGCACATATGCAAAAAGCTGGACATAGACCTATTATTTTAATTGGCGGTGGTACTGCTACAATAGGTGACCCTTCTGGTAAAACAGATATGAGAAGAATGATGTCTAGAGAAGAAATCGATCATAATGTTGAATGTTTTAAAAAACAAATTTCTAGATTTTTATCTTTCGAAGGTGAAAATGCTGCAATAATAGTTAATAATGCTGATTGGCTTTTAGATTTAAACTTTATTAAATTTACAAGAGAAATTGGTTCATTATTTTCTGTTAATAAAATGCTTGCTGCTGAGTGTTATAAGCAAAGAATGGAAAGAGGCTTAACATTCTTCGAGCTTAGCTATATGCTAATGCAATCATATGACTTTCTACATTTACATGATAAATATGGTTGTAAACTAGAAATGGGCGGAAACGACCAATGGTCAAATATATTAGGTGGTGTAGACTTAATAAGAAGAATTGGTCACTCAGATTCTTATGGTCTTACATTTAAACTTCTTACAACAAAAGAAGGAAAGAAAATGGGAAAAACTGAAAAAGGTGCACTTTGGTTAGACCCTACTAAGACTTCTCCATATGAATTTTATCAATATTGGAGAAATATTGATGATGCAGATGTAAAAAACGTTTTAAGTTTACTTACATTTTTACCTATGGAAAAAATTGAAGAACTTTCTAATTTAAAAGATGAAAAAATAAATGAAGCAAAAAAAGTTGCTGCCTATGAAATAACAAAATTAGTTCATGGCGAAGAAGAAGCAAAAAAAGCTGAAGAAGCTGCCACAGCACTATTTGAAGGACAAGGTAGTTTGGACAATATGCCAACTGCTAAAGTTGAAGATAATATTTCTATATTGGATGCAATAATTCAAGTTGGCTTTGCCCCATCAAAAGGACAAGCACGTCAATTAATTAATCAAGGTGGAATATCTTTAAATGATACAAAAATATCAGATACTAATTATGTAATTGCAGATTCAGATTTTAAAGATGGTTATGCAATATTAAAGAAAGGTAAAAAATCTTATTATAAATTAGAGAAATAAATTGAATTTTTGGAGAAATATTTGTTTTTATTTACTAAAAAGACACAAAAAGGACTGTACTGAACCCAAAAAGTTGGACAGTATAAATTAGGCTACTAACTCGGAATGTTTTCTGTATTGAACAGGGG
>CALXKK010000036.1 GCA_944388935.1 uncultured Clostridia bacterium | reverse complement strand
ATATTATACTAGAATTTTGTCAAAATTTAAATTCTACTTTTTCTCTCATACTAGAATTTAGTTTTTTTATTAAGGAAGTCCTTGTTAAAAAGCAAAAATGTTGATATTTTCGCCAAAATGTGGTATAATAAAAAGGTAGTATGGTGTAAGGAGAGAAGATATGTTTAATGAAAAAAAATTTAAATTTGATATCGAAAATTTAAAACAAGATTTAGCTATCGAAGATATGTATGTAACAGATGAAGACATATCTTTATTAAGAGATTATCAGGAACATAAAATAACAGAACAGGATATGATAAATAAAATAAAAAAAATGTCCTTGTAAGGAGCTGGTTTTATGTATGATTTATATGAAGCTAGAAATTCTATTTATTGTTATGAAAACACAGATATCTTGAAAAATAAATTGAATATAAGAGATAAGGAAAAACTATACAATTATGAAAGAAAAATAGTTTTAGCAAAATTATATATATTAAGGCAAAAGGAAATTACAGGTAAATTTGATATATACCATTTTATTAATATTCATAAATTTTTATTTGAAGATATTTATGATTTTGCAGGATTATTTAGAAGTGAAAATATTGCAAAAGGAAATTTTAGATTTGCAGAATGGGAATATATCGAACAGGAATTGGTAAAATTATTGGATAAATTAAAAGAAGAAAATTATTTAAGTAATTTATCAAAGGAAGATTTTTCTAAGCGATTAGCATATTATATGGCAGAATTAAATGTTCTACATCCATTCAGAGAGGGAAATGGGAGAACAATAAGGGAATTTATAAGAGAATTAGCACTTAAGAATGGATATGAATTGGACCTAACAAAAACAACTCCAAAAGATATGTTAAATGCTAGTATAGAATCTGTAGTTGATACAACTAATTTAGAAAAAATTCTATATAAATGTTTAGTATAGTCACCATCAAAGCGATGGTGACAAATTTATGTAACAAGGAAAGGAATAAAAAATGAAGAAATATTATTTTACCTCAGAAAGTGTAACAGAAGGGCATCCAGACAAGTTGTGTGATTACATATCAGATAAAATTTTGGATGAATGCTTAAAGCAAGATAAGAACTCAAGAGTAGCAGTTGAAACATTTGCGTCTAAAAATAAAATTACAATAGCAGGACAAATTACATCAAAGGCAAAATTAAATATAGAAGAAATAGTAAGAAATACTATAAAAGAAATTGGATATGATAATGCTGAAACAGATATTGATTATAGAACATGCGATATAGATATTAATATCACAAAACAAAGCGATGATATTGCATTAGGAGTTGATGTTGGTGGTGCAGGTGACCAAGGTATCATGTTTGGATTTGCAACTAATGAGACTGAAAATTATATGCCATTTGCATTATATATTGCACATAGGTTATCTAAAAGATTAACAGATGTAAGAAAAGAAAATATACTACCATATTTAAGACCTGATGGAAAGACAGAAGTAACTGTTGAATATGAAGATGATACTCCAAAAAGAATAGAAAATGTATTAATATCTACACAGCATTTGGAAAATGTTA
Source organism: uncultured Clostridia bacterium (assembly GCA_944388935.1). Classification (GTDB taxonomy): domain Bacteria; phylum Bacillota; class Clostridia; order TANB77; family CAG-508; genus Merdicola. The sequence continues at coordinate 5,543 of CALXKK010000036.1, read as the reverse complement.
GTATGGAACAATTAAGAGCAGACATAAAAAAATATGTTATAGATGAAGTGATTCCTGAAAATATGATGGATAGCAATACCAAAATATATATTAATCCAACGGGTAGATTTGTTATTGGCGGACCATTAGGAGATACAGGACTTACAGGTAGAAAAATTATTGTGGATACATATGGTGGATATGCAAGACATGGAGGAGGAGCATTTTCTGGAAAAGATGCTACAAAAGTTGATAGGTCTGCAGCTTATATGGCAAGACACATAGCAAAAAATGTTGTAGCAAATGGATATGCAGATAAATGTGAAATTCAATTATCTTATGCTATAGGTGTAGAAGAGCCATTATCAATATATATAAATACATTTGGAACAAATAAAATAGAAGAAGAAGAGATTATAAAAAAGATAAATGATAAATTTGATTTAACACCAAATGGAATAATGAAGTATTTGGATTTACAGAAACCAATATTTTCTAAGACTACTAATTATGGACATTTTGGAAAAGATTATTTACCATGGGAAAAGATAATAAAAATGTAATTGGGTGATAATATGGAAGAAAAAACAAATGTAATGAGAATATTAGATAAACATAAGATTGAATATAAAAAACATACTTATGATTCTACTAAAGCTTTAAGTGGTGTAGAAGTAGCAAACTTTTTAGGTCAAGATGTAAATAAAGTTTTTAAGACATTAGTAACAGTAGGAAAATCACAAGAACATTACGTTTTTGTAATTCCAGTTGCAGAAGAATTAGACCTGAAAAAAGCAGCGAAAGCTGTTAATGAAAAGAGTATAGAGATGGTAAAGTCAAAAGAATTATTACCACTTACAGGATATATTCATGGTGGTTGTTCACCAATAGGAATGAAGAAACCGTTTAAAACAGTAATACATATGACTGCAACAGATTTTGATACAATAATGTTTAGTGCGGGAAAAATTGGATATCAAGTGGAAATGAATGTACAAGAATTAAAGAAAGTAATTAATTTTAAATTGGCAGATTTAATTAAAGAATAATAAAAAGGGAGAGCCCCACATACCGAAAGATATGTGGGGCTTCCTTGATGCTCGTTTAACCATCGATGCGGTTAAAGTAGGGAGACGGAGACCATACAATCTGACCATCAGTGGTCATAAGCATGCTTACCGACAATCCGCTGTCCATGTTAATTTGCAAAGCTCTGTCACATGGGAACGTGTAGTCCGCTGCATTCAGCTCATACTCTTTGGTGCAAGCATAATTTGAATACAACTTCCTATCATCGGATAGGCGGTAAGTGTTTCCATCTGACCAGAAGTAGAGGTTAAGAAACTCCTGGAAGGTAATACCTCCATTTTCGGTGTCTCCCGAACCACTATTTTGCAAACTCTGGATCTGAGCATCCTTATCGGCGATCTGTTGATTCAGTTCGTCGACTTGCGCCTGCAGGTCTTTAATGTTTTCTGCAGACTGTTGAGGATCTTCCGCTTCTGATGCAGTGCTATCATCAGCAGATGATGTGTTCTCGGATTGCGTTGCTAGTTGCTGACTTGTGCAGGATGACAGAGTACTGGCAGTGCAACTGCCCAAGAGCAGAAGCAACACAACGATGACGACGATGACGAATGTAAGCTTCTTCCGATTCCACATAGGAATCCTCCTTTCAAAAACAATACATCTTGTGACATATTAATTATACCACTTAATTAACATAAAATCAAACTTGCCAATTGAGTGTCTTTAGTTTTTTATATTTAATTCAAATTATCTCCAAAATATTGTAATTAAGGATTTATAAAGAAAAATGTGAAATTTTTGTGAAAATTAGCAGTCAACGGTTGACTTTGCTAAAAAATGAATATAGAATACTATTAGTTGCTTAAAAATATAATGAATACTCGAAATATTTAAAATTTAAGAAAGAGGGAATAAATATGAGTAACAAACAATTTAAAGCAGAGTCAAAAAGAGTATTAGATTTAATGATAAATTCAATTTATACAAATAAGGAGATTTTTTTAAGAGAACTAATATCTAATGCAAGTGATGCAATGGACAAATTATATTTTCGTTCATTAACAGATAATACAATAAAAGTTAATAGAGAAGATTTAAAAATCAGAATTGACTTAGATAAAGAAAATAGAATATTAACTATTTCTGATAATGGATGTGGAATGACGGAAGAAGAATTAGATAAAAATTTAGGTACAATTGCAAAGAGTGGGTCACTTAAATTTAAAGAAGAAAATGAAAAAGCAGACGATGTTGATATAATAGGTCAATTTGGAGTAGGATTTTATTCAGCATTTATGGTAAGTGATTTTGTAAAAGTTGAGAGTAAAACTCCAAATGCAGAAAAGGCATATTGTTGGAGTTCAAAAGGAGTTGAAGGCTATAAGATAGAAGAATGCTCAAAAGAAGATATAGGAACAAAAATAACACTTCATATTAAAGAAGATTCTGACGAAGAAAATTATAGTCAATTTCTAGACAGTTATAAAATACAAGACATTATAAAGAAATATTCAGATTATATTCATTATCCAATCCAAATGGAAGTAGAACATAGACATAAAAAAGAAGGAACAGAAAACGAATATGAAACAGTAAAAGAAGTAGAAACAATTAACTCTATGATTCCAATTTGGAAAAAGGATAAAAAGAAAGTTACAGAAGAGGAATATGATAATTTCTATAAAGATAAATTTCATGATTATGAAAAACCTTTAAAAGTAATTCATACATCAGTAGAAGGCCAATATAAATATACAAGTTTATTATATATTCCATCACATTTACCATATGATTACTATACAAAGGATTACGAAAAAGGTCTACAATTATATGCCAATGGTGTATTAATAATGGAAAAATGTGAAGATTTGTTGCCAGACTATTTTGGATTTGTAAAAGGTTTAGTAGATAGTGAAGATTTATCATTAAATATATCTAGGGAAATGTTACAACATGATAGACAATTAAGAGTAATAGCTAAAAATATCGAAAACAAAATAAAATCAGAATTAGAAAAAATGTTAAAAGATGATAGAGAGAAATATGAGCAGTTTTTCAAAAACTTCGGATTACAATTAAAATATGGTACTTATAGTGATTATGGAGTTAACAAAGATAAATTACAAGATTTATTATTATTCTATTCATCAACAGAAAAGAAATTAGTAACATTAAAAGAATATGTGGGAAGAATGAAAGAAGACCAAAAAGTAATTTATTATGCAAGTGGTGAAACTGTAGATAAAGTAGATTTATTACCACAAGTTGAATTGCTAAAGGACAAAGGATATGAAGTTTTATATTTAACAGATAATGTTGATGAATTTGTATTACAAGTACTAATGAACTATGATGGAAAAACATTCCAAAATGCTTGTAGTGAAAATTTAGATTTGGATAGCGAAGAGGAAAAAGAAGAATTAAAGAAAGCAAATGAAGATAATAAAGCAATGTTTGATTCAATGAAAGAAGCATTAAATAATGAGGTACAAGCTGTTAGATTTACACATAGATTAAAAAATCATCCTGTTTGTTTAACTTCTGAAGGTGTAATTTCTGTAGAAATGGAAAAAACATTGAATGCTATGCCAAATAACCAAGGAATTAAAGCACAAACTGTATTGGAAATTAATGAAAAACATCCAATTGCAAATAAATTAAAGGAATTATATAATGAAGACAAAGAAAAATTACAACAATATACTAAAGTTTTGTATGCTCAAGCCAGATTAATAGAAGGATTAAATATCGAAAATCCAACAGAAATTAGTAATTTGGTTTGTGAGATAATGGCTAAATAATAATTTACAAAAAATACATCCAAAATTAATTTTTGTATAACATAATTTATATAAAATTCAAAAATAACAGCAGAAGAGGGCTTTCATAATATATAAAAAGCTCTCTTCTTGGCTTTTATTAATGGGGGAATACAATGGTTGGAAATATACTTACAAATCCGAAATTACTCCAAGAAGAGGAAAAATTATATTATAGGTCGTGTTATTGTGGCTTATGTAGAGCTTTACGAGATAAACATAAGAACATCAGCAGATTAACTTTAAATTATGATATGACTTTTCTAATAATATTATTAAATGAGGTATATAAGGAGAAAAATACTGAGGTAGAATTTAGGTGTGCAATACATCCATTAAAAAAGCGCACATATTTAAAAGGAGAATTTATTGATTATGTGGCTGATATGAATGTTTTATTGTCATATTATAATTTAATTGATGATTGGAAAGATGAAAAAAATGTAATTGCAGGTTCGTATGCCACATTATTAAAAAAAGAATTTACAAAAGTATGTAGCGAATATCCCAAAAAAGCTGAAGTTATAAAAAGAAATTTGGATGAATTAAACAAAATAGAAGAGAAGAACATTTTAAATCCAGACTTACCAGCCAAATGCTCTGGAAATTTCTTCGGAGAGGTGTTTAGCCCATATGAAGATGAATATTCTCAAAAATTAAAAGATTTTGGAAGTTCATTAGGAAGATTTGTTTATATAGAAGACGCTTGTATAGATTTAAATAGTGATATAAAACATAAGAGATATAATCCTTTAATTATGAGTTCTAAATTAGAATTTGATGATATGCTTAATTTGCTTTTATCAGATTGTATAGAAAGTTATAAAAAATTAAATATATCTAATAAGATTATAGAAAATGTGTTATACTCAGGTATATGGACGAAGTATGAAATTCACAAAAAGAAGGGAGAAAAGAATAAATGATACAAGATCCATACAAAGTATTAGGACTATCATATGGAGCAAGTGATGAAGAAGTAACGAAAGCATATAGAAAGCTGGTAAAAAAGTATCATCCAGATTTACATCCGGGAGATCAAGAAGCTGCTAAGAAAATGCAAGAAATAAATGAGGCATATGACCAAATAAGAAATGGCACAGTAAATAATAATTCAGGTTATTATGAAGATACAAATAATAATAATTATTCAAATAGTAATGGAACAAATCTATATGAGGTAGCTAGACATTATATAAGAGGAGGAGCATATGTGGAAGCATTAAATGTACTTTCACAAATTAGTGATAGAACTGCAGAATGGTATTATTTAAGTAGTATTGCAAATTATCATACAAATAATAGAATAACAGCATTAAATTATGCTAAAATAGCAGTTCAAATGGAACCAAATAACCCATATTATCAAGAACTATTAAGACAAATACAGTCAGGAGGAAGAACATATAGTACACAAAGTAGAGCATATGGAAGGCCTTTTAGTATGGACAATATATGTTTCTGGTGGTGCTTAGCAGATACAATTTGTAATTGTTGTTGTGGACCAAGGTTTATGTGCTAATGTAAAAACAACTCACAAACTATATAAGTTAGTGAGTTGTTTTTAATTGATTTTATTTAAACTTTTCTTTTGATTTATAATTTCTTAATATATTAGTTCTAAAGATAACTTACTATCTCTTCAAATGTATCATATCCACTTTCACTATTAATATGTCCACCATTTGGTATTATAATTTGTTCTGTAGCAATTGT
>CALXKK010000035.1 GCA_944388935.1 uncultured Clostridia bacterium | reverse complement strand
ATCGGTTTAAGCAATATATGGTACTCAAACAATATATTTTTCAATAAAGTGTGACATATGTTTGACTAACCCACAATTCATAAATTAATAATATAGATAAATTAATTGAAAAATAGAATATATTGGTATATAATTACACTGTTAAATTTAGGAGGAATATTATGGAAAACATAGTTATTGGAATTGAAGGATATGTAGGAACAGGAAAGACATCTGTTTGTAGAGCCTTATTAAATAGAATACCTAATTCTGTTTTAATACATGGAGGAAACATATATAGAGCAATTACATATGGTATATTAAAAACGGGATTAATAAATGTAAAAAAAGATAATGATAAATTAAGTTCACTAAATATGAAGAACATAATGGATAAATTAAAATTAAAATTAGAAATAGAAAACCGAGAAAGCGTTGTGTACATACATGGCAAAAAAATTGATGAAAAAGATTTACAATCACTAGAAACATCAATTGCAACATCAAAAATAAGTAATTATGCAAATAATGAAAAATTGTATGAATTTGGGAAAAATATAATAGAAAAAGTAAAAGCTAAATATAATGTTATATTATCTTCAAGAGATATAGTAAATATGTATCCAAAGGTTAATTATCATTTCCTTTTAGTGGCAGATTTGGATGAAAGAGTAAAAAGAAAATATCATCAATATAAAGGTGAAATAACAATGGAAGAATTAAAAAAACATATTCAAAGACGTGATGAATTGCAAAAAGAATCTGGCTATTATAAAGTTCACCCAATAACAAAAGTTATAGATGTAACAGATTGTAAAACAGTAGAAGAAGAAACGGATAAAATAATGGAATATATTAAATAAGAGGTGTTTTTAAGTGAGTTACGTAAATGAAAAATTACAAGAATTCGAAAATTATATATATCAAAAAAAGGTAGCAATTATTGGGCTTGGAGTAAGTAATATTCCTTTAATTGATTATCTGTACGAAAAAAAAGCAAGGATTACAGTGTTTGATGATAAAGAAATAGAAGATATACCAAAAGAAGTTATGGATAAGTTAACATCTTATTCTATTCCATTTTTCTTTGGAAAAGATTATTTAAAAAATTTGAATGGATTTAATTTAATATTTCGTTCACCAAGCTGTCTGCCAACTAAACCAGAATTAAAGCAGGAAGAAGAAAGAGGAGCAATTGTAACAACAGAAATTGAAATGCTTATGAAAATGTGCCCTTGCCAAATTATAGGTGTTACTGGAAGTGAGGGAAAGACAACTACAACGAGCTTAATATATTCAATTTTAAAACATGCAGGATATAACTGCTATCTTGGTGGAAACATAGGAACACCACTATTTACCAAGCTTTCACAAATATTACCAGACGATATAATTGTTTTAGAATTGAGTAGTTTTCAATTGATGGGAATGGATGTAAGTCCAAATATAGCAATAATAACTAATATAACACCTAATCATTTAAATATACATAGTTCATATGAAGAATATATAGAAGCTAAAAAGAATATTTTTAAATATCAAAATGAAGATGATGTATTAATATTAAATTATGATAATGAAATTACTAGAAAATGCAAACCAGAGGCAAATTCAAAAGTAATCTATTTTAGTAGTAAAGAAAAGTTGAATGATGGTTATATAGTAGATGGAAACATTATAAAAGAGTGCGAAAATAAATTAAGAAAACATATTTTAAATACAAAAGAAATTAAATTAAGAGGAACACATAATTTTGAAAACATATGTGCAGCACTAGCAGCAACAAGGAATTTAGTGGATGAAGAAGTAGCTGTAGAGGCAATAAAAGAATTTAATGCAGTAGAACATAGATTGGAATTTGTTAGAGAAATTAATGGCGTAAAATGGTATAACGATTCTGCAAGTTCAAGTCCATCAAGAACAATTGCTGGGCTTAAGGCATATGATGAAGATATAATATTAATTGCAGGTGGATACGACAAAAATTTAGATTATGAACTTCTTGGAAAATATATAGTAGAAAAAGTTAAAGGATTAGTTTTAATAGGAAATACAGCACAAAAGATATTTAATGCTACTTCAGAAGAAATGAAGAAAAAAGGAGTAGAATTACCAATTTATTATTGTAAAACATTACAAGAAGCTGTAGATACAGCTAAAAATATTGCTAAAGAGCATCAAGTTGTATTATTTTCTCCAGCTAGTGCAAGTTTTGATATGTTTAAAAATTTTGCAGATAGAGGAAATCAATTTAAAAAGTTAGTAAATGAAATTTAAAGAGGCACATATGTGCCTCTTCTTTTATATAATGAAATAAGGAGGTTATGGAAATATGTATGATAAAAATTATGAGGAATATATGAGTACAGTTTTAGGATATAATATAAATCAAGAAAATACATATTATAATAATGATTGCAACTATGATGATTTTTCTTATGAATTAGAAAAGAATTATCCAGAAATTTATCATTCATTAATGGAAAAAATAAATAAGATAGATATTCAAAACTGTAAAACAGATTTAGACAAACAAATAGAACAACTATATATGGAATTAAAAATAAAAGAAAATACAAAAGATATGAAAAATCTAATATTAGATTTATTAAAAATTTTGGTAATTAAGGAAAAAATTGAAGAAAGACAATCAAGATTTCAAAATAGAAGTATTTATGCAAACAGAGGAATGAGAAATTATAATCCATATATAGATTTTTAATTGGCTAAAACTGTAAGAATTAATTTTTGAAAAAGACACATAATATTAGTATACCAGCAATTTATTGTTATAAATTTTATAGTTGTGAGAAAGAAATCACAGATTTCAACCACAATTAATTCTTGAGCAAGGAAGGTATATTAAATGAAAGTTAAAGATTGTATGTGCAATAATGTTTACTATTGCTTGCCAAACTCTACTGTTACTGATTGTGCTAAACTTATGAATCAAAACCATGTAGGTTGTATACCTGTATGCGATGAAGGCAAAAATTTAGTTGGACTTGTAACAGATAGAGATATAACTTTAAGATGTATAGCATCTAATAAAGATTGCAATACAACTAAAGTTAGCGATATTATGACGTGTAATGTTTATACTTGTACTTCAGATGATGATATACAAACAGTTGAAAACAAAATGGCTCAAAATAAAGTAAGAAGAATTCCAATACTTGATAATAATAAGGTTGTAGGAATGATTACGTTAGGAGATTTAGCTAAAAATCAAGAAATAAATACAACTGGAGTATGTGTAACATTAGAAGATATTTGTTGTAATAAAACACAGAATGCAGAATAGTTTAATTAAAGAATTTTTAATTTAAAAAATTGAGTATTTCACTTTGAAAAGAGAATTTTCGTAATGAAAATTCTCTTTTTCCTCTTCTGGTATGATTTAGTCATAAATAATATAAATTTACATATAATAGAAGAAGGAGGGAGAAATGGTTTTTGATGTAGGTTATTTTTCCAAAGTTCTAAAAAGAATTGGAATATTAATTGTAAGTATTTTAATTTTGATACTTTTTTATAAACTTAGTATATTTTATATGCCATTTCTTGTAGCATTTATTTTATCTTTAACATTGGAACATCCAATTAAATTTTTTATGAAGAAATTTAATCTAAAACGAAGGACAAGCAGTATAATTATATTTTTAATAACGATTGCAATAATTGCAGGATTACTTGTATGGGGAATATCAACATTAATTTCTGAAGCGTCAAATTTAATGGATGGAGTAAATAATTATATAGATAAAGCATACACACAAATTCAAAGTATTTCTTCACAATTTGATATTAAAAGGTTACATTTACCAGAGCAAGTAGAAAAAGTAATTGAAAGCTCAAATGATGATTTCTTTAGTAATATAGGAAGATGGATAAAAAATAGTTTATCTAAATTAATAGATGTTTTAATGCAAATTCCAACGATTGCAATATATACTTCGATAACTTTAATTGCTCTGTATTTTATGTGCGTGGACAAGGTATATATGATAGATGAAGTGGAACATCATCTGCCAACTAAATGGGTAAAAAAATTAGGTACACATATAAGAGAAATAATAGGTTCTGTTGGAAATTATTTAAAAGCAGAATTTATATTAGTTTTAGTTTCGTTTGTAATTTCATTAATAGGTTTCTATATATTAAATATTATTGGAATGAATATAAAATATCCTTTATTAATTGCATTAGGAATTGCATTTGTAGATGCACTTCCCATACTGGGATCTGGAACTATAATGTTACCATGGGCGGTAATTTGTGCAGCGGATGGTAACATAGAACTTGCAATGTCAATTTTAATTTTATGGGGAATAATGTCTATTGTAAGGCAATTCTTAGAACCAAAATTAGTAAGCAACAAAATTGGAATACATCCAATCTTTACACTGATTGCAATGTATACAGGATATAAATTTGTTGGCGTTTGGGGAATGGTGCTAGGACCTATAATATTAATTATATTAAAAAATATATTTGGAACACTAATAGATAAAGGTGTAATAAAGGCTATCCTAGAAAGGTAAAACGATGAATCATACGGTAGGCACATATGATTCAGCTGGTGGGTATACATACTCATCATTTGGTTTATCTATTTCTTTTAAAGAAGTAATTTGCAATTCTGGCATGTCACCGTGGTAATCCACTTTTTTTATTGTTCCTGTAACTTCTACCCATGTACCATCGGCAAAATTTTTAATGTCCTTATATTCGGACAAGAAACCTACAATAAGAGTTTGATAATCTGAACTTATTATCATATCACGTGCAAGAACAAATTGTTCATCTGTAAAGTCATATGCTCTATAAACATAGCCAGAAAATTTATAAGATTTACCAACATATTTATCTATATGTTCATGTGAATCTTTTAAAATATTAGTGTAATTTTTAGGATCAATTTCTATTACAGAAGATGAATTATCCGATACACTAACATTATTTTTCGCATCCATAAATAGATTATAGCAACATACAGAAAAAACAGTGATAATTATTATAGTTACAATGACAAAAAATATTTTAAATATTAAGCTACCACTAACTTTTATATTGTATATAAACAAAATAAATCCACCTCCGTTTTATAAATACTATGAAAAAAATTTCTTATATATGTTTTTTTGAAATAAATTATTGCGAAAAAATCATTTTAGTGATATAGTACACATGATATTTATTTTTTAGGAGGCAAAAGACGAATGGGCGTATTAAAGAAGATCTTCAAATCATACAGTGAAAAAGAAGTTAAGAGAGTAATGCCAATAGTAGAGCAAATTAACAGTTTAGAACCAGAAATGGAAAAATTAACAGACAAGGAGCTAACAGGGGAAACAGAGTATTTCAAGAAGCAATTAAAAGATGGTAAGACATTGGATGACATATTACCAGAGGCTTTTGCAGTTGTTAGAGAAGCGTCTAAAAGAGTTTTAGGATTAAGACATTTTGATGTTCAATTAATTGGTGGTATTATATTACACCAAGGTAGAATTTCAGAAATGAAAACTGGTGAAGGAAAAACTTTGGTTGCAACACTTCCCGCATACCTAAATGCACTAACAGAAAAAGGTGTTCACATTATAACAGTAAATGATTACCTAGCTAGAAGAGATAGTGAATGGATGGGAAAATTATATAAATTCTTAGGACTTTCAGTTGGGTTAGTTGTAAATGGATTAGAACCAGATCAAAGAAGAGCAGCATATGCAGCAGATATAACATATGGTACAAATAATGAATTTGGTTTCGATTATTTAAGAGATAATATGGTTTTATATAAAGAACAATTAGTTCAAAGACCATTAAACTATGCAATAGTGGATGAAATTGATAGTATTTTAATTGATGAGGCTCGTACACCACTTATTATTTCTGGTAGAGCAAGCAAATCATCAGAATTATATAAAAAAGCAGATAGCTTTGTAAGAACATTACAACCTAAGGTTATAGTAGAAGAAGATGTTAAGGACTATGACCAAGCAGAGGATAACGAAAAATATGATTATATAGTAGACTTAAAAGCAAAATCAGCATCATTAACACAAAAAGGTATTAAAAAAGCAGAGGAATATTTCAATTTAGAGAATTTCAACGATTTAGAGAACTCAGAAATTGTACACAATGTTAACCAAGCATTACGTGCACATGGAGTTATGAAGAAAGATATAGATTATATCGTAAAAGATGGAGAAGTTTTAATAGTTGATGAATTTACTGGACGTATTATGTATGGTAGAAGATACAACAATGGTCTACATCAAGCTATTGAAGCAAAAGAGCATGTTAAGATTGCTGATGAATCTAAGACATTGGCAACAATTACATTCCAAAACTACTTTAGAATGTACGAAAAATTATCTGGTATGACTGGTACTGCTATGACAGAAGAATCAGAATTCCAAGAAATTTATCATTTGGATGTTGTTTCTATTCCAACAAACAAACCTATGATAAGAAAAGATTTACCAGATATTGTATATAAAAATGAAAGAGCTAAATTTAGAGCTGTAGTAAACGATGTAAAAGAAAGTCATGCAAAAGGACAACCAGTTCTAATTGGTACTGTTTCAATTGAAAAATCAGAAAAATTAAGTAAGATTTTAACAAAAGAAGGTATTAAACACCAAGTATTGAATGCTAAAGCACATGAAAGAGAAGCGGAAATTATAGCACAAGCAGGTAAATATGGTGCTGTTACAATAGCTACAAACATGGCTGGTCGTGGTACCGATATTATGCTTGGAGGAAATAGCGAATTCTTGGCAAAACAAGAAATGAAACGTAAGAAATATTCTCCAGAGATGATAGAACAAGCCACAGCATTTAACGAAACAGACGATCAAGATATTATAAATGCAAGAAAAACATTCAGAGAATTAGTAAAGAAATATGATAAAGAAATAGAAGAAGAAAAGAAGAAAGTTATTGAAGCTGGCGGACTTAAAATAATTGGTACAGAAAGACATGAATCTAGAAGAATTGATAACCAATTACGTGGACGTAGTGGTCGTCAAGGAGATCCAGGATCTTCAAGATTCTATATCGGTCTAGATGATAACTTAATGAAAATTTTCGGTGGAGCAGCAATAACAAAAGTTTATGACAAATTAAATGCTTCAGAAGATTTACCAATAGAGTCTAAAATCATAACAAATGCAGTTGAAAATGCTCAAAAGAGAGTTGAAGGTAGAAACTTTAGTATAAGAAAAAATGTACTAAGATATGATGATGTTATGAATGCACAAAGAGAACTTATATATGCACAAAGAAGAGAAGTTCTTGATGGTAAAGATTTAAAAGATAACATAGAGAAAATGTTTGCTTCTATAATAGATGACGTATTATCTACTCACTTTAATTTAGCAGAAGGTGAAAAACTTAATAAAGAAGCTTTAATGCAAGATATTGTAGATGAGTTTGGAATTACAGAATTAGACAGCATGAAGAAAGATGAACCAGACATTATAGAGGTTACAGAAGAATTATCTAAGAAAGTAAATGATGCCTATGCAGCGAAAGAGCAAGACTTTGGAGAAAAAGAAATAAGAGAACTTGAAAGAGTTGTTGTTCTAAAAGTTGTTGACCAAAAATGGATGGATCACATCGACAATATGGAAGAATTAAAAAATGGTATTGGCCTACGTGCATATGGTCAAAAAGATCCTGTTGTTCAATACAGAATTGAAGGAACAGATATGTTTGATGAAATGAACGAAAACATCAAATTAGATGTTGTAAAGATACTTTGTCATGTAGAGAAAGTAGGAAATGTTGTTAGAACATCAAATGTTAAAGATACTAAAGAGGGATTTGATGAGTCTGCTATAAGTTTAGTAGATGGTAAATTATCACAATCAGATAAAAACCATGCACATCAAACAATAGTAAATGATGGACCAAAGATTGGTAGAAATGACCCTTGCCC
>CALXKK010000034.1 GCA_944388935.1 uncultured Clostridia bacterium | reverse complement strand
ATTATACTATTTAGAGAAGAAAAAGAAAAGGCACTAAAATTAATTAGTGCCAGCGTGAACGAAGTTCACTTTTCTTGCACTTCAGCTTGAAAAAAACTATCTATTTAGCAAATAAATACCAAAATTTAAATATGTTGCAAATAATGTCCATAATAAATATGGAACTTGAAGCCATGCAGCTGTTTTATGTTTTTCATAAAATCTTGCTATCATAATAATTATTAAAATCGCAAGAATTATAATCCATACAAAAGCGAATAAACGCCATTTAAGTAAGAAAAATGCAATGGGCCAAAGAAAATTAAAAAATAATTGTAAGTAATAGATAGATGAAATTTTTGAATCTACTAAATCATTACTTTTTAACATTCCATAAGAAATACCCATTAGAATATAAAGAATAGTCCATATAATAGGAAATGTTAAGCTAGGTGGAGATAAAGGTGGTCTATTCAAGGAATTGTAATCTATGCTACCAGAAATAAGAAAACCAACAATTCCACCAATAATAACTGGAACAAGAATAGATTTTAAATAAATTTTAAATTTTGACATTATAAAACCTCCATATTGTTAGTTTATTAAAATAAAATAAAAATATACGTTATTATAACTTTTAACTTCGACTAAAAAGTCCTAAGATTAACATAAAATATGAACTTTTAAGGTCCGTCCCTAAAGTTCATATTGCAAAAAAAAGTTTGTTTCTGTATAATAATTCTAGTTTAAACAAGGGGGAATAAGAAATGGCAAATTCAAAGTTAATAGTAGTAGAAGGACCACAAGGAGCAGGGAAAACAACGATTACAGATTATTTAAGATATGCAATTCCATATACAAATTTATATAGATTATCTGGAACTGCAGATAGTTCACCTGCAGGAAAGAAAAAATCAGAGATAATGTATATAGATTTGTTGAATTATTTAAAACATTTGGAGAATTTAAGTATTAATTTAGTATTTGATAGAACTTTTTTTACAGAGGAAAATTATTGTAGATTAAAATATAAAGAATATTCTTTTACAGATGTATATAATAAATTGTTGGATGAATTTAGTAAATTAGATTTCGAAATTTATTACATTACATTATATCTAAAAGATGAAAGCCTATACAAAACAAGATTAGAAAGAAAGAATAAAGCAGTAATAAAATATGCAAAATTTGAAGCAGAAAAAAGTGCAAACCAACAACGAGTATACTTGGAAATGTCAGATGAAATAGAAAAGAAATATCCAAATATACATTGTATAAAAATAGAAAATAGTAAAGATTTAGAATTAACAAAGCAAGAATTAAAAGAAAAAATAGGCTTTTAATATTGAGTATACATAAAAAATATAGTATAATAGATGTGGGATTTTGTTGATTTTTCTATTATGTAGGCAATTTTTCCCATAATAGAATATTATATATACAAAGATAGGAGATTTTTAAATTGAAACTTTCAGAATTTTATTATGATTTACCAAAAGAATTAATAGCTCAAACACCAATAGAAAAAAGAGATGAATCTAGATTAATGGTGCTAGATAGAGCAAAACAAACAATAGAACATAAAACTTTTAAAGATATAATAGATTATTTAGAACCAGGAGATTGTTTAGTAAGGAATAATACAAAAGTAATACCAGCAAGACTATATGGTAAAAAAGCAACAGGAGCTAAAGTAGAATTTCTTCTATTAAATAGAATAGAAGGAGATGTTTGGGAATGTATAGTAAGACCTGGACATAAATTAAAACCTGGTACAGAAGTAGAATTTGGAGATGGAATATTAAAAGCTACAGTTTTAGAAGTAATGGAGGGTGGAACAAGAAAAGTAGAATTTAAATATGATGGAATATTTAATGAAATTCTAGATAAAATCGGATTAATGCCACTTCCACCATATATACACGAATCATTAAAAGATAATGATAGATATCAAACAGTATATGCAAAATATGAGGGTTCAGCTGCAGCACCTACAGCAGGACTACATTTTACTCCAGAACTTTTTGATAAAATAAAAGCCAAGGGGATAGATGTTGCAAATGTTACATTGCATGTTGGAATAGGTACTTTTAGACCAGTAAAGGAAGAAAACGTAGAAGAACATCATATGCATTCAGAACATTTTTATATTAAACAAGAAGATGTAGATAAAATAAACAACGCTAAGAAAAATGGAAAAAGAGTTATAGCAGTAGGTACAACTTCTTGTAGAGTATTAGAAACAATAGCAGATGAAAATGGAATGGTAAAACCTACAGAAGGAGATACACAAATATTTATTTATCCAGGATATAAATTTAAATGTTTAGATGGATTAGTAACAAATTTCCATTTACCAGAATCAACATTAATAATGCTTGTTTCTGCATTAGCTGGAAAAGATTATATTATGAGGGCATATAATGAAGCTGTAAAAGAAAAATATAGATTCTTTAGCTTTGGAGATGCAATGCTTATTTTGTAATATATAATAAAAAGGGGTGTTGAATAATGAATAAAAAAGAATTTAAAGAGTATTTGGACAACCTAGGATTAGATAAAAATGAATATTGCATAATAAGTGGTGGTAGTTTATTAATGCATAACATAAAAAAAGAAACAAATGATGTAGATTTATATGTAACACAAAATTCATTCAATAAATTAAATAAGATGTTTAAAAATGTACATATAAGTGGAAAACCATTTCCACATCACTATAATATAAACAAAGAAACAGATGCAGTGCTAGTAAAGAATTTAAAGAACGAAAAGATATATTATATAGATGGATATCCTTGTCGTTCAATAATTGATGATTATAATTGGTATAGACAAAATGCTAGACCAAAAGATTTGGCAAGTGCAGATAAAATAGATAAATTCTTCAAAAAGGTAGCTAAAGAATATAATTGCAAAACAGAAGAAATTACCGAGAAAGAAATTTGCGAATATTTAAATAAATAAAGGAGGAAATATGAAACCAGCAATAACATATGAGTTAATACACAAATGTAAGCAAACTGGAGCAAGGAGAGGTGTAATTCACACTCCTCATGGAGATATTCAAACACCGGTATTTATGCCAGTAGGAACACAAGCAACAGTAAAAAGTATGACACCGGATGAATTAAAAAATGAAATAGATGCAAAGATTATTTTATCTAATACATATCATTTGTATTTAAGACCAGGAGAAGAGGTAATAAAAGAAGCTGGAGGATTACATAAATTTATGAATTGGGACAGAGCTATCTTAACAGATAGTGGAGGATTCCAAGTATTTAGTTTAAGTGGTCTTAGAAAAATAACAGAAGAAGGAGTAGAATTTAGATCACATTTAGATGGTAGAAAAATAATGTTTACACCAGAAAGTGTAATGCATACAGAAAACATATTAGGTTCAGACATAATGATGGCGTTTGATGAATGTTGTCCTTATCCTTCAACATATGATTATACAAAGAAATCCATGGAAAGAACAACAAGATGGGCTCAAAGATGTAAAGCAGCACATGAAAGACCAGAAGAACAAGGATTGTTTGGTATCATACAAGGAGGATTTTATAAAGATTTAAGAGAAAAATCAGCTAGAGATTTAGCAAAACTAGATTTACCTGGTTATGCTATAGGTGGAATAAGTGTAGGAGAACCAAAAGAAGAATTCTTAGACATACTTAATTTTACAGCACCACTTATGCCAGAAGATAAGCCTAGGTATTTAATGGGTGTTGGTACACCAGATTATCTAATAGAATCAGCAATAGCCGGAATAGATATGTGTGATTGTGTATTACCAACAAGGATTGCAAGGAATGGTACAGCACTAACATGGAATGGAAAAGTAGTTGTAAGAAATGCAACATATGAGAAAGATTGGGGACCACTAGACCCAGAATGTGATTGCTATACTTGCAGAAATTATACGAGAGCATATATTAGGCATTTAGTTAAATGTAAAGAAATTCTTGGCATTAGATTGCTTTCACTTCATAATTTATATTTCTTGACGAAACTAATGGAAAGAGTTAGAATTGAGATAGAGAATGATAATTTAGGAAACTTTAGAAAAGAATTTTATAAAAAGTACGGATATGATACAAAAGAATAGCTTGAAATGGAGGAAGAATATGGATTTATTTGATAATGAAGAATTATTCAAACAGGAAAAGAAGAAAGTAAAGAAAAAAGGAATAATAATTATTTCTTGTATAGCAGTTACAATAGTTTTAATAATTGTAGTAGTTTGTATTATGATGTATTATCAAAGTTTACAATGGGGAATAACTGTTGATGGTGCTTCAATGGCTTTAAATAATGATACAATTATAACAGATCCTCAAACAGGCAAGGTATTTGTTTCGATAGCTGATGTGGCTCCAAAAGTAACAGGATATACATATTTACATGGTTCATATGGTGCTAATTCAGAAGATAATGATTCGGGATTTGTTCAATGTGCTGATGAAGCAGTAGAATTCACAGCGAATAGTAATAAAATAAATAAGATTTTATTAAAAGAAGATACAACCGATAATGAATATGGATATATGTATTTAACAGAAAAAATTAAATATGCTAATGGAAAATTATATGCTTTTGTAGATGATTTAAACCCAATATTAAATGCAAAAGTAACATATAATGAACAAACAAATAAAATAACATTAGCTGGAAAAGATTATTTATACGAAGCTTATCAAACATCAATTGTAAATTTAGGATATTCATCAATAGATAATAATTTTGTTAATAAAAAAGCCTTGGCATCAGATATGATTGTTGCTAAAAAAGATGGTGGATTAATAGGTATAATTAGACCAGATGGTACAGAAATTGCAGGTCCTAAATATACTAGTGTAAAATGGTTGGAAACAACTGAGGAATTTTTAGTAGAAAACAATGATAAATATGGAATTATAAGTGAAGTTGGACAAAGTAAAATTTCAATGAATTATGAATCTATACAATTACTAGATAAAGACTCAGGATTATACATAGTAGAAAGTAATGATAAATATGGTGTAATAAATAAAAGCGAAAAACAAATTCTATATGCAGAGTTTGATCAAATAGGAGTTGATAAAAATCAATATCCAAGCTTACAAAAGGAAAATCAATACTTGTTCTATGATACAATTATACCTGTTGAAAGAGATGAAAAATGGGGCTTATATAATATTAATGGAAATGTTATATTACCAGTTGAATATGATAGCATTGGTTGTGTAGTATCTTCAAGACAAAATGCATCTGCAAAAAATGCAATTTTACTTGAAGATTATGAAGGAATAATAGTAGGTAAAAAAATGAATGAAAACGATACTAATAAAAAATACGCAGTATATAATGCACAAGGAGATCAATTAGTAAACTTCTTACTAGATAATATTTTCTATATAACAGAAAATGGAAAAGATGTATACTATTTGGAAATGAATGGACAAACAGGAAACTTAGACGAAGTATTTAGATCAAATGGTATTAAGAAAGTAGAAGTAAATGTTAACGATACAAACAATAATTTAAATATAATTGATGGATCATCTACTTCAGATGATTTAGTAAAAAATTAAGGTATAATGAGAAGCCTTCCTAAATATAATGTGTTAGGGAGGCTTAAATTTATGGAAGAGGGTATTTTAAAAAAGAGTGGAACAGCAATATTAAAAGGAGAATTAATATCTTTTATTATAAATATCATAGGATTGATAATATTATCTGCAATAATGACATATTCAACCTTATCGGATAGTAGCATACCAACATTAGTAATTTCGATAAATACATTATCTATATTGATTGGAAGTTCAATAGCAACAATAAAGTTAGAAAAAAATGGAATAGTAAATGGACTAATAATAGGTGCAATATACATAATTATTTACTTATTAATATCATTAATATTTGCTGGAAATATTAATTTTTCTGTTAAAACTATTTTATTAATCATTTTAGGAATAATAGCTGGTGGAATTGGTGGAATACTAGGGGTTAATCTTAATAGAAAAAAATGAAAGTATTAAATTCAACTATTTGGAAAAAAATAGTTGAATTTTTTTATGTTTTAAGATAGAATTTAACAAGACTATATTCAATGTTTTAACTAAGGAGGAGAAAAAGTGAACAAAGAGGAAAAAATAAAAAAAGAAAAAAAAGCAAGAGAGACCAATAAATTAAGAGGCTTAAGAACAACTTTGATAATACTTATTGTAATTTTGTTATCTTTAATTTCTTTTGTAGGAATATATGTAAAAGATAAGAACCAAATGTCAGACATTGTTCCAGACTTTATATTAGGTTCAGATGTAAAAGGAAATAGAGTTGTTCAATTAAATGTAGAACAAGATCCTACAATTACTTTAAAGAATTCATCTGGAGATGTGGTTGCAACTGGAACAGAAGAAGAATTAACAAACCAAGGATATACAGATGATATGATTACTCAAAGTAATTTTACTAAGACTTCAGAAGATACAAATAAACCAGAAGTTTTAACAGCAGATAATTATGAAAAATCAAAACAAATTTTGATAAATAGATTAAAAACATCAGGAGTTACAGATTATAAAGTAAGACAAGATAAAGACAATGGTAATATAGTTGTAGAATTAAAAGAAGATACTTCAACAGATGATATTGTTTCTACATTATCAGAAGTTGGAAAATTTGAAATAAAAGATTCAGAAACAGAGGAAGTATTATTAAATAACGATGATGTAAAAGATGCAAAAGTTTTATATAATAACACACAATCAGGAGTTAATGTATATCTAGAAATCGTATTTAATAAACAAGGAAAAGAAAAATTACAGGAAATATCAAAAACATATAATAGTAACACCACAACAGAAGATACAACAAATACTGTAGATAATAATACAGTTGCTGAGAATGAAATAACAGAAGCAGATTTAAATACTAATGAAACAACAAACGAAACTGCAAATGAAACAACTAATACAACAACTGATGGAACAACAGATACAGATTCTACATCATCAAAGAAAGTAGATATGGTAATTGATGGAACTAAAATTGCACAAGGACAACAATTCTCAGAAGAAAATGCTACAGGTACATTAGATTTATTAATAGGAAATGGTAGTGCATTAAGCACAGATGACCAAAATAATAAATTACAAACATATATAACACAAGCTCAATTTATGGCATCTTTAATAAAAAATGGAGAAATGCCAATTAAGTATAAAGTAGAGACTAATAAATATATAGAATCTCCAATAACAGTAGATTTATTAAAATATGTAATTATAGGATTATTAGCTATAACATTATTATTATTCATCTTCTTAATAATTAAGTTTAGAGTAAATGGATTACTAGCTACAATTTCTAATATTGGATTTGTTGCAGTTATACTATTAATTTTAAGATTAACAAATGTAGAAGTAGGAATAGGTGGAATAATAGGACTTGCATTAATACAATTGTTAAATTATGTTTTACTTTACATGCTATTAAAAGCTGTAAAAGATAAGAAAGAAAATGATAAAATTATGAAAAATGTATTAGTAAAATTCTGTATGATGGCAGTACCTGCATATATAATTTCTATTGTATTTGCCTTTAACTCATATGTTCCAATATATAGTTTTGGAATGGTTGTATTCTGGGGAATTACTGTAGCAGTTATATATAACTTACTAGTAACTAAAAATTTGATTATTAAAGCAGAAGAAAAATAATATGAGAGGGTGAAAAGATGGAACGCAAAAAAACTAAAATGAAAAATAAAATACTATATATATTAATTGCAATTATCATAATTGCAGGTATTGTAGTTGGATGTACAGCAAAGTTTAGATTTAGTTTAGCATATGATGATTCTAATAGAATAGAAGTGTATATTGGTAAGGAATATACAAAGGATGATATAAAAGCAATTGCAGAAGAAGTTTTTGGAACTAAAGATGTTTTAATACAAAAAGTAGAATTCTTTAATGATGATGTAACAATTACAGTAAGAAATAGTAATGATGATCAATTAAATAATTTAGTAACAAAAGTAAACGAAAAATACGGAACATCTTTAACAAAAGATGATTTGACAGTAGTACAAATACCTCATTATAGAGGAAGAGATATAATGGCAAATTACTTAATGCCAATAGCAATTTCTGCAATAATAATTATTGCATATGAAGCAATTAGATTTAGAAAATTAGGTGTAGTAAAAACTATATTAAAACTAATTATTTGGCCAGCAGTAATAGAAGCTTTATATGTAAGTATATTAGCAATAACAAGAATACCAATTAGCTATTACACATTACCACTTGGAATTATAATAGCAGTACTTACATTAACTGTTATTACATATAAAAACGAAAAAAGATTGGTTGAGTATAAAAGAAAAAATAAATAAAAATATAAGAATAAAAAGGACTGTTTATGCAGTCTGAAGTGAACCCAAATTGTTAGACAAAAAAGTTTAACAAGGAGGGTTCATTTTTTATGAGTAAATATTCGAGT
>CALXKK010000033.1 GCA_944388935.1 uncultured Clostridia bacterium | reverse complement strand
ATCGGTTTAAGCAATATATGGTACTCAAACAATATATTTTTCAATAAAGTGTGACATATGTTTGACTAACCCACAAACAAAAGCAAGAGTTTTTTCGTTATTTTATGGAAATTTTTCCAATATTATGTTACAATATTGAGGACTACGAAAATAAAAATAAGAAGGAAACAGATATGGGATTTTTTGATAAATTAAAAGCGGGTTTAAGTAAAACCAAGAATTCATTTGATGAAAAAATAAATAATGTATTCAGTCATTTTAGAAAAGTTGATGAAGAACTTTTAGAAGAACTAGAAGAAGCATTAATTATGTCAGATGTTGGTATGGATACTTCATTACAAATTATTGATAGTTTAAGACAAAGAATAAAGAAAGAAAAAATAGAGGATGAAGAATCCGTAAAAAAAGCATTAAGAGAAGAAATGTATAAACTTCTTGATGTTGGTAATAACGACTTAAAGCTAGATACTATTCCATCAGTAATATTAGTTGTAGGAGTTAACGGAGTAGGAAAAACAACATCTATTGGAAAAATTGCTAATAAGTTAACTAAAGAAGGAAAAAAAGTTGTTATTGCAGCGGCAGATACATTTAGAGCAGCAGCAGTAGAACAACTAGAAATATGGGCTAATAGAGTAGGCTGTGAAATGGTAAAAAAAGATGAAGGTTCAGATCCAGCTTCAGTAGTATTTGATGCTATAAAAATTGCAAAAGAAGAAAAAGCTGATGTATTAATTTGCGACACAGCTGGTAGATTACATAATAAAAAATATTTAATGGATGAGTTAGGAAAAATAAATAAAATAATAAACAAAGAATTACCAGAAGTGTCTAAAGAAACTTTACTTGTACTAGATGGAACTACAGGACAAAATGCAATTATGCAAGTAAAAGCATTTAAGGAAACTGTAGATATAACAGGATTAGTTTTAACAAAACTAGACGGTACAGCAAAAGGTGGAGTAGTAATAGGAATAGTTGCAGAGAACCAAATACCTATTAAATTTATTGGTGTTGGTGAGCAAATAGACGATATGGAAAAATTTAATGCAGAAGATTTTGTAAACGC
This sequence comes from uncultured Clostridia bacterium, assembly GCA_944388935.1. GTDB lineage: Bacteria > Bacillota > Clostridia > TANB77 > CAG-508 > Merdicola. The sequence continues at coordinate 8,613 of CALXKK010000033.1, read as the reverse complement.
AATTATATAATTGGAGGTTATGATATGGACGAAAAAGTGGAAACAAAAACACAAACACAAGCAAAGCCAGAGAAGAAAAGCAAAACAAGGATGTTATTGGTACTATTATTTTTAGTAGTAGTAGCCATAATAGGGTACATTGGATTAAGAGGAGAATATCTAGAACTATTAGAAATAGGAGAAAATTATACTTCTGTTTTTTGGCAGAATCTTACTTATAAAGCTATTACATTTGGAATTAGTTTTGTAATATTATATATAATAATATATTTCACTAATAGAGGAATCAAAAAAGAATTAAAACCATTCTTTGATGCTGAAAAAAGAAGTGTGCCAAAATTATTAAACAAATCATTAGCATTAGTTGTATCAATTATAGGTAGCGCAATTTTGATGAGTGTGTATACAGAACAGGTAATGTTATTTATAAATAGTGCGCAATTTGGTATTGGTGATCCTGTATTTGGAATAGACATAGGTTATTTTATATTTCAAAAGCCATTCATAGAATTAACTATTATGATTTTAATTACTATAACAATAGGTGTACTAATTTATTCTGTTATATATTACATTGTAACATTTAATGTATGCTTTGATGGAATAGATAGGAATACTTTAAAACGAAGCAATTTAGTAAACAAAATATTTAAATACATAAAAATAGTAGTTGTATTTCTAGCAGTATACATTATTTTTAAAGTTCAAAATTTAGGAATAGATAAAAGTGTAACCTTACAAGGTGATGATGCAACACAAATTTATGGCGCAGGTTTAACAAGTGTTACTATTAAATTATGGGGATATGTAATTTTTGCAATATTAATGGTTGTTGCAGTATTCAAAGCAATACAATTTTTCAAGCAAAAGAAAACTAAAAAAGTTGTAATTTCTTTAGTTACTATTCCTGGATATTTATTAGCATTGTTTATTGTTATGACAGTGTTCCAATTTGCATTCGTAAAACCAAATGAATTGGATAGAGAAAAACAATATATAGAAGCAAATATACAGTATACAAGAACTGCATATAATATAAATATTAATGAAAATGAACTAAATAGCGAAGAATCTAACAGTCTTCAAACAGTAAATGCAAATAGTGAAACTGTAAATAATACAGCAATAGTAAGTAAAGACGTTACACAAGACACTTTAAAGGATAAACAAACAAGTTCTAAATATTATAACTATAGTAATACACAAATTGGTGAGTATAATGTTGATGGAAAAGATGAATTAGTTTATCTTTCACCAAGACAAATAGAAAGTGGAAATAATTCAAGTTCAGATAATAAAACATATGAATATACTCATGGATATGGAACAGTAATAACATCAGCCACATCAACTGATGAAGCTGGAAATATGGAATATATACAAAAATCATTTGATGGTAGTGACAATAAAATAAATGTATCACAACCAAGAATTTATTTTGGACTTGACGAAAATTCACCAATAATAACAAATTCAAAGGATAAATCAGAATTTGATTATCCAAAATCAGAGACAGAAACTGCTCAAAATACATATGATGGAGAAGCTGGTTTAAAAACAAGTTTTATAGATAGATTAATATTAGGAATAAAAGAAAAGAATTTAAATATTGCTTTTTCTTCAAGTGTAACAGCAGACAGTAAAGTATTAATAAATAGAAATATTATTAAAAGAGTAGAAAAAGTATTTCCATATATAATTTATGATGAAGATCCATATCAAGTAATTACATCAGATGGAAGAATTGTATGGGTAATAGATGGATATACAGTATCTTCTAATTATCCTTATTCACAAATGTCTGTTATAGAAAGAAATGGAACAAGAGAAAGATTAAATTATATTAGAAATTCCGTAAAAGTAATTGTAGACGCATATGATGGAACTGTTAAATTCTATATTACAGATACTACAGATCCTATAATAATGGCATATAAAGAAATATATCCAGATTTATTTGCTGACAAAGATGAAAAAATACCAGAAGATATAGCATCACATTTTATTTATCCAGAATTTTTATATAATATACAAGCAGATATGTTAGAAAGATATCATAATGTTAAATCTGATGTATTATATAGAAGTAGTGATGTTTGGGACAGAGCAACACACACAACAAGTAAAACATTAAAAACAACAGGAACTCCAATGGACCCATATTATACAATGGTAAAAACAGTAGATAGCAATAATCCACAATTAGGATTAGTTTTACCATATACTTTATACGAAAAACAAAGCTTAATATCTTATCTTGTAGGAACATGCGATGAAAATGGAAATAGTAAATTAACTATTTATAAATATTCTCCAGATAGCAATGTAATAGGCCCAATGCAGTTGGATACACAAATAGAGCAAGATGAGGATATATCTTCAACATTACAAAACTTAAATGTTACAGGAACAAAATTAATAAGAAATATGATAATGGTTCCAATAGATAATACAATATTATATGTAGAGCCAATCTATCAAGTAATGTTAAATGAATCAGAAGTACCAGTGCTTAAGAAAGTAATAGTAGCAGTAGGCAATAAGGTTGCAATTGGAAATAATTTATCAGAAGCTATGAAGAATTTAAGTTCTCAATCTGCTATTAATATCGAGGTTTCTAATACGGACAACATCGATTCAATAATAGAAGAAATAATAAAGGCAAATAAAAATGTAGAAAATTCAACTCAAAATCAGGATTGGGAAATGATTGGAAAAGATATATCTAGTTTGCAATCATTAATAGATAGTTTGGAAGAATTAGTAACAGAACAAAAGAAGGAAGAAGAAGAAAATAAGGATGATGTTACTAATACAGTGGTAGATGAAAACACTATAGATATGCAAACAGTAAATGAAATTGAATAAAAATTTTCCAAAACACACACCATAATATAAAGGTGTGTGTTTTATGTTAGAAAAAGATATAAAATTGTTAATGGAAAAAATAGATAAGTTAAATTATAATTTGAGTAAAAATAAATTTATAGACTTAATTGAAGTAATGGGAAGCAAAAAGGAAATGATTTTTAGAAATTTGTTTTCTGGGTTATGGAAAGGGATTGGTATAGGAATTGGTGTAACATTAGTAACTGCAATAATTATAGTCATATTGCAAAAAATAATTAAGTTAAACATACCAATAATAAGCGAATATATAACAGATATTGTAGAAATTGTCGAAAAAACAAAAAATATTAGATAAATAAATTATGCAAAAGACTTTAAAAATGGAATTAGATTGTATATAATATGTGTATCAAAAATTGGAAGGAGACACATAAATGAACTTACCAAATAAATTAACAATATTTAGAATAATATTAGTACCAATTATGGCGATAATACCATTTTTTAATTTTGATACTAAATGGATAGTAATAGATATAATTTTTATAATAGCTTCAATAACAGACAAATTAGATGGATATTTAGCAAGATCTAAGAACCAAGTTACTACATTCGGTAAATTTTTAGATCCAATTGCGGATAAAATTTTAGTTTTAGCAGCAATGATAATCTTAGTAGAAGCAAATAAATTACCAGCAATTATTCCAATAATTGTAATGTTCAGAGAATTTATAGTTTCTGGATATAGATTAGTTGCTGTAGAAAAAGGTGGAAAAGTAATTGCAGCTTCAATATGGGGAAAATTAAAAACAGTAACACAAATGCTTGCCATAATTTTAGCTTTTGTAGATCAAAATGGATTTGCACAATGCTTCATGGGAGGACTTTCAGGTTTTGCTTGGTGGTATAATTTAATAACAACAATTTTAATGAGTATATCAGTTATTGCAACAATATTTTCAGGTTGTGATTACATAGTAAAAGGAAAAGACTTATTTAAAGAAGAGGTAAAGGCAGATGGACAAGAACAAGGCTAATGAGGAAATATTAAAATTAAGAAAGCAATTAGAGATATGGGCTAACAAATATTATGATGAAGATAATCCAGAAGTATCTGATTACGAATATGATATGACAATGAATAAGCTAAAAGCTTTAGAAAAAGAGTTCCCGGATCTAGTTACAAAAGATTCGTTAACTCAAAAAGTTGGAGGTCATGTAAAAGAAGGCTTTGCAAAGGTTGAACATGAAGTACCTTTGCAAAGTCTTCAAGATATATTTTCTTTTGATGAGTTAGAAGAGTTTAAAGAAAGAGTATATAAAGTAGCAAAAGAAAATGGAATGAAAGAAGAGGATGTTAAATTTGTTGTAGAAACTAAAATAGATGGTCTTTCTGCAGCATTAGAATACAAAGAAGGAAAATTTGTAAGAGGAGCTACTAGAGGAAATGGTTTAGTTGGAGAGGACGTTACAGAGAATTTAAAGACCATAAAAAATATTCCAAAGGAACTTACAGAACCATTAAATATAACAGTTAGAGGAGAAGTTTTTATTGGTAAAAAAGAATTCGAAAAAATGAACGAAGAAAGAGAATTAAACGAAGAAAAGACTTTTGCCAATGCAAGAAATGCAGCAGCAGGTTCATTAAGACAACTAGATGCAAGTATAACTAAAAAAAGACCTTTAGATATTTATATATTTAATGTACAAAAAATAGAAGGTAAAGAGTTTAATTCACATTTTGAAGAACTAAATTATTTAAAAAAACTAGGTTTTAATGTAAACCCAGTATTAATTCCATGTAATAATATTCCAGAAGCTATAGATGCAATAAAAAAGATTGGTGATGAAAGAGAAAAACTAACATTTGGAATAGATGGAGCTGTTATAAAGGTTGATGATTTAAAATTAAGAGAAAAAATGGGAACTACTTCAAAAGTTCCTAGATGGGCTATTGCATATAAATATCCACCAGAGAAAAAAGAAACAAAATTAAAAGATATAATATGTCAAGTTGGAAGAACTGGTGCGATAACACCAATGGCAATTCTAGAACCAGTAAAAGTAGCGGGTTCTACAATCTCAAAAACTACACTACATAATGAGGATTTTATTAAAGAAAAAGATATAAGAGTTGGTGATACGATTGTAGTTCAAAAAGCTGGTGATGTAATTCCAGAAATACTAGAAGTAAAAAAAGACAAAAGGGATGGAACAGAAAAAGTTTTTGAAATGCCAAAAGTATGTCCTGTATGTGGTGCTCCTGTAGTAAGAGAAGAGGGGGAAGCAGTAAGCAGATGTATAGGAATAGAATGCCCTGCAAAATTAGTAAGAAATATCATACATTTTGTTTCTAGAGAGTGTATGAATATAGATGGCTTAGGAGATAAAATAATAGAGCAATTAATAAATAAGAACTTAATAAGCAATATTGCAGATATATATTTTTTAACTTTTGAAGATATTGCTTCATTAAAAAAGAATGGTAAAAAATTTGCACAAAATTTAGTAGATGCTATAAACAATAGTAAGAGCAACGATTTATATAGGTTAATTGCAGCATTGGGAATTAGGCATATTGGTGTTAAAGCAGCAAAAACATTGGCAAAAAAATATAAAACGATGGATAATTTAATGCAAGCGTCAGAAGAAAGTTTAGCAATGACTGATGATATTGGTGAGATATCAGCAAAAAGTTTGTACGAATTTTTTAATCAAAATCAAACTATAGATTTAATAAACAAATTAAAAGAAGCAAATGTTAATATGAAAATGATAGAAGAAGAAGGAACAGATAATAGATTTGAAGGTATGACATTTGTTTTAACTGGTGCTTTAGAAAAATTTACAAGGAAAGAAGCAAGTGACCTAATAGAAAAACACGGAGGGAAAACTTCATCTTCTGTTTCTAAAAAGACAACTTATGTATTGGCGGGAGAAGATGCAGGTAGTAAATTAACAAAAGCACAAAATTTAGGAGTAGAGATAATTACAGAAGAACAATTTGAAAATATGATACAATAATCGTAATATTAAGGAAGGAAAGTTATGGACGGAACTTACACATTCGAAAGATTTGAAAAAGAATTGGATGAAGGTTATCAAATGTATTACACATATGTTAGAAATAGATATTTATTATTTAAAACAGCGGAAAATTGTTATACACAAAAATTAATATCTAAGCATGATAAAAATCCTCAACCAAGAGTACTTGTTATAACACATAAAAGAATAGAAGAAATGTTTCCATTTATGGAAGAGATAGAATATAAAGTGGGAATTTAAAAGTGTTTATTTGGAGTATGTGAATAAAAATATATAAGATGGATAAAATTTTAAAGAAATAATTGAGAAAATAAAAAGTTATTGATATAATCAATATATAAAAATTACAAAGGAGGAATTAAGATGTCAATTGAAAAATTTGTCTTAAATGAAACATCATATTTTGGATATGGTGCAAGAGAGGTACTACCAGAAGAAATAAAAAACAGAGGATATAAGAAGGTTTTAGTTGTTACGGATAAATCTTTATTCGAAATAGGTTTAACAAAAAAAGTAACAGACAAATTAGATGAAGCAGGAATAGAATATACAGTATATAGTGACGTAAAACCAAATCCTACAATAAAAAATGTATTAGATGGTGTAGAAGTTTGTAAGAAATATAAAGCAGATGTAATTGTTGCAGTAGGAGGGGGTTCTAGTATAGATACTGCTAAAGGAATTTCTATAGTTATGACAAATCCTGATAGAGCAGATATCGTTTCTTTAAATGGTAATTCTAATACAGTAAACAAAGGAATGCCATTAATAGCACTTCCTACAACACATGGTACAGCTGCAGAAGTTACTATAAATTATGTTATAACAGATGAAGAAAGAGAAATAAAAATGGTATGTGTAGACCCACATGATATACCACTAGTTGCAATCGTAGATACAGAACTTATGTCTACATTGCCAAAATCAATGGCATCATCAACAGGTATGGATGCTTTAACACATGCAGTAGAAGGATATATTACAAAAGCTCATAATACAATGTCAGATATGTTCCATATGAGAGCTATAGAATTAATATTTAAATATTTGCCAGCTGCAGTAAACGAGAAAAATCAAGAGGCTATAGATAAAATGGGACTAGCACAATATATTGCAGGAATGGGATTCTCTAATGTTGGTCTTGGAATAGTACATTCTATGGCACATCAATTAGGAGCTGTTTATGATACACCACATGGTTTAGCAAATGCTATTTTACTTCCAACAGTTATGAGGTTTAATGGACAAGATCCAGCAACAGCACAAAGATTCAGAGAAATATTAATTCATATAGGAAGACCAGATGCAGAACACTTAAATGACCAAGATGTAATAAACACATTTGTATGGAAAATATCAGAATTATCTAAATCAGTAGGAATTACACAAACATTAAGAGATGTAGGAGTAAAAGAAGAAGACTTTGGAATGCTTGCAGATAAAGCAATGCAAGATCCATGTAAACCAGGAAATCCAAGAGAAGTATCAAGAGAAGACTTCATAGAATTATATAGACAAGCAATGTAATAAAAAAGAGAATGATTTAAATCATTCTCTTTTACTTTGTTATAAATTACTCTAAGTTATTTAAAATATTTGGTAAAATTTGTTTCTTTCTAGAAACAACATTTTCTAGCATTGCTGTGTTATTGTCAACAGAAACACCAAAAGCTTTTTCTACAACTGGTGCATCATTTCCTAATGAAATAATTTTTGAATTAGAATTTATTATGTCTGTTGCTGCAAAAACATATAAATCTAAGTTCTCTTTTTTAATATCATCATTAATTGCTTTTTCGTAATAAGCTTGATTTTTAAATATTGAGTCTAAATCAGCTGTATTTACTTGGGCAATTCTAAATTTTTTACCATCTTTTTCGAATAATTTACAATCAATATTTATAACTTCTTCTGGAGTGAATTCACTAATATCAGTACCAGCTTTTAACATATCAGTACCATATGTAGCAAAATCAAGTCCAGAGATTTCTTCTAATTTTTTTACAACTTTTTTATCATCTTCTGTAGTTGTAGGTGATTTTAAAAGTAATGTATCAGAAGCAATTGCACTTAGCATTAATGAAGCAATAGTTTTATCTATTTCTACATCATTTTCTTTATACATTTTATATAAAACTGTAGCTGTACAACCAACTGGTTCAGCTCTGTAATATAGAGGAGCTGATGTAGCAAAGTTAATAGCATGATGATCTACAACTTTTAATACCTTAGCATTATTAATATTATCAGCTGATTGGCTAGCTTCGTTGTGGTCTACTAAAATTACTTCTTGGTTATCTTCTACAGAATTTATTAATTCTGGTGCTTCTAAACCAAGATAGTTTAATACGTATTCTGTTTCTTTATTTACATTTCCTAATCTAACTGCTTTTACATTTTCATTTCCTAATTTTTTTTCTAGATTTTCCATTACTAATGAAGATGTAATAGAATCTGTATCTGGATTTTTGTGTCCGAAAATTAATGTCTCTTTTATCATATGAGTTCCTCCTTAATTATTTATAACTGTGGAAACAAAATTATGAATTGCAACCACAGTTTATTTATCACACTTTACATAAACTATTATACACGAAAATTATGTACAAGTCAATAGATTTAACGTATTTCCGTAGGTAACCTTAATAAAAAAACTAAATTCTAGTATGAGAGAAAAAGTAGAATTTAAATTTTGACAAAATTCTAGTATAATAT
>CALXKK010000032.1 GCA_944388935.1 uncultured Clostridia bacterium | reverse complement strand
CCCATTTGATAGTCTTTACATACGTTTCTAAATTCAATATATGCCATATTAATCACTCCTTTGCTAAGTAATTATATAGAGCTTGACATCCTTTTAGTACTTCTTCGTAAATATATATTTAATTGTATCATATGTTTGTGTTCTTTTGGTAAATTTTCACAAATTTTATAAATTGTTACATTTTTTATATTTTTTTGTTACATTTTTGTAACAAAAATGTTGACAAATTTTAATATTTGTCATATAATAGTTTTATATTAAGAAAAATACTAAAGAATTTTGCAAATATACGATAGATAAAAAGGAGAGATTTACGATGGAAAATTATAATAAAAGTGATTGTTTAGCTTTAACAATCAGAAAAGAACATAGATTAATAGTTATTAATAAGGCAGTTAAGAAAACAATAACAATATCTTTAAAAACTGTTTTTGCTGCTATATGCTTAACATTGTTAAACGTTTTTGTTTAAATATATATTCAATACAAAAAAGACATCTTTTAAAAAGATGTCTTTTTTTATTGTTTCCATTCTAAAATAATTACATATCTTTACATACATCTACCCATTTTTTATATTCAGAAGTTTTTTCTAGTTCTTCAATACTTAACTTAACCGCACTATTTCCACTTCCACATGCAGGATAAATTGTAGAAAACCTTTTTAAAGATTCATCTAAATAAACTGTTACATTTTCTTTTATACCAAATGGACAAACTCCTCCTGGCTTATGTCCTGTATATTCTTCTACTTCCCCATATGGAATCATTTTTGCCTTTGTATGAAACTCTTGTTTAAATTTTGCATTATCTATTTTTTTATCTCCAGCAACCACAATAAGAATTGGTTCATCATTTACTAAAAAAGATAATGTTTTTGCAATCTCTTTTTCTTCACATTTTAACGCTTTAGCTGCATCTTCAACTGTAGCAGATGATGTATCAAATTCCATTATTCTATCTTCTAATCCATACTTTTTCATATGTTCTCTTGCTTTTTCTAATGACATTTTATTTACCTCCATTTCTACATATTAGAATACCACAAATTAAACACATTTTACAACACACACTAAAAAGAACCCTTATTAAGGGTTCTTAAATAATATTTTTATTCTATTTTTTTAATAATCTTAAACTATTAAGTACAACTGTCAAACTGCTTAATGTCATTGCTAAACTTGCAATCATTGGGTTTAGTGCTATTGGTAATAATCCTGTTGCAAGTGGTATCATACATACATTATAGAATAATGCCCAGAATAGATTTTCTTTAATTATTCTTATTGTACGTTTTCCAATGTCAAATATTTTTATTATATTATCCATATTTTCATTAAGTAATATAACATCTGCTGAATCTGCACTGATATCTGTTCCGTTTTCTACACTTATTCCAACAGTTGCAGCCTTTAGGCTTGGGCTATCGTTAATTCCATCCCCAACCATTGCAACATTATTATTTTTATTCAATGCTTTTATTTCATCTAATTTTTGTTCTGGATTAACATTACTTATAACATTTTCTATTCCAATTTGTTTTGCTATAGCTCTTGCAGTTTTTTCGTTATCTCCTGTAAGCATAACAATCTTTTTATTTAATTTTTCTAGTTTCTTTATAGTATCTACAATATCTTTCTTAATTGTATCTGCTAAGCCAATTATTAAAAGAGTTTCTTTTTCATCAAATAAATATACAATACTTTCACCTTTGCTTGCAAAAACAGATTCATTATCTTTTAATTTGTTTTCTACATTCATTTTTTCTACAAATTTATGATTTCCAGCAAAGTATTGTTTTCCATTTATAACTCCCTTAACACCTAAACCAGGTACTTCTTCAAAATTATCAGTTTCGAATAAATCTTTTTCATCACCACATATGCTTTTTGCTAGTGGATGATTAGAATTTTTCTCTAAGCTTTTTAATAATTTTAAAGTTACTTCATTATAAACACCATCCACTATTGTCATCTTACCTGTAGTTAATGTACCTGTCTTATCAAATACTATTGTATCAATTTTGTTTATTGCTTCCAATGTTTCACTAGATTTTACTAAAATTCCTTTTTTACTACAATTTCCAATTGCCACAACCATAGCAAGTGGAGTTGCTAACCCTAAAGCACATGGGCAAGCTACAACTAAAACACTTACCAATGCTAATATAGATTGATTAATATCCTTCGTTATTACAAAGTTCAAAATAAATGATAGAACTGCAATTATGAATATTGCTGGTACAAAATATCCACTTATTTTATCTGCAATTCTTGCAATTGGAGCTTTTGTATTAGTAGCTTCTACAACCATTTTTACTATATTAGAAATACTAGAATCTCTACCTATTTTTTCTGCTTTATATTCTACATATCCATCATAATTTATACTTCCTGCAATTACAGTATCTCCTTTTCTTTTACTAACTGGTTTACTCTCTCCTGTTATAAATGATTCATCTGTATGAGTCTTACCATTTACAACAGTTCCATCTACTGCAATCTTTTCTCCCGGTTTACTTACAACAATATCTCCCTTTTGAATCTCATTAATTGTAACATTTAGTTCTTTACCATCTTTTAAAATTGTTCCACTTTTAGGAGTTATTGTAACCAAGTTCTTTATTGTGTCTACAGCTTTATCCTTATTTTTCTTATCTATATATCTTCCTAATTTTACAAATAGGATAATTATTGCAGATGATTCAAAGTATAAATGATGTACAAGTTCTGTATTGCCCATAAATACTTGGATTGTATTCCACAAACTATATGCAAAATTTACTATTACACCAACACCAACTAGTGAATCCATATTTGGCATTTTATGAATAATATTTTTTACACCATTTTTTATAATGTCAAATCCATAAATTATAAATAAAATTGATAGCAACATTAGTGTTATGGAATATACCTTTGGGCTATCCATCATACTTAATACCTTTGGTATTGGAAGATTTATCATTTGGCCCATAGATATATACATTAAAATAACACCTAATACTGCAAACACTATAAGTTTTGCAAACTCATTGCTTTTCTTTTCTTCTTTTTTCTCTCCTAAGCTTTTAAAACCTGCCTCTTTTACGTACCTGTTCAAATCTTTTATGGTTATTTGGCTATCATCATATTCAACCAATGCTGTAGCCATAACCAAATTTACTGTAGCATTATTTACTCCCTTTTGTTTATTTAAATACTTTTCCAATCCATTTGAGCAAGCACTGCAAGTCATTCCCTCTATATTTAAAACAACTTTCTTCATTCCTAAACTCCTTTTCGGGATTTAGGACCGTCCCTATTTCCCTATTTTACTTTATATCCAATATCTTCTATTTTTGCTTTTACTTCATCCATATTTAGTTCTTTCTTATATTCTATTTTTACTGTTCCATCTTCATGATTTGCTTTTACTTTCTTTATTCCTTTTATTGTGCTTAATCCATTTTCTATTCTTTTTTCACATCCTCCACACATCATACCTTCTACATTTAAAATTGCTTCATTCATTTTTCATTCCTCCTTAAATATTTATATTTTATAGCAATATTACTTGCTATTTATTGAATCTTTTAAATAGACTCATAAGCTCATCTACTACTTCTGTATCTCTATTTTCTATACTATCTGTGATACATGAATATAGATGATTTTCTAAAATATGCATAGATAAACTCTTTACTGAGCTTTCTATTGCAGATAATTGAATTAATATATCGTTACAATATCTATCTTCTGCTACCATTTTTTTTATTCCTTTTATCTGCCCTTCTATTCTGTTTAACCTATTGTTTATGGTTTTCTTTTCTGCCTCACTTCTAACAGTCTTTTTTGCACTACAACATTCTTTTTCCACATTCTCACCTCTCTTTAATATAATATACCCTATATAGGTATGCAGTCAATAGAGGGGTATATGTTTTAAATTCTTCATACAACTGCATTTTAATTGTTACACTAATCCCCTACCTAGCAAATTTATAAAAAATATGATATAATCTAGTGACTCGTTAAGTTTAAGAAAGGAGGGCAATTTATGTCCAACGAAAAGCAACAGATTGTTTTTCCCAATGTCACCGGATATTTATACGCCGGTTTGGGAACTCTGGCAAATGTACAGCGAGAATACAATAAGGAAGTAAAAAGAGCTGCAGAACAGCTTAGAGGGGACAGGTTAGTTCCAACTTACTTGGACTTTTATTACAGCAAGTTGGAAAACTACCGGACCAAGTACTACAACTTCAATTCTTTAGCAGAATTGGAAAAGGAAATAATCGAGTTGAAGCAATTCCTATTTCAACTTAGAATTCCTTGTAGCATTTCGGGAAGGTTAAAAAATTACATAGCCTTCATCGAAAAGGTCCGGACATTTATCTATGATGGTTTAGACCCATACTCTATAAACGATGAATTGGGTTTCAGGATTATTGTAGGCTCTGAGGCCTTTGATAGCGAGGATACTATTAAGCAACTTTATGACGTAGCAAACAACGTTATATCATTCTTCGTTATCAACAAGGGATATCAGTTGGTTTTACCATCTCCTCCAAACGAACTTGGTTTTAGGCCACAGCAATATTCCAAAATTTATGTTCCAAAGCACAGCCTAATTTACCCGGAGTACAGTCGCTATGTAAAAGACTACTTCGTCAAGCCAAAGAAACGTGGCTATCAGGCTCTGCATATGGTTTTCCTTAATAGACAGGGATTAACCATAGAAGTGCAGATTAGAAGTTTTGCTTCTCACTATCATGCAAAATTCATTGCTACGCATGAGCTGCACAAGGACGAAAGGTACACTAACCATCCAGATTTAACCCAGGCTGAGCAACAAAAGCTCGAAGTAGTAAAGGTTCAATATGACCCCGAAAAGGTCTGCCTGAAATCTTACTACTCTAAAAATGGGAACACTCTCGATCTTATTGGTCTTTCAGAGACCATTCGAGATCCCTTCAATAACTTCTTTATTGGCTAGTTCAAAGCACGAGAGGTCCTCTACACAAGAAACGACTGTTTCTGTGCAGAGGACCTCTCTGTTTTTATTAATTCAACTTTCCTTTTCCACCTTTTAGGCCACCATTTGCATAACCTTCTAGTACATTTGTGTCAAAAGAAAATACCATATTGCTTTCTTCACGATTTCTTTTTAATGCTAACTCTATCATTTCATCTAGTAATTCTGGATATTCTTTTCCTGCTGCTCTCCATAAGTGGAAAGATAAACAACCAGGTATTGTGTTTACTTCATTTACATATACTTTGTTTGTATCTTCATCAATTAAAAAGTCTATACGAATTACTCCATTACATCCCAATACTTTAAATGTTTTCTTAGCTAACATTTGAATCTCTTCTTTTAACTCATTGCTTATATCTGCTGGCAATTTTAGCACACCTGCATTCATAGATTGTTTAGCTCCACCAGTTTTCTTTCCTCCAGATATATATTTATCTTCATATGATAATATATCCGATGTTTTATCTAGTTCTTCACATTCTGATGCTTTACAATCTTCATAATCACCCAAAACAGAACAATTTACTTCTTTTAGATTCTTTATTGCTTTTTCTATTAAAATTTTTCTTGCATATGTAAACGCATCTTCTATTGCCTCTTCTAATTCTTCCTTATTTTTAGCAACTACAATGCCTATACTTGAACCTAAATTGATTGGTTTTACTATTACAGGATATTCAATTGATTCTTCTACACTTTTTACTATATCCTCTGTTTCTTCATTTTTATAGAAACATTTACAATCTAAAACAGGTATCTCATTTTCCTTTAGTAAAATTTTAGAAACGTATTTATCCATTCCAACTGCTGACGCTGTTACATCACAACCAACATAAGGTAAGTTAAACATTTTTAGATAACCTTGCAATGTTCCATCTTCTACATTCGTACCGTGAACTATTGGGAATGCTATATCTATATAATCATATACTTCATTTTCATAAAACTTTTTATTTGTCCTTAATAAAACAACTTTATTATCTCTTTGGGCTAATGTTACTTGTGTACTTACTTTTAATAGATTTTCAATATTTGTATATTGCTTTATATCATCCATTAAATCTCCACAATACATCTTGTTATCTTTTGCAATATAAATTGGAACAATATAATATTTTTCCCTATTCATATTTTCTATAGCTTGAAGTGCAGTTATTATAGATACCTCATGCTCAACGCTTTTTCCTCCAAAGAAAACACCTAACTTAATTTTCATAAAAATCCCATCCTTTCTCTCTTCTTATGCACCATTAGTTTCGAATAGCCATTTTATAAATTATAATTATCTGGCAAATCATTCTCTAATAAAACGGTTACCGGTTCTTTTAAATTCCAATCAATTATCTGCTTAACTGCTTCTTGTGGTAAATTCACCTTAAAAACTTTTTTCATATCATAATTATTTTCTTGTATTCCCTTTCGCATTGCTTCATAATTATCTGCTCCTACCAAGAAAATATAGTCACAAACATTTGCCATATATTTTCCAAATTCATAGTTATATCTTTCTTGTTCTTTTCCAAGTTCTATAAGCCCAGGTGTAACTATAACTTTTACTCCTTTAAATTCTGCTAATGTATCTACCGCAGACTTAGAACTTATTGGATTTGCATTATATGCATCATCTATTATTGTAATATTTCCTTTTGGTAATAGTTCTAACCTATGTTTCACGTTTTGAATCTCTCTTACTTTAATTGATATTTTACTCATTGGAACTTTTAAATAATCTGCTACAGCAATTGCTCCTGTAATATTTACAATATTGTGTCTTCCTATTAATTTTGTTTTTAACTCTTTTGCTTCACCTGTTGACTTATCCATAATCTTAAATTTTAATCCTTTATTTGAAGATTCCAAATTGTAAGAATTATAATCTAGATTATCATTATTTACTCCATAAGTTATTTTTTTCATATCAATTTTTTGTTTTCTTATATACTCATTATCATAATTTAAAAATATAGTTCCATCATTTTGCTTTACACTATCGGCTAATTCAAATTTTGTTTTTATTATATTTTCTATACTTTTAAAACTTTCTAAATGTTGTGGTCCGATTGATGTTATTACACCTAATTTAGGATTTACAATGTCACATATTTCTTTAATATCACCTATATTAGTTGCACCCATCTCACATAAAAATATCTGGTGTATTGGCTTTAACTCTTCCCTTATAGTTTTTACTACTCCCATTGTTGTATTATAATTTTTTGGTGTTTTTAGCACCTCATATTTTTCTGATAACAAGCTATATAAAAAGTTTTTCATGCTTGTTTTTCCATAGCTTCCTGTTATTCCTATTACTAATAGATTTGGCATTTCTCTTAATATTCTTTTAGCATCATTTATATAATATTTTCTAATACTTTTTTCTACAGGACGATTAATTAAATTTGTTAATACTACTATCATATTTGCAAATATGTTTAATGATATAATTTTTATTACAGGATATTTCGTAATTCCTAGTACTAACATAACTATTAAAGTAATCAATATATCTGTAAATAAAGCCCTTTTTACTCTGCTTGTATATTTTAATGAAATTTTAGATTTTTTCTTTGGAATATTATATATAATCGAAACTCCTAAAATAATTATTGCAACTATGCTCGCTACATAATTATTAAAACAAAGCAATATTGTTGGAATAATTATTAGTACTAATTGTACCAATAGTTTCTTAATGTTTTTCCTCATCCATTTAAAATGTTTTAAGAAAAAATAAGAATTTAGCTGTAACATATGTGTATTAAATAATATTAGTAATATATAATTTATAAAGAGTTCCACTACAATTACTATTTTCATTTATTATTTCCTCCAGTAATAAAATTGTTTATTATATTATTTATCTGTGCAGGTCTTTCTAAAAATACATAATGTGAACAATTCTTAAATGTTACTAACCCTGCATCTGGAATAGCTTTTTCCATAATTTTTGCATCAGCAAGTGGTGTTTCTGTATCATTTTCTCCCCATAATAATAATGTTGGTACATTTACCTTAGGTAAACAGTCTTTTAAATCTTCATTTACTAATTTTACTAACGTATTTCTCATTACTGGAGTTGCATTTCTATAATCTACTGAACCCATTTTCTTCTTCAAATTTTCCAGTGCATTTGGAAATATCTTTTTTATAATGGAGAAACTAAGAACTTTTTTTCCTAATTTAACTATTGATAATTTCATTTTTTGTTTTGCAGTTTTCTTATGTACAATTCCTGCACTTCCTATTAAAATCGCTCTTCGCACTTTAAAATCTAATTTTCCTTCACTTATCATTTTTATAATTATTCTTCCACCATTTGAATGTCCTATTAAAGTTACATTGTCTATATTGTTTTGTTTAATAAATTCTTTTACTAAATCTACAAAATCATCTACACTCATTGCTTCTTTAGGTTCTTCTGATTCTCCAAATCCTGGCATATCAAAATAAAATACTTTTGCATATGTAGATATATTTTCTATCATATTTTTATATACATTATAATTTGTACCCCATCCAGGAATAATCAAAACATTTTCGCCTACACCTTTTTCTATGTAATTTATGTTTAATCCATTTATTTCTGTTTTTATGGTTATCACCTCTTTAATTTTGTTTATTTTATCTTTAGTTTTTTTACATATCAACTTGTTTGTTTTCACGTTTATTTTTATTTTTCACGTTTATTTCACATTTATAGTTGTTTCCATTACTATTATACATTATAATAATCCTTAGGAGGATGTTCTCGTGAAAAAAAATTTTATTAGATTAAATATTAACGATAATTATTTATCATTAGGTAACTTTTTTAGAGTATTAAAAGAAGAAAGCAATAACTCTTCTTCCTTTTGGCAATCAGATTTATTTTGTATAATCTTTAATACTGATACTATTGCTGATAGTACAGTTAACAATTATTGCACAGGTTTTAGAGCTATTAATTCTACTTATAAAAATTATATAAAAAACTTAAAAAATGAATATGTACAAAATCAAAATATTTTGCTTCCTATCTTTAGTAAAATATTAAAACTTGTTGATATAAACGCTCCCTCCAAAGTTACAATTGATAATTTTAATAGCAATGAAAAAATTTATCATATTTGCAATAGACTATATACTATTAGTAAAAATGATTCTGAGCTAAACCAAAAACTTTCTAATACTTTATATAAGAATCTGCAAAATCGTAATTTATATAATTTTATGGCAGAAGTTTTATTTTATACTGTCTTAGATAAAAAACAGCCAATATTTATTGACGATAATTTAAATAACATTATAGAAAAGAAAATATATGATACAAATATTTCTGTTAAAGATATCGAAGATTTTATAGATATACAACTAACTTCTGGTATATGGTCTATTAGAGGAATTTATGAATTAGCTAGAAAAGGCAATCCATTTGCTTGTTTCGAAATGGCTTCTATGGAATGTTATGGAATTATAACAGGAACTGCAAGATACGAAAAAGCATATGATTATTATAAAATAGCAGCTAAAGCTAATCATCCTACTGCAAACTGGGCTATTGGATATTTATATTATGAAGGTCATATTGGAAATAAATCTAAAAAAGATATGTGTTTAGCTTTCAAATATTTTAATAAAGCAAGAAAATTGAATTGCGCCAATACATACACAAGTCTTGGAAACATATTTCTTGCTGGCAATGTACCACATATTAAAAAGAACGAAGAAAAAGCTATTAAAATGTTTGAAATCTCAGCAACTATGGGACATACATATGCCTTTAACAATCTAGGAAAAATTTATGAAGACAGAAATAATTTAAAACTTGCCTTTGATTATTACATTAAATCTGCTAACTTAGGTGATAGTTGGGCACAAAATAAAGTTGGAGAATTTTACAGGCTAGGTAAAATTGACACTATTAATTTACAAAAAGCCTTTGAATATTATACCCTATCTAGTGAATCTCCTCGCTTTACTTTATGCAATTGGTCAAAATACAATTTAGCAAAATATTTTTATAAAGATGGTTGTATGGAAATTGGAATTCATAAAGATTTGAATAAAGCAATAACACTATTTGATGAATCTTCTTGTGAACTTATAGAATCTTTAGAAGAATTAATTTATATTTATTATGATTTGTATTTAAAGAATAATCGCTCTGATGAGTATTTGGGAAAATTAAATAATTACATTGATATTATTGAAAGAAATTCTAAGTATAATGATGTATTAGCTAATAGAATAAATGAGAAATTAAAAGATTTGAAAAGAAATAGTTTAAAAATTAAATTGCCTTAGATTATAGTATAAAAAGTATCATAGAAAACTATGATACTTTTTTCTTTATTTATAATAATTATCTTATTTTACTCTAAATACAACTTTATTACTTATAAAAATATCAGTAAATTCTATTGTTATATCATTTACATTCTCTGGTACCTCAAAATAAACTGATCCAGCTGTTTTCTTTCCAGTTGATAATGTTGAAGAAAATATAGCATCATCCACTTGCCAAAACATTTCACAATCATACCCATCAGCATAACAACTAAAATCTGATGTAGAAACATATATATCTGAATCTCCAAGATTTTCAATTTCAAAATTAGCCTTTAATATTTTATATCCAGATTTTATATCTGCATATTTGCTATATCCTTTAAAATTTTCATCTGTTGATACGAATTTAATAGCTATTTTTTTATCTTGATATATTTCTCCCACATTATATTCTTCTTCATTATTCTGAGTAGTATCAGTAATACTAGTATTATTCCCCTCAACTAATGTAGTATTTCTTGATGCTTCACTATCTTTTAAAAAAATACTTGCTATTTGATATATTCCACAAATAAAGAATATTATTCCTAATATAATCTCAAATATCCTAAGTGCTATATTACCTATTGACTTATTTTTTTGTTCTTCCATAAAAAACCTCCTCTTATTTTCTTTTTCTTACTAAATATAACACAAGCATTTTATTTTTGCAATGCATTTGTTATGCACATAAAAATTTTTTTTCCGTTTATACTATATGTATAAATGTATTAGATGGAGGTTATAATGAAAAAATTTAAAATTCCTACAACACCACCAACAACTAATAAATGTATTCGTTTTCCAAACGATGTAATAGAAAAAGTGGAACAAGCAATTACAGGTAAAGATTGTACTTTCACTGCTTTTGTTATAGAAGCTGTTAAAGTTGCCTTAGAAAATTTAGAAGAAGAAAATTCAGAGAAATAATAAATTTTATATTAATAATCGAGTAGAGGATAACACTTAATGGTGTTTCTCCCCTCTCACACCACCGTACGTACCGTTCGGTATACGGCGGT
>CALXKK010000031.1 GCA_944388935.1 uncultured Clostridia bacterium | reverse complement strand
TCGGTTTAAGCAATATATGGTACTCAAACAATATATTTTTCAATAAAGTGTGACATATGTTTGACTAACCCACATTACGCTGGGTGTTTCTATCTTATGTAATTTGATTATTTCAATAAAATGTAGTATAATAAAGGATACTAAAAGTTTCGAATCAAACTTATGCTTAGCAATTTAATTTGCGCTTAGCTATAGTTAATAGAAGTGGAGGAAGATGAGTAATTAAAACGCACTACAATCACAGAAAAAACAATCCAAAGGAGTATAACAATGCAGGACTTCAAGAAGCTTAACAACATTCTCCTCGCCATTCTGATTATTTTGGTCTTTGTGCTTTTTGCACGAGACATAATTCATCAGAAGACGATCGAGACCCAGAAGGACACCATTGCAATTTGTGATGAACATATCGATTCTCTGGAAGAAACCATAAGGCTTCAAGAACAGCAGATCGATATCCTTGAGCAGAAGCTTGATGAGCAGAACAGCACTGATGACAACACAGATGGCGATGAGCCCATAACAACAGGGCTTCCCGAACTCTATTCTGCTTCCATGTAATGGAGCATGAAGGCACCTGGCATCTGCCAGGTGCTCTTCATGTTTAAGTAAAAAAATTTTAGAAAAAACGAAATTTTGTTTGACAAACAAAAAATCATATGATAGTATGTATAAAAATAAAGTGGAGGCGTAAAATAGGTGAAAAAAGATAAAAGCGATTTGAATAAAAGAGAAAAACAAATATTAAATTTTATAGCAAAACAAATAAAGGTTAATCAATATCCACCATCAGTAAGAGAAATATGTAGAGCAGTTGGATTAAGTTCTACTGCTACAGTTCATGGATATTTGGAAAAACTAGAGCAAAAAGGTTATATTAGAAAAGAATCTCAAAAGGGAAGAGCTTTAAGAGTTGTTGAACATGATGATGCTATTAGAAAACCAAAAGACTTATATGCTGAAAAAGAATTAGTAGATGTACCTGTAGTGGGGAAAATAACTGCTGGTGCTCCAATTTTGGCTGTAGAAAACATAACGGATACATTCCCAATTCCTTTAGATTTTGTTGGTAACTCAGAGAGCTTTATGCTAACAGTAAGAGGAGAGAGTATGATAGAAGCTGGTATTTTGGATGGAGACTATATATTAGTAAAACAACAAAATACAGCAGAAAATGGAGAAATTGTTGTAGCATTAATAGATGATGAAACAACAGTTAAGACATTCTATAAAGAAAAGAATCATATTAGATTACAACCAGAGAATCATACAATGGCACCTATAATAGTTCCAGATTGTAAAATACTTGGAAAAGTTGCTGGTGTATTTAGAAAAATCTAGAATAAAACAAAGTATATAAAGACATAATATATTTGGGTGAATATATTATGAAAGATGAAAAGGAAAATAATGAACTAGAAGTTGGAGACGACAATAGTAAATATGGCGAATTTATTCCAACTAGATTTGCATGGATAAGTTTGGGATATCAGAAAGAAAATGCAAAAAGATTACAAAATATAACAAATAAAAAAGCGAATAAAAAGAAATAAAATGTGGTTTTTTCATAAATCCACATTTTTTTACTTGAAAGCAATTATAAACAATGATAAAATAGAATACGTTAGAAAAGGGGGAGAAAGTATGGATGGAAAAAGCAAAGAAATCTATTCAGAACTATATGCTTTTTTGGATAGTATAGATGAAGAAAGAAAAAATAAAATTCCAGAAGATTTAAGAGAATTAATAAAAAGCAAAAAAGACGATAACTATCTACCAAAATATCCAAAGGGTGCTCCTTTAGAAAAACTAAAAATGAAAAAAGAAACAAAGGATATGATTAATTTATTAAATTTTAATTATTGGTGTGAAAATGAAAAGGAAAGAAAAGAGTTAATGGAACAAATAGCCAATGGTAAAAGAAATGAAAAATCAAAAAGTACAGCTTTTGATAAAATAAAAAATATATTTAAAAAGAAAAGTTAATTTTAACTTTTCTTTTTTTTCTATAAATCAAATTGGCTTTTATACATATTGTAATATGCACCTTTTTTATTTATAAGTTCATCATGATTTCCTACTTCTACAATATTTCCATTTTCTATAAAAACGATGAAATCACAATTTTTTATAGTTGATAATCTGTGGGCAATAATTATAGATGTAGAATTTTCTGTTAGCTTTAAAATAGCTTTTTTAATCATAGATTCAGTTAATAAATCTATATTGCTTGTGGCTTCATCTAATATTAAAATAGGAGGTTTTACTAGCATAATTCTTGCAATATTTAATAATTGTATTTGACCTTCGGAAAGCATGTCTGAGCTAGAAATATAAGTATCATACCCTAAAGGTAATTTCTCTATAAAAGAATCTGCAAAAGATAATTTGGCTGCATTTTTAATTTCTTCCATAGTTGCATTAGGTTTGCCATATGCAATATTTTCCTTAATAGTACCCTGAAAAACTTGAGTATCTTGTAAAACCATGCCAATATTTTTTCTTAAGTTATCTATATTAATATTTTTTATATTTATATTGTTTAAGAGAATCTCGCCGCTATTTATTTCATAAAAACGGTTTAATAAATTAATTATTGTTGTTTTACCGGAACCTGTTTTACCAACGATTGCAATACTTTTTCCATTTGGAATGTATAAATTAAAGTTTTGTATGAATGGCTTATCTGTATAAGAAAAGTCTACATTTTTAAATTCGATAGAATAATTTTGGCTGCTTTGCAAAGTATTAGAATTAGTTAAAGGAAGATTAATTCCTAAAGTAGAATTTAAGAAAGTTTTAATTCTTATAATAGATGCCCTAGCTGTTTGAATTTCGGTAATTACAGAAGTTATTTCATTAAAAGGTCTGGTAAATAAATTAGTATAAATTAAAAATGTAGAAACATTTCCAATCGTTAATTGTGAGCCTTTGCAAAAAACAATACCAAGCATTGCAACTATAATATAGGAAAGGTTGGAAACAAATCTGGTACTAGGATTTGTTAAAGAAGAGTAGAATTGCATTTTATAACCATATTTGTATAATTCATTATTCCTATTGTTAAATCTTTTATTCGTAACTTTTTGATAATTAAAATTATCAAATGTTTTCTTACCACCAATAATTTCTTCTGCATAAGAATTTAAATTAGCAAGTAGGTCAGCTCTTTTTGAAAACATATTATTTGTATGATTAACTATAAACTTAGAAATTCCAAACATAAGTACAGATAAAAGAATAAGTACAATAGTTAAAATAACATTTAATCTGAACATTATTATAGCTGCTAAAATTATTGTAAAAATACCGCTTATGATTTTAGAAAGACTTTGTATAGTTCCGTTAGATATATTTTCTATATCTGCAGAGAACAAATTTATAATATCTCCTTTTTCATACCTTTCGAGTATAAAAAGTGGCAAAGTATTTATTTTATTATAAAGAGTATTTCTAATATTTTTAGAAAGTTTGCTAGTATAACTACTTAAAAAATAATTCAATAAAATATTACTAGCAAATAAAAAGATAAATACAAGTGCAAGATAAATAAAATCATTTATTAAATCATTAGATATACCTATTTTATCTATTATATTTCCAATTATAACAGGGTAAGTAATACTTAAGCCTGCAGAAAGAATGGAAAATATAATTATTAAGAAAATATATAATTTAGAAAATTTAAATTTAAATAAATCAAAAGATGTCATTATACTAAACTCCTTTGTTAACATTAGTTTGTAATTCGTATATTTTTTTATATAGTTTGGATTTTTCTAGAAGTTCATTATGTGTTCCAATATTTTCTATTTCTCCATTGTTAAAAACAAGAATTTTAGAACAATTTTTTATAGTAGAAGTTTTTTGTGATGATATGAATGTTGTAATATTATTTTCTTTTGAGTATTCAAAAATATTTTTTAATACCTGTGATTCTGTAGATAAATCTAAAGCGGATGTAACATCATCAAAAATTAATATTTTTGGATTACCAATAAAACCTCTAGCTATATTTATACGCTGCTTTTGACCACCGGATAGATTAGAAGCATTATTAGTTAATACAGAGTAATTTTTAAGTGGCATTTTATTTACAAATTCACTAGAACAAGATAGCTCTAAACTTCTATTTAATTCGTTTTCGTCTTTGGTCCTTCCTAAAGAAATATTTTCTAAAATTGTATCTGTAACAAAATCTGGATTTTGACCAATATATATTACTGAATCTTTTAATAAATTCGTATTGTATTTATTTATATCTTCATTGTACAACTTAAGATTTCCAGAAGTTATGCGCAAAGAATTATTTAGTAATTTTAAAAATGTACTTTTACCAGAACCTGTAAGACCTATAATTCCAATAATTTCTCCAGGTCTAATTTTCAATGAAATATCTCTTAAGTTTAACTTTTTTTCGTCATTAAAATATGAAAAATTAACATTTTGCATATCTATAATATTTGTGCTAGCCTTAAATTCTTTCAAACCACTAGAATGTTCATCTTCTTTTAAATTTAATAATTCCAAAATACGTTTACCAGAGGCAAAGCATCTGGTGTAAATAGTTACTAAATTAGAAAGTACTACAACAGAAAGTAGCATTTCTGATATATAATTTATTATTGCAATAATATCTCCTTTGGATAGGTTTCCAATACTAAATTCCACATTACTAATATTTAAAATTAATAGTGTAGTAAAATTCAAAATAAATATGGAAACGGGATTTAAAATAAAGGATAAAACATTTGCAATTTTTGAATATATATATGTTGAATTATTTATTTTATCAAATTTTTCTTTTTCATTTTTTTGCGTTACAAAGCTACGAATTAGTTTTACATTAACTAAGCTTTCTTTTACTTTTATGGTTAGTTTGTCCAAAAAAGAATTTGCTTTTTGATAAATTCTACTAGCGGATTTGGCTATTAATAAAATTACAAGAAATAGTATTATACTAGAAACTAGAACGTTTATTGCTATTTGTGTATTTATTAATGAAATCATTATAATTGAACCTATAAAAATAAAAGGAATTCTAATTACGAGTCTAATGAACATTGCAACTCCTGTTTCTAGGTTTGTAACATCATTAATCAATCTATTTACTATTGCAGAACTGCCAATATAATTTAGTTTATTAGTAGGCACTTTTTGTATATGAGAAAATAGTTTTTCTCGCAATATTTTGCTGTATCCTTGTGAGCTTATAGCAGCAATATATTGGGCAGAACAAGCAAAAATAAGTCCAAGCGTTACTAGTATAACAAGACCTATAGAATAATAGAAAAGCTGTGTATTAGAAAAATTCTCATAATTGTCTATAAAAAAGGCTATAATAGTTGGTAGTAAAACTTCTATGATAGCTTCTAATAATTTTAAAATTGGACCTATAACTAAATTTATTTTATATTTCTTTAAATATCCTAATAATTTTTTCATAATAATTTCCTTTTTCGTTATTTTTGATTATTATATCATTAAAATAATAAAAATATGATATAAATTATTAAAATTATTTAGTAGACAATTCAAAGCTTATGGGATAAAATGTAGATTAGAATTTAGGAGGAAAAAAGATGAAAGCTTTAGTTACAGGTGCATCATCAGGAATAGGTAGAGATATTGCCATAGAACTTGGAAAAAGAGGATATGATTTAATTCTAGTTGCAAGAAATGAAGATAAATTAAAAGAAACAGCTAAGAATATAAAAACAAATGTAAGAATAATTTTAAAGGATTTATCAAGTAAAGATAACTGCATACAACTTTACGAAGAAACAAAAAATGAAGATATAGATGTCTTGATAAATGATGCTGGATTTGGAGTTCATGGTAAGTTTGTAGATACAGATTTAAATAAAGAGATTCAAATGATAGAAACAAATATAACAGCACTTCATATTTTAATGAAGCTATATTCAAAAGATATGGTAAAGAAAAATAGCGGACATATCTTAAATGTTGCTTCAATGGCAGCTTTTGGACCAGGACCATTAATGAGTGCTTATTATGCTTCTAAAGCATATGTATATAGATTGTCCGAAGGAGTAAAAACAGAATTAAAAAAGAATGATTCAAAAGTAAAAATATCTGTGCTATGCCCAGGTCCAGTAAGAACGAATTTTAATAAAGTAGCTGGAGTTGACTTTGCAGCACCTTCACTTAGTAGCGAATATGTTGCAAAATATGCAGTAAATAAAATGCTAAAGAATAAGTTTTCAATAGTTCCAGGAACTTTTATGAAAATAACGAGATTTTTAGAAAAAATAGCACCACATAATTTAGTTAGCAATATTTCATATTTTGTTAACTATAGAAAAGATAAATAATTGTGATAAGCTAATAGAACAAAGGAGAATGCTTATGAAATTAATGTTCGCATCAGATATACATGGAGATGAACGTTTTTGCAAAAAGTTAAAAAATATTTTTTACAAAGAAAAAGCTGAGAAACTAATATTATTAGGGGATTTATTGTTTAATAAATCTATTTTGGCTTTTAGTAGAAATAATGAAAGGCTAAAAACTGCTGGAATTTTAAATGATTTAACAGAATATATAATTGCTGTAAAGGGAAATTGTGACACAGATTTAGACCAAGATTTATTAGATTTCCCAATGATGAATGATTACAAAAAATTAATGGTTGATGGTTATGAATTTTTCATAACTCATGGACATATATATAATGAATATCATTTACCACCATCAGATAGAAAAGTCATAATTATACACGGACACAGTCATATTCCATGTATAGAAAACACTAAAGAATATTTATATTTAAATCCAGGTTCTGTATCTGATCCAAGAGGTGGAAATCCAAATACTTATATGATATACGAAAATAAAGAATTCAAAATTAAAACTTTAGATGGTAAGGAAATAAATAGTATAAATTTGGATGAGTGCTATTAATACGGAAAAAATAGTATATCATATTAAGTATGAAAGAATAAAAAATGTATATATCCAAATAAAGGATGGAGAGGTAATTGTTAAGGCTCCAAGGTATATTAGTAAAAAATACATAGATAAAATTGTAGAAGAAAAGAAAAATTGGATATTAAAGAAGCTTGAAGAAACTAGAAATATAGAGCCTGAAAGAGAATATACGAATCAAGATGCAATTAAATTAAAAGAAAAATTAGACATTATTTTTCCAGAATTGATACAAAAAACGAAATTAGTTCCTAATAAAATACGAATTAGGAATATAAAATATGCGTGGGGTAGTTGCTCAAGCAATAGGAATATAACTATCAATTTAAAATTGGTAGATAAGTCTGATGAAGAAATTAGATATGTGGTATTGCATGAGTTATGCCATTTAAAATATATGAATCATTCGGATAAATTTTGGGATTTAGTTGGAAAATATATGCCTAATTATAAAGAGGTTAGGAAAAAATTGAAATACAATAGATAAGACAGGAGATATAGAAATGATAAGTTCAAAAGACGGAATAATAGGTTTTGCAATAGGGGATGCAATGGGAGTTCCAGTAGAATTTACAAATAGAGAAAGGCTAATGGAAAATCCAATAACATCAATGGTTGGATTTATGAGGCACAATGTTCCAAAGGGTACATGGTCAGATGATACATCTATGACTTTAGCTACAATGGATTCAATAATTAATTCTAATGGAGATATTATAGCAAATGATATGGCAAATAGATTTATAGACTGGATGGAAAATGGTAATTACACTCCAGGTGGAAAGATTGTGGATATAGATAGAACAACATTAAGAGCCTTAGGAAAATTTAAAACAACTAGAAGAAGTGCAGTAAATTGCGGTTGTACCAGCAACACAGATAATGGAAATGGCTCTTTAATGAGAATGCTTCCAATTGTGTATTATGCATATTTAAATTGGTTGGAGCAAGATAAAATATTAAAATTAGTAGCAGGGATATCATCTATTACTCATGCAAACGAATTGGTAATAATGGGATGCTATATGTATGTTAATTATGCATTAGAACTTTTAAACACAAACAACAGGAAAAATGCATATGCAAAAATACAAAATCTAGATTATTCAATGTTTTCTATGCCAACAATAAGAGCATATGCAAGAATTCTAGATAGAGAAATTTATCATTACAGTGTAGATGAAATAAAATCTTCTAGTAATATTGTAGATACACTAGAAGCGGTGCTATGGGTACTAATGAATACAGATACATATAATCAAGCGATAATAGGAGCTGTAAATTTAGGTAGCGATACAGATACTATCGCAGCTTGTACTGGTGGACTAGCAGGAATCATATATGGTGTTAAGAGTATAAATTCTGATTGGAAAATAGATTTAAGAAGATATCAAGAAATAGTAGAACTTTGCGAAAGATTTGATGAAGTATTATACAAATTAAATGGAAAAGAAATTAATACTAATACAATAAATAAAAATGATGTTTTGAGAAGAATAGAAGTAGTAAATCAGGATATTACAGAAGTTCCAGCAGATGCTTTAGTGTGTGCCAATACATCTGGCAATTTAAGTAGAGGTGGAGAAGGTACAATATTTTCTAGAGCTGGTATAGAGTTAGAAAATAAATGCAAAGAATTTGATGAATTACAAAAAGGGCAAGCAAAAGTAACAAGAGCATATAGAATAGACACAAAATATATTATTCATACAGTTGTGCCAAAATGGTATGATGAAACAGAAACAAATCAAAATGAAAATCTAAAAAGATGTTATGAAAATATTTTTAGAATTTCTTCTGATTATGACATAAAAAGCATAGCAATTCCAACATTGGGAATAGGTGCATGTCGTGCTCCAGTTGATGTTGCAGTTAAAATTGCAATTGATGGAATAATAGATAATTTCTTTAGAAATACAGACATAGAAAAAATATACATAGTTTGCAACGATTCAAGAATAAAGAAGGAATATGTGGAGTATTTAAATAGTTTGATAGGTTAGTAATTTTAAAAGGAATGAACTTTGTAGTGTGCAGAGTTCATTCCTTTTTTCCTTAATATTTTACTATATCATTATATGTTTCTATTGCATAACTATCTGTCATACCAGAAATATATGTAATAATTGCTTTTGCGTAATCTTTTTCGTTATTCATATCATATAAAATTTTATTTTTTAAATTTGTTCTGTCAGTAGGTATGTTCCAATAACAAGAAATCCATTTTTCGAAGCTATCAATAACTGTAGGATAGAAATGTTTTGCTTTGTTTAATGAATTTAATGTATTCATACCATCAAAGCAATCAAATAATGTATTAAATAATTCATTTAAAATAAGGCTAAAATATCTATCAGATGGTTTCATACAAATATGATGATAGATATGTTTGTAATTGAAGTCTTTGATTCTTTTTATTTTTTCGAATACTTTATCAGAGAATTTTAAACCTTCTTCCACATTTGAGTTCATGCATAAATCTGTTATTAAATCGCCAATAATATTGGTGTTGTTTAAATTTGCTGTTTTAGGAAGTTCTAATAATTCGTATAATTCATTTAAATCACTATCTAAAATTCCCATAGAGATAGCATCTTCTATATCTCTTCCTAAATAAGAAATTTTATCAGAAATTTTTACAACGCAACCTTCCCATGTATATGGGGAATATTGATTAGGTGCTTTGTAATCTTTTTCTAAATCGATATACTCAGTTCTTGGTCTTAGAGAGGCTTCATCTATTTCACCACAGTGTGATATAATTCCATCCCTTACAGCATAAGTTAAATTTAAGTTCTTTTCTTCATTATCTATATTTGTTAATAATTCTATGTTATCAACAAAGTTTAAACCATTACGTTCATGCCAAAAAGGTTCTAACCCGTGTTCCTTACATATTTTACTTAATATGCGTTCTCCTTTATGACCAAAAGGGCTATGTCCGATGTCATGAGAAATTGCTATAGATCTGGTTAAAGTTGTATTTAAGCCTAAAGTTTTTGCAATTGTATAGCTTGTTGCATCAACATTGTATACATGCTCTATACGAGTACAGATATGGTCATTTTTTGGCAAAAAGAATACCTGTGTTTTATGCTTTAATCTTCTAAAAGCATTGCTATATATAATTCTGTCATAATCTCTTTCGAAGTCAGAGCGTACATCATTTGGTTTTTTATATAATTCTGTTTCTCGTGCTATTAATTTATCCCAATTTGGATTTTCGGGAGTAGCAGCAACGTTTGTAAATTTTTGATTCATATTGACCTCCATTCTTTTGCTTTGCTTGGAGCAAAGCATTATAAAAAATTAACTAATGTATTTTATCTTTAAATATTTTTTACCTAATGCTATTTTTAAAATTGTTGGGCTAAAAATTTAAAAATTATATATACTTGTAAAATATATATGTAGTTTATCAAATTTTTAAGCAAATGTGTAGTAGAAATTTGATATATATTAAAAAGTATAGTATATTAATTTTAAGAGGTAATAAATATGAGAGAGTTAAGTAAAGAAGATATAAAATGTATATTTCCTGTAAGAGATGAAAATTCAAACAAAGGAAATTTTGGATATGTTGGAATAATTGGAGGATGCACAGAATATTCTGGAGCTGTTAAACTTGCAAATTTAAGCTGTAGTAGTTTAAGGGCTGGTTGCGGAGTTGTAAGGGTTATAGTTCCAAAAGAAATAGCTGGTAGCGTTATGCCATATTTATTAGAGCAAACATTATATACAATAGATAGCAAAAATGGTCATATGATTTTTAATAAAGAAGAAATAGATAAATCATTGGAAAAACTAAAAGCAGTTGCAATTGGTATGGGATGGGGAGAATGTGAAGACAACGAGAAAATATTAAGTTACATACTAGAAACAAAAGACATGCCAGTTGTAATAGATGCGGATGGTTTAAATACACTTGCTAAAATGGATAAAAGTATTTTAAATAAAACGAAATGCAAAGTTGTATTAACTCCACATTTAAAAGAGTTTGAAAGAATAAGTGGATATGATTTTGAAGAGATAAAGAATGACCCAGAAAAATTAGCTGTTAAATTTGCAAAACAATTTGATAATGTGATATTACTTCTTAAAGGTCATACTACAATAGTAACAAATGGAGAAGAAGGATATTTAGTTAGAAGAGGTTGTGCTGGTATGGCAACAGCAGGAAGTGGAGATGTATTATCCGGAGTTTTAGTTGGCTTATTGGGATATAACGAGCCAAATGTTTTAACAGTAGCTGCTGGTAGTTATTTAGCAGGGCTTGCAGGGGAGTTGGCACAAAAAGAATTAAATGATATATCTATGAAGGCATTAGATACAATAGCAAAAATACCAGAAGCGATAAATGAGATAAGGGAGTAGAGGCGGTTTTGTTAACCGTCTTTTTTCGTGGTATAGGAAAAATCGAAGATTTTGACTATACCAGAACAAAAAAATAAAGGCATAACAAAAAAGCCTTAATAAAG
>CALXKK010000030.1 GCA_944388935.1 uncultured Clostridia bacterium | reverse complement strand
GAGTTTTTTTATATACTAAAGTTTTTTACCCACCACTGGTAGAACCAGTGGTTTTTTCAAGCTAAAAGCGCCAATAATAAAAAAGCATAGCATATTTTTGCTATGCTTTTTCTATCTTTATTTACCATAATTGACATAATTTCATATTATATATAAAGGTTAATATGAAAGGAGGACAGTTATGGAGCTAGATAATATTAATATAGGTTTTACAATGACTGGATCTTTTTGTACATTTAAAAAAGTAATACCAAAAATAAAAGAATTAAAAGAAATGGGTGCTAATATTATACCAATAATGTCATATAATAGTTACAATTTGGATACAAAATTTGGTAAAGCAAAAGACTTTATAGATGAAATAGAAGGTATTACAGAAAATAAAATTATTCATACCATTCAGGGAGCTGAGCCTATAGGACCAAAAGGATTAACAGATATAATGGTTGTTGCACCTTGTTCAGGAAATACTATAGCTAAATTAGCAAATAGTATAATAGATACTCCGGCAACTATGGCTATTAAATCACATTTACGAAATCAAAATCCTCTGGTTATAGGCATTTCAACAAATGATGGACTTTCGGGTTCAGCAGAAAACATAGGAAAATTATTAAATAGAAAAAATTACTTTTTTGTTCCTTTCACACAAGATAATCCAATTACAAAACCAACTTCTTTAGTATTCAAATTTGACTATTTAATACCAACGATAAAAGAAGCTCTTGAACATAAACAGATACAACCAATAATAGGCTAAAAAAAGGATGCAAGATTTTCTACACATTTTTAATAAATGAATATCTTGCATCCAAAATAATTATAAAGTTTATTTTTCAGCGGAAAAGTCTGATAGTGGATTTACATCAACTGCATTTCTTACTTGTTCATTTGCAACATGAGTATAGATTTCTGTTGTAGAAATACTTTCGTGTCCTAAAAGCTCTTGCAATGCTCTGATATCAACATTTCCATATTGATACATTAAAGTTGCTGCAGTATGTCTTAGTTTATGTGTAGAATATTTTTTTGTGTCTAATCCAGCACGTCTTAATTCTTTATCTACTACATATTGAACAGTTCTTTTACTAATACGTTCTTTTCGTTCACTTAAAAATAAAGCTTTAATAGAATCTGGTTTTATTCCTATTTTAGGTCTTACTGAAAGGTAATTGTTAATAGCAGATAAACAGGCTTTATTTAAATATATAGTTCTTTCTTTATTACCTTTACCAATTACTGTCATCTTAGCATCATCAAATGAAATATCATTAATATTTATTCCTACTAACTCAGATAAACGTAAGCCACAATTTAAAAATAAAGTAATAATTGCAAAATCTCTTTCTGAATTTCTCTCTTCATCGCTAGTAACATTAAGTAATTTTTTGCTATCATCAAGTGTTAAATATTTTGGCATACGTTTTTCTATTTTAGGAGTTTCTAAGTTTTGAGCAGGATTCTTTTCAATTAAATTTGCTTTTTGTGAAAGATAATTAAAAAATACACGTATGCTACTTACTTTTCTTGCACGAGTAGCAGCTTTACTATGGTGAGTTGTAGTTAAATATGCTAGAAATGCATGTATATCATTTAATTGTATTTTTTTTATTACATCAATAGATAAATCCTTTATGCTAATATCTTTAAAATCTTTGGCATTTGTAAGATGAAAATGAACCATAATAAATTTTAAAAACATTGTTAAATCGTAATTATATTCTTTTATAGTATTTGGAGATTTATTTAAAATTGTAATTGAATAATCTAAAAAAGAATTTAGATATTCTGGGTTCATATCACGTGAAATCATTTTTTCCTCCTATTTTATTCCTCAAAATTAGACATATTGTTTGATAATTTTTCTATTATATTTAAGATAAATGTTATTATAACATAACATAATGCAAAATTACTTTTATTAAATAAATTTCCTATGAAAGATGGGAAAAATAACTGTGTTATAAAAAATCTAGCATATATGTAATTTCCGGAAAACACAATTTGGAAATTAACATGATATTTATTATAGAATTCACATAAATAATCTAATATGTCTGATGTTAATATTTCTGTAGCATTTAATCTATCATTTGAATAGACATGTAAAACTTTATTAAAGTCAGCATTATCCATTTCAATGTATTTTAAATAGGAATTTGTGGCACCTAGCGCATATGTAGTAATATATTCTAGGTTTTCAGTATTTATTTTTGTATAAGATGGAATATTTTTATCCAAAATTACAGTAGAAAACATTCCATTAAATACATTATCAGCTGTACTTGTTACAGAAACATTGGATGCATAAAATTTATAGTTATCTTTGCTTGTTCCACTTATTGTATCTTTTGCAATAAATGAATTTAATTGTAAATCATCAAAACATGCAGATTGATAATATTTTTCTTCATCTGTAAAAGATGTATTGTTATAATTTAAGTTTGGATTTATTAATTGTATAAATCTTCTAACAACATTCGTATATAGTAATTTGAACTTTTTTAAATCCAATAAAAGTAATATTACAACTGCAGCTAATATAATGAGTGGAATTAATGAAAATGATATACTTAGAGAATTTAAATACGTAAAAATAAATACAAATAAAAAAGCCATAAAGCAAATTACTATTACAATACTATAAAATAATAATCTTTTTTTCTTAGCCTTAATTTCGGAAAAATCAAGTTCTCTAAATTTATTAAAGACATCTTCGAATTCTTGTGGTATTTCGGAGATATCTACTTTTTTTGTAGAGAATTTTGGCATTAAAATGAATTTATATACTAAGAAGCCAACTATTAATACTATTAAAATTTCTAAAATAATCATATGTAATTCCTCCTATTAGAAATATTTTATCATAACTTAAGCGCAGTGTAAATTTTTTGACAATTATTGCGAAAAGTTTTATACTTAATATAATTCTAAAGATGGGGGAGGATTTTAATGATAACAGCATTAATAATATTAATTGCAATTGTAATATTATATGTTATTATCACATATAATCAATTTATTAAATTAAAAAAACAAATGAATAATTCGTATAGTGTTATTGATGTTTACTTAAAAAAGAGATTCGATTTAATTCCAAATTTAGTGGAAGTAACAAAAGAATATACAAAATATGAAAAAAATACTTTAACAAAAATAACAGAATATAGGACATCTTTTGAAAAGAATAAAGACAAAGAATCATTAAATAAATTGAACGATGAATACAATAATCTACTATTAGTAGTTGAAAATTATCCAGAATTAAAAGCAAGTGAACAGTTTTTAAAATTACAAAAAAATCTTATAAAAGTAGAAAGTGAATTGCAAGCTGCAAGAAGAATTTATAATAATGATACAACAAAATATAATACAAAATTAAATGTTTTTCCATCTAATATAATCGGTAAGATGTTTAAATTTAAAGAAGGAGAATTGTTTGAATTAGAAGACAGGAAATTAGAAAGTGAAAATATTAAAGTTGATTTATAATTTAAATAAAAAAGATTAGTGAGTTATTATATTATGCTCACTAATCTTTTTAGTTTTTTTGGAAAAAAATTCTTATAAAAAAGGGTTTAAAAAAATTTTTATTATTGGTATAATTAAAAAAATTAAAGAGAAAGGGAAGTATTAAAATGGAAACAAAAGATAGTAATGTATCACAATTATATGATTTGTTAAATCATATCCCGGTAACAAAAAATAATGCAAGTAAAATTCAAGAAATAAAAGACGCAATAGGTAATAACGATTTAGCGAAAGCTTTGGATGGAATTAAAGAATTAAATGAAGCTCTAAAAGTTAAAAAGACAGAAATGAAAAAGATGCAAAATAAAAAGAAAAAGGATGAACAAGAAGCTTTAGAAAGGGAAAAAAGACAATTCGAGGCTGAACAAATAAACGAGGATGAAGTAGAAAGATTTCCAGAAGAATTACAAGACTTAGACTTAGAAGAAGATTATATAGGATTATTACTATATGACCCAAGATATATTGTAAGCTATAACTTTGTATATGATGAAGTATGTTTTCAAGACGATAGAATGTTAAATTTATATAAAAGCGTTATCTTTGTCGAAGGAGAGAAATATGCTCCAGAAGCTGTTAAAAGCAAATTTAACTTTGCTAAAACAACCAAAGAGGTATATGAATTAAAAAAACAATTAGTAACTCGTATAAAATTGCAAAGAAATGTTACAATGGAAAAAGTATATACGGATTTAAAAAAATTATTTGTTTTAAGAAGATGGTATTTAAAGATACCTATTAAAGCTACTCAAGATAAAGTTGTTGAAATTAGAAATTATGAGTTATACGATAAAATGTCTGTTGAAGAAGTAGAAAGTGCTGTAGAACAAGTTACTGCTACAGAAAAGTTTAAAAGATCTATATTGAATAGAGGACTTACAGAGTTTTTAGAGCAAGGTGAAAATAATTTAACTACAGGAATTCCTTTACCTTTCGAACGTTTAAGTAGAGAGTTTAAAGGTATAAGAAAAGGCGAAACTATGGCTATTGCAATGCCTTCTAATGCTGGTAAAAGTAGATTTACAATTAACTTGGTAGCAAATTTAGGATTTGTTCATAAGAAAAGAACACTAGTAATCTCAAATGAGATGTCAGAGGAAAAGATGAAATTATGTTTAATTACTACAGTTTTAAACGATCCAGAACTACAAAAACTTCATGGTAAAAAATTGCATAAAACAGAAGGAGAATTGCTAGATTTTAAATTTAGACCAGATGAAGGTTCAGATGTAAGAACTGATGAAAATGGATTTATTTTGCAAGAAGAAGGAGAATCTAGGGCAGATTTTGTAAAAAGATTAGCAAATATTTCTCAAGAATTTAGAGATACAATTGCAGTAACAGATTGGATAGATAAAGAAATTGATAATTCTATATATTTTATTAATATTACAGATAATACTAATGATGAATTATTAAAAGTTATCATGAACTATTATTACATGAAACATATTGAATATGTATTTTATGATACATTAAAAACTGATACAGAACATATAGGAATAGGGGAAGAAGTTAAGAAAACTGCTACAATTCTTTCTAATGTTGCTCAAAATTTTAATATGTTTATATTTTCTACATTGCAATTAACAGAAACTCCAACATGGCCTATAAATTTAACAATTAATGATTTGCAAGCTAGTAGAACAGTAAAAGAGGTATTAGATACACTTTGTCTAGTAAAACAAATTAATCGTGAGAATTTTAAAGATTATGAATATACTATAGAAGAAATGGATAAACAAGCTTATGACCTTATAGAATATGATGACCCAGATGTTAGATATTATGCTTGTGTTGTAGATAAAAACAGGGCAGGAGCTAAACCTAAGCTATTATTTAGATTAAACTTAGCATATAATAGATGGGAAGAACTTGGATATTTAAGATTAAAACAACAAGCTGAAGATAGGGAAGTAGTAAATGAATAATTTTAAAAAAGGAATAGTTTAAAAGCTATTTCTTTTTTTGTTGACTTTATTAAATTATAGCTGTGGGAATAAAATAAAGAACCACCCCGAAACACTTTGCAGTATCTCGGGGTGGTGGAGCGAAAATCGTTCGCAGGCATCTTTAACAAGTCTACTATGTGGCTTGCCAGGAGATGCTAATCCTTGTGGCTGTTTGCAATCTGGAGCTGAACCTTATCATACTCACAAGGAGTGAGCACGAAACCACTCTGGATTGTACCCTTCTTAAATACTCTCTTGAAACAGAGAGGGTTAAGGAAGCGTTCGGGTGGATTAAGTTCAGCACATTTGCATAGTTCTTCGGGAGCAGGGAGTTCGACGCTGAAAGTCAGTTGCTGGTTTGCCGGATCTTCTACAATCTCGGAAATCAGCAGTTTGCCTTTAACACCATCGATGAAGTAGTGCATGTCAGTTCCGGAGAAATAAATCCAGAACTTGTGCCCACAGCATTCACCACATTCATCGCACTCCTTACACCGAATCCTGAGCTTGGATTGCCCACCGGTGTATGTGCTGAGCCTAGTAAAGTGCATATCATAGCTGTAAATCTTCTTCCCACAAAAAGGGCAGATAACAGCATCTGGCTTTGCACATAGGAACAGTTTGTTCATTTCATCTCCAAATGTTGATTAGTCATAGATGTCGTACAGATGACTATGTCCAGCATCATCATCGGAATCGCTGTTCTCGAATCCGACAACCTTCTGATAATCAGGAAGGTAGAAGCCAAAGCCAAATTGGAATATCTGACCGAAGTCATTATATTCGAACATGGCTGTTGCAAGCTCAGGATCTTCGTTGATATCAGAAACTGAAATCATCCCATCGACGCCATCAACTGCAAACCACAATTTCCCATCATGGAAATAGAGATCCACACGATGGGAATGACCTTCATTGTCTTTGAAAGTCAGGTGCGCTGGGTCTACAACGGTGCAAGATGACAAGGGCTTGTTGTTCCTGTTCTTGTACCTGCTCCAGTTGTGCCATTCGCCTAGGCAGTAAAACCGCTTAGGCATTAAGTTCAACAATTCTGGTCTCATATAACCTCCAATAGTTGTGTGTTTCTTAGAACGAACTAATTTTCAAACTCCTTTCTTTAAGAGTGTATTAGTAATAAACTCCTTAAAGGCTATCAAAGTCAGTCTGTCTTTGATATTGCTACCTAAAAGGTACTTATTATTATATCATAAATTTACATAAACTTCAAATTTTATGCATATTTGCAGTCATATTTTTTGTACAACTTGAATATATATATTTAAGGAGGTACGAGTTATGATCGATGAAAGAAATCAAACCAACATTCATGTTATGCAAAATGTTGTTTTAGAAAATAGAGAAAAATTAAATATTACTGGAATTAATGATATTTTAAGCTTTGATGACCAAGTAGTTATTCTTTCTACTGAGCTGGGAATGCTTACAGTAAAAGGTTCAAATTTAAGAATAAATAAATTAAATATAGATGAAAGTGAAGTAAAGATAGAGGGCAGTATATCTAGCATTAATTATAGTCAAGATACAGAAGAAAGAAAAGGCGAAAGTATTTTTAGCAAAATTTTTAAGTAGTATAGAGGTTTTGTATGTTACAGGTTTATAATTTTTTTATATTTATTGTACTAGGAATAATTATTGCATTTGTTTTTGATATATTTAGAATACTAAGAAAAGCATTTAAAACGAGTAATGTAATTACATATATAGAAGACATCTTATTTTGGATAATTGCAGGATTTTTAATAATGATATCAATTTTTAGGTTTAATAATGGGGAATTAAGATTTTATCTCTTTATTGGACTTTCTATAGGTATATTAATCTATATACTTTTATTAACTAAATTAGTAAATAATGTTTTATTAAAACTATTAATGCCAATAAAAAAAGTATTATATATTTTTTTATCAATATTAAAAAAATTTTACAATTTGATAGTAAATATTTTGAAAAAATGTAAAAATAAATCAAAAAAAACTATACAAAAAAACAATTATAATGTATAATGAATTAGAATTGATTATAGGAGAGAAAATATATTTATGAAAAACGTTTTTAGAAATAAAAAAATATTAAAAGTTATTATAATTTTTATTGTATTATCTTATTTTATTTATGTTATTATTAATCAACAAAAAACATTAAATTCTTATAAATCAGAACAAAGTTATGTGTCTTCACAAATTCAAGACCAACAAGAATATAAAAATGAATTGGCAGATATGGAAGCAAATATTAATTCTGATGAATACATAGAACAAATCGCAAGAGATAAATTAGATATGTATTTACCAAATGAAAGAGTTTATGTTGATGCAAATAAATAAATTTTAAGATATTAATAATAGGATTCCAAAGACTTATACATATATATCTGTTATTAATTATTTAATTTTTGATATTCTTCAATTAATAACAGATATATATTAAAATGAATTATTCTTTTATCCATTTATTTTTCTATTCTAACTTTTAATCTAATAATATGATTTCTCACATAATTATTATAATTAAATATAGGAGGGATTTTATGAACTTAGAAGATTATAGTCTAAGTGAATTAAGAGAGCTTGCAAAAAACAAAAATATTAAGGGCTATTCAAAATACAAGAAAAGTGAATTAATTGACTTATTAAATGAAAATATTAAAGATGAAAAAGAAGATTCAAAAAATAATGAAAGTGAACAACACGAAAATGTTATAGTAGATGGCAATACATCTTACAAAATTACAAATAGCGATGATAAGATTGCTGAAGGTATATTAGAGGTTTTACCAGATGGTTATGGTTTTTTAAGAGGAGAAAATTATTTATCTACTCCAAACGATGTATATATTTCACCTGTTCAAATTAGAAGATTTAAATTAGATACTGGAGACCAAATTAAAGGTATCTCAAGAATGGCAAAAGAAGGCGAAAGATTTCCATCATTAATTTTCGTTGGAGAAGTTAATGGAGAAGCTCCAGAAAAAGCATATAGAAGAAAGAAATTTGATGATTTAACACCAATTTATCCAAATGAAAGAATTAAATTGGAAACTGATCCTAAAGAATATGCAATGAGGATAATAGATTTAATTAGTCCTATTGGTAAAGGCCAAAGAGGTATGATAGTTGCACCTCCTAAAGTTGGTAAAACAACTTTAATAAAGAAGTTTGCTAATTCCATTTCTAAAAATAACCCAGAAATAGAATTAATTGTATTACTAATAGATGAAAGACCAGAAGAAGTTACAGATATGAAACGTTCTATAAATGGAGAAGTAATATATTCTACTTTTGATGAATTACCAGAACATCATGTTAAAGTAGCTGAAATGGTTATAGAAAGATCAAAAAGACTAGTAGAACAAGGTAAAGATGTAGTTATTTTATTGGATAGTATTACAAGACTTGCTAGAGCATATAACTTAGTTATACCTTCATCTGGAAGGACTTTATCTGGAGGACTTGATCCGAATGCATTACACAAACCTAAAAAATTCTTTGGAGCTGCAAGAAATATAGAAAATGGTGGAAGCTTAACAATACTTGCAACAGCTTTAATAGAAACAGGTAGTAGAATGGACGATGTAATATTTGAAGAATTTAAAGGTACAGGAAATATGGAAGTACATCTAGACAGAAAACTTTCAGAAAAACGTATCTTCCCAGCAATTGACATTAATAAATCTGGTACAAGAAGAGAAGATTTATTACTTACACCAAAAGAAATAGAAACTGTATATGCATTGCGTAAAGCTTTAAATAATTTACCAGTAGCTGATGTTACAGAAAATATAATTTCTCAAATGATATCAACAAAGAATAATGCAGAATTTTTAGATAAAATTGATGTTTATTTAAGAAGATTTAAATAAAGTAGGGAATAGGGGGATGTTCTATGAAACATACTAAAAGAATTTGTACAAGCTTTATTGTCTTAGTATTCTTAATAATATTATTTTTACCTAGTCTAGTATTTGCTGATAGTAGTTCACCATCATATTTTATTAGCGACTATTATGTAGATGCATATATTAACCAAGATGGAAGCATGCACATTGACGAAAGATTTACATATATATTTTCTAGTGCTGCAAATGGTTTAACACGTGATTTAAGATATTATTACCAAACGAAAAAAGATGACACAATGGAGCCAGAGTCTCCAAGGTATCAAGCAAGTGGAATTAAAAATTTAACAGTTTTTGTATCAAAATCTATTGGCGACCATCAAAGATATAAGAAAGTAGATTCAGCAAATAATGGTGACTCTGGAGTATATACCGTTGAAGACGTTAATACAAATAAGGAAAAAGGTTATAATATAAAAGTTTATTCACCAGTTACTTCAAGTAGCTCTCAAACAGTATCATATTCTTATGATATTGAAGATGTTGCAGTTCAATATAATGATATGAGCGAAGTATACTATAATTTTATTGGCAGTGGTATCGAAGAAGAGATAAAATATTTTCAACTAGAAATACATCTACCAGACGGAAGTACTGTTAGTGAATCCAAATATTTTCCGCATACATATGCTACTAAACAAGAAAATATAAGTACTAAAACTTATGAAAGTAGTAATTGTATTACACTTAGCGTTAATGATGAGATTTCACCACACACTCCTTTTGATGTTAGAATTGTTTTTCCAAATAATAATGTAATGGATTGTACTAAAAAATATGATACTAATTATGATTTTACTACTCTTGATAAAATAGAAAATAAAATGTCTAAAGGAAATAACAGATATTATTTACATATTAATATAAATATAGTAATAGCAATTGTCGCTGTAGTTTTATTTGTAATATTTATTGTATATAGTAGTATAAGAACAAAGAAATACAAATTTTCAGTTAAAAAAGCAGATTATTATAGGGATATTCCAAATAAATTAAATCTGTTAGAATATCAATTATTATTACCAGCTAAAAATACAGATGCATTAAGTTCAAATTTAATTATTGCTACAATTTTAGATTTAGTAAATAAAAAAGCTTTAAATATGGAAACTTCATCTAATCCTAAAAGAAAAGGCAAAATTAAATACGATTATAATTTATCTTTAATTAAAGATTATGATTATACTACATTACAACCATATGAAGTTCAAGTTTTATCTATGTTATTTTCTGATAATTTAACTTTCAGATTTGACGTTAATCAATATTTAGATAAAACAATAGAATTAAATGATAGGTTTAAAGAGATATCAAAAAATAGAAAATTAATTAATCAAATTACTACTGCAAGAAGAAATAAATTAATAACTGTTAAAGATATGTATAAACAAATACCAAATAAAACAATTAAGTTTGCATTTGTTACGATGATAATACTTATTTTGTTATTGGCTATTAATGTTTTATTTATAAATCCATCTAGTAATGATAAATTTGCAGAAATGTTTATTGGTGTAATGGCTATTTTGTTATCTTCTTGTGTGCTAATAAGTATACTTAATGATAAATATAAAGCTGTAAAAGATGAATATAATGAAGATGCAAAAGAATTATATGGATTATTTAAATATTTAAAAGATTATAGTTTAATAAAAGATAGATATCCTTTAGAAGTAAAGCTATGGAACGAATATTTAGTATTTGCTTCATTATTTGGAATTGCTGAAAAAGTATCTAAAGAATTCAAAGAAGAATTAATAAATAAAGGATATACAGATGACCAGATATATTTAACATATCCAGTTTTATGTATGTCTTCATATTCACATTCATTTACAAGTTCAATTAATTCTTCTACAGGTTATTCTGGTTCCGGCTCCGGTGGAGGCGGAGGCGGAGGTGGGGGAGCTGGAGCATTCTAGTTCCTTTCACATAATTTAATTAAATCCCCTATCTCTTATAAAAAAGATAGGGGATTACTTTATTTGCTTATATATTAATTATATAGTTGGTCATGCAAACAATTAAAAATCGCAATTTCTTGGTGTTCTTGGGAAAGGTATAACATCACGTATATTTTGCATTCCTGTTAAATACATAATAGCTCTTTCGAAACCAAGTCCAAATCCAGCATGTTTACAACTACCATATTTTCTTAAATCTAAATACCAATTATAATTTTCCAATGGAATATTTAATTCTTTAATTCTATTTAACAATATATTGTAATCATCTTCTCTTTGGCTTCCACCAATTATCTCGCCAATTCCTGGTACTAATAAATCAGCAGCTGCAACAGTCTTTCCATCATCATTTAATTTCATATAAAATGCTTTAATATCTTTTGGGTAATCAGTTACAAATACAGGCTTTTTAAATACTTTTTCACATAAATATCTTTCATGTTCTGTTTGTAAATCAACACCCCAACTAACCTTATACTCGAATTCATCGTTATGTTTTTCAAGTTCTGCAACAGCGTCAGTATATGTTATTCTTGCAAAATCTGAATTTATAACATTATTTAATCTATCTAATAGACCTTTATCTACAAAATTATTAAAGAATTCCATTTCTTCTGGATAATTATCTATAACGTATTTAAAGATGTATTTAATCATTTCTTCAGCTAGATTCATATCATCTTGCAAATCTGCAAAGCATATTTCTGGTTCAACCATCCAAAATTCTGCAGCATGTTTAACTGTATTAGAATCTTCCGCACGGAATGTTGGTCCAAATGTATAAACATTACAGAAAGCTTCTGCAAATGTCTCAACATTTAATTGCCCACTAACAGTTAAATGTGCTAGTTTTCCAAAGAAATCTTTAGAAAAGTCAACATTTCCTTTATCATCTTTTGGTATGTTATTTAAGTCAAATGAATTCACATTAAACATTTCGCCTGCACCTTCAGCATCGCTAGCTGTAATTAATGGTGTATTTACATATACAAATCCTTTTTCTTGGAAGAATTTATGAATTGCATATGCTAACGCACTTCTAACACGAAATACAGCATAAAATGTATTGGTTCTAGGACGTAAATGTGCAATAGTTCTTAAGTATTCGAATGAATGTCTCTTCTTTTGTAATGGATAATCATTGCCAGACAAACATTCAATTTCTACTTTAGTTGCTTGAATTTCAAAGGGTTGCTTAGCGCCTTCTGTTAATATAAATTTACCTTCAACTTTAATAGTAGAGCTTAAAGTTAATTTACAAATATCATTAAAATTAGATAAATCACTATTAAAAACTATTTGAACATTTTTAAAAAAAGTTCCATCATTTAATTCTATAAATCCAAAAGATTTTGAATCTCTAATTGTACGAACCCATCCTTCGATAATAATATTTTTATCCTT
The DNA here is from genome assembly GCA_944388935.1 of uncultured Clostridia bacterium. Classification (GTDB taxonomy): domain Bacteria; phylum Bacillota; class Clostridia; order TANB77; family CAG-508; genus Merdicola. The sequence goes on along the minus strand of CALXKK010000030.1, from coordinate 407 downwards.
GTATTTTTCCCTTTGTGTATATAAATCTTTTAACATAACTTTTTCCATTTTTCGTTCCTCCTAAAAAATACCATACTATTATATTATATTTTTTACATAATTTCAATTAAAATACATAAATATGATAAATATGGTAAAAATATGCCATTTTTAGCAATGAAGTTATATTAGTTTTAAATAAAAATGGCTTAAAATCGATTCTCATGTGTCACACCTTTAAAAGCTTGAAAATAAAGGACTTTGCAGATTTAAAAGAATTTTTTAGAAAATATTGATTAATAAAAATTATTATAATAATTTATTATTAATATGTAACGATGAAAAATGGTAGTATAGGTTTAAAATAGATATGTCACAAGTAATATGAAAAAATATTGAAAGAGAGTACCAAAAATGATATTGTTTAA
>CALXKK010000029.1 GCA_944388935.1 uncultured Clostridia bacterium | reverse complement strand
TAAACAATATCATTTTTGGTACTCTCTTTCAATATTTTTTCATATTACTTGTGACATATCTATTTTAAACCTATAGTCAAGGGTTATTTATGTAAAATATTTTAATTTTATGCGCAAAAATAAGGTAACCTTTATAGGCTACCTTATTCAAAATTATCTTGCTTTGCTAGCTATCTCTTTTTGCATTCTCTCTAAGAATTCATCCACATCTACTGCACCAATATCTCCTTCTTTTCTAGATCTTACAGAAACTGTATTAGATTCAATTTCTTTATCTCCAACAACTAACATATATGGTATTTTCTTTAATTGTGCTTCACGAATCTTATATCCTATTTTTTCGTTTCTATCATCAACTTCTATTCTTATTCCAGCTTTTCTATATTTTTCTTCTATTTTCTTTGCATAGTCTACTTGTGAATCTGAAATTGGTAATACTTTTGCTTGTGTTGGTGCTACCCATAGTGGTAAAGCTCCTTTTGTTTCTTCTAATAAGAATGCCATAAATCTATCTGAAGAACCTAAAATTGCTCTGTGGATTACAACTGGTCTATGTGGCTTTCCATCTTCTCCTATATATTCCAAATCAAATCTCTCTGGTAATGCGAAGTCTAATTGACATGTTGGAATTGTAACATCATGGTTTAATGCTGTTCTTATTTGTATATCAATCTTTGGTCCATAGAATGCTGCTTCGCCTTCTGCTTCGTAGAAATCTATATTTAATTCTGTTAATATTTGTCTTAATTGACTTTCTGCTGTCTCCCACATTTCATCATTGTCTATATATTTTTCTACATTTTTCTTATCTCTTAAAGATAATCTAAATTTAAATGCTGATGCTGGGAATCCAAAGTCTTTTTGATATACTTCGAAAATTAAATTGATAACTTTTCCAACTTCGTCTTTTATTTGGTCAGGTCTTACAAATAAATGAGCATCATTTTGGCACATCTCTCTAACTCTCTCTAATCCGCAAACACTTCCACTTGCTTCATATCTAAAGTCATGTGCTAATTCTCCAATTCTTATTGGCAAATCTCTATATGAATGTAATTTATTTTTGTAAATTAACATATGATGTGGACAGTTCATTGGTCTTAATACCATTTCTTCATTATCCATTTTCATAACTGGGAACATATCTTCTTTATAGTGGTCCCAGTGTCCACTTGTTTTGTATAAATCTACATTTGCAAGTGATGGTGTGTATACATGTTTATATCCTAATTCAATCTCTTTATCTTGAATATATCTTTCTAGAATTCTTCTTATTGTCGCACCATCTGGTAAATACATTGGAAGTCCTGCACCTACAAGTTCATGTGTCATAAACAAATCTAAGTCTTTACCTAATTTTCTGTGGTCTCTTTCCTTTGCTTCTTCTAATAGTTTTAAATAATCTTCAAGTTGAGACTTTTTAGGGAATGATATTCCATAAACTCTTTGAAGCATTTTATTTTTCTCATTACCTCTCCAGTATGCACCTGATGCAGATAATAGTTTTACAACCTTTACTTTTCCTGTGCTCATTAAGTGTGGACCTGCACAAAGGTCTACAAATTCACCTTGCTTATAAAATGATATTTCATCACCTTCTGGTATATCTCCAATTAATTCTATTTTGTAAGGTTCATCATGCTCTTTCATGAATTTAATTGCTTCTTCTCTTGATAAAGTGAATTTTTCTATTGGTAAATCTTCTTTTATAATTTTTTTCATTTCTTCTTCTATTTTTTCGAAATCATCTTCTGAAAAATGTTTTTCTGTATCAAAGTCATAATAGAATCCATTTTCTATGGCAGGACCTATTGTTAATTTTACGTCCTTATATAATCTTTTTATTGCTTGTGCCATGATGTGTGAAGTTGTATGCCAATATGCTTTCTTTCCTTCTTCATCATCATCTTGGAAAGTATGGATAACTAGATTGCAGTCTTCGTTTAATTCAAAACGTAAGTCTTTAACTTGTCCATCCACTTCTCCGCAAGTAGCTACTCTTGCCAATCCTTCGCTAATTTTTTTTGCTACGTCTATTATGGCTGTTCCTTTCTCCACCTCCATAATAGATCCATCTTTTAAGCTTACTTTAATCATTTATATCCCTCCTTCTGCCATAGAAAAACACTCCTATGGCTATAATCATCCATAGGAGTGCTATATCGCACGGTTCCATCCCATTTTTTACTTGATTTTAAGATGATATAAAAAATTTTAAAATGCTTAGCTTTTGCTAAAAGAGGTAGTTTTTCGAATGCGTTTTCTAAAATTGGCTTTCAGCCCACGACCAATTCTCTCTTGTAGTAACCTTCATTTTACTTTGTCTCTTATACATTTTTTATAAATATAAATCTATTTTACAACCATTTTATTTGTAAGTCAAGAAATTTTTATGAAAACAAAAAACTGGCAACTAATCATTTCTAACTAGTTGCCTTTCATAGCAATTCAACTGGAACTTTCGTTCCTTTCATAGCAATCTCTATGATTACTTTCTAATACTATTTTTATTGCTTTCTTATACTTTTTCAAGTTCAGGATTTTCTTGAACTTCGTTAATTTTAATATCTCTAACGTGGTCGATTTTCTCCCATTTTGTGTCTCTCTTAAATAGTACTTTAAAGTTTATTAAAAGCCATGATCCTAAGAATAATGGATAACATAATAATCCTTTTATCATAGGTTTTATTGGTCTTTTATCCAACTTCATTATTAAGATACCACTTAATATTGGTAAGAAGAATGTTGGTATAATATATCTTGCATAATTTATTATTAAGTCCATTGTTGTCATACCATTATTTAAATACATAATTGCATTTATTAATAGTAAAATTAAAGTAACTACAAACATTGGAATACTTCCTAATATATATAGTAATCCATCAAAATTCATTAATGTTTTATATTTCTTAACACCCTTTGCAAGGTCTTTGGTGTATTTTTGAATACATTGAATATGTCCAACACTCCATCTTGTTCTTTGTGACCAAGATTGTCTAAATCCTACTGGTTGTTCATCATATACTATTGCATCTGTTGCCCAACCAAGTTTTTTACCTTTAATAATTCTTTTTAATGAGAATTCAATATCCTCTGTTAATGTTTGGGTATCCCAACCATTTGGTTTTATTACATCAAATCTTACCATAAAACCTGTACCATTTAATAATGGTGATAATCCTAAATTATATCTTGCTAAGTGATAGAAACGGTGCATTGTCCAATAGAATATTGCATATCCTGCTGTTACCCAGCTATCTGTTGGGTTCTTTATGTCTCTGTATCCTTGAACTACATCTTCACCTTGACATAATTTTTTGTTCATTGCTTTTATAAAGCCTTTATCTACTATATTATCTGCATCAAATACAAAGAAAGCATCATATGGAGCATTTTCTTGTATTTTTTGTTGTAAGAACCATTGTAATGCATAACCTTTTGTCTTCTTTTCGCTATCAAATCTTTCGTATACAATAGCTCCCTTTTCTCTAGCAATCTTTGCAGTGTTATCTGTGCAGTTATCTGCAATTACATATATGTCATATAAATCTTTAGGATAATCTTGATTTTTTAAACTTTCTATTAAGTTGCCTACTACAGCTTCTTCATTGTGTGCAGGAATAATTGCCATAAATTTATGATTTTTATTTATTAGTAAAGGTTTTTCTTTTAATTTTACAAGCGAACAAATACTTATCATTAATTGGTATAACCAAAATATAGTAAGTACCCAAACTAACGCTTGTTGAACTATATATAAATATTCCATTTCTTCCCTCTCTTTTTTTCTTATTTATTCTATATTATTCACTACAATTTCAATTATACTACCTTTATACTATTTTTGCAACTTTTGACAAAATTTAATAATTTCTTAATATTTTATTTTTTATCTTCCTCTACATCTTTCATAGATAAGTTTATTCTGTCTTGGTCATCTATTTCTATTACTTTTACTTTAACTACGTCTCCTTCATGAATTACATCTTCTATATTTTTAATTCTTTCATTTGAGATTTTTGAAATATGAACTAATCCTTCTTTTCCAGCGCCTAAATCTACGAAAGCACCGAAATTCATTACTTTTAATACTTTTCCTGTATATACTTGTCCAACTTCTATTTCTCTTACTATTTCTTCTATAATTTCTTTAGCTCTTTCAGCTTGGCTTTCGTCTGAAGAATAAATAAATACTTGTCCGTCTTCTTGAATGTCTATTTTAACACCTGTTTCATCAATTATTTTATTAATTGTTTTTCCGCCAGTTCCTATTACATCTTTTATTTTATCTACTTTAATCTTCATACCAATAATTTTTGGTGCATATTTTGAAATTTCTTTTCTTGGCTCAGGTAATTGTTTTAACATAATTTCTTCTAGAATATATTTACGAGCTTTTCTTGTTCTTTCGAAAGCTTCTTTAATTATGTCATATGTTAAACCATCTATTTTTATATCAACTTGTATTGCTGTTATTCCTTTTTCTGTTCCACCAACTTTAAAGTCCATATCACCAAAGAAATCTTCTATTCCTTGTATATCTGTTAACATTACATAGTCTGAACCATCTGGTGCTGTTATAAGTCCAGTAGAAATTCCTGCAACTGGTCTTTTTATTGGAACACCAGCGTCCATTAAAGCTAATGTACTTGCACAAATACTTGCTTGTGATGTTGAACCATTAGAAGATAAAACTTCTGATACAACTCTTATTGCATATGGGAATTCTTCTTCGCTTGGAATAACTGGAACCAATGCTTTTTCTGCTAAAGCTCCATGTCCTATTTCTCTTCTTCCTGGTCCTCTTGATGGTCTTGCTTCTCCTACACTGTAGCTTGGGAAGTTATATTGATGCATATATCTTTTATGTTCTTGTGTATCTATTCCATCTAAATCTTGTTCTTCTGATACCATTCCTAATGTTGCAACAGATAATACTTGTGTTTGTCCTCTTGTAAATAATGCGCTACCATGTACTCTTGGAAGTAATCCAACTTCACATGAAAGTGGTCTAATTTCATCAATCTTTCTTCCGTCTGGTCTTTTATGCTCATTATATATCATTGCTCTTACACATTTTTTCTCTAAGTCATGAATACTTGTTGCGATATCTGGCATAATTTCTTCTGTTTTTTCTTCTCCGACTTTTTCTGTGAAATATTCTACTATTTCATCTGTTAATTTATCGATATTGTCATCTCTTACTTCTTTATCTACAGCTTGAATTGCTTCATGCATCTTGTCTTCGAAGTTTGCTTCTACTTCTTTATATATTTCTTCATCAACTGCAAATGATTTATATTCAAATTTAGGTTTTCCTATTTCTTCTTTCATTTTGCTTATGAATGCACATAATTTTTTAATTTCGACATGTGCTTCTTTTATTGCTTCTAGCATAATATCGTCTGGTATTTCGTCTGCACCAGCTTCTATCATTGTTATTTTTTCTTCAGTTCCAGCAACTGTAAGTGTTAATCTACTGTTGTTTCTTTGTTCTTCTGTTGGGTTAATAATTATTTCATCATTTACATATCCAACTGCTACTGCTGCTGTTGGTCCACCAAATGGAATATCTGATATAGAAAGTGCTGCAGATGCACCAATCATAGCACATATTTCTGGTTGATTATCTTGTTCTACTGAAAGAACTGTTGCTACAACACATACATCATTTCTAAAGTCCTTTGGGAATAATGGTCTTAAAGGTCTATCTATTGCTCTTGATGTAAGTATTGCTTTATCACTTGGTTTTCCTTCTCTTTTAGAATAGCTACCTGGTATTTTTCCAACTGCATATAATTTTTCTTCATAATCTACTGATAATGGGAAGAAATCTATTCCATCCCTTGGTTCTTTTGATGCAGTAACATCTACTAATACTACTGTATCTCCATATCTTACTAAAACGCTTCCATTTGCTAAGCCTGCAAGTTTACCTGTTTCTAATGTAAGTTTTCTTCCTGCAAGTTCTGTTTCATAAACTTTATACATTTTCATCTCTCCTCTAATAATTAAATTTACTTATTTATTATTAGACGTAACCTCTATTCTAAATTATCTTAAATAGTTCAGAATACAAGCTACCTTCTAATATAATAAATAAGTATTTATGTTAAAACTGTTTCTACAGTTATAACCATTTTTCCTATATACCATTTTAGGGCGTAATGATAACGCCCTAAAGTTGTATACTATTTTCTTAAACCTAATTTTGCTATTAAATCTCTATATCTTTGAACATCTTTTCTAGCTAAATAGTTTAATAAATTTCTTCTTTTACCAACCATTTTTAAAAGTCCTCTTCTAGAATGATTATCCTTTTTGTGAACTTTTAAATGTTCTGTTAGTTCATTAATTCTTTCTGTTAAAAGAGCTACTTGTACTTCTGGAGAACCAGTATCTTTTTCATCTCTTTTATAAGTATTAATAACTTCTTGTTTTCTTTCCTTTGTCATTTTTTGCACCTCCCATAATTTTTATTCCTTAAACTGAGCTAAAGTTAGGTGTGTTATATCCTATAGCTAAGTAAAAGGTCGCTTTCCATATTTTACTATATTTCCATTTAAAAATCAAGTAATTTTGATATTAATATTGGCATTTTTCACGAATTCTCTTATAATATATTTGGTGATTTTATGAATTTATCATATAAAATACGTGAAACTGATAGATTTGATAATGTTCTTCATGTATTAAAAGAACAATTACTTTTATCTGACAGATTAATTACGAGATTAAAGAAGGCAAATAAAATTTATTTGAATAATCTTCCAACATATACAAAAAAGCCGGTAACTGTGGGCGATACAGTTTCTGTACTAATTGATTTTGAGGAAGATAATTCTAATATTGTTGCAACCGAGATACCTTTAGATATTATTTTTGAAGATGAATATTTACTTGTTATAAACAAACCTGCTGGTATTGCAATTCATCCTTCAATTTTACATTATAATGATAGTTTATCCAATGGAGTTAAATTTTATTTTGATAAATTAAAATTAAAGAAAAAAATTAGAATTGTAAATAGATTGGACAGAAATACTTCTGGCCTTGTAATTTTTGCTAAAAATGAATATATACAAGAATGTTTAATAAGACAAATGAAAACTAAAGAATTCAAAAAAGAATACCTAGCAATCGTAGAAGGAATTTTACCAAATAAATCTGGAACATTGGACTACCCGATTGCACGAAAAGAAGGAAGTATTATAGAAAGATGTGTTGCCCCAAAAGGCGACAGAGCAATTACACATTATAATCTACTAAAAACTTTTAACAATCTTTCCTTAGTACATATTGTGTTAGAAACTGGCAGAACTCATCAAATAAGAGTACACTTTAGTTATATAAATCATCCCGTATTAGGAGATACTTTGTATGGTCATCCTTCTAAACTAATTAATAGACAAGCTCTACATAGCTATAAAATTACTTTTGTTCATCCTGTAAGTAAAAAAATTATAACATTAGAAGCACCATTATTTGATGATATGAATAAAATACTAGAAATGCAAAAATAGGCTGCATCTACAGCCTATTTTTGATATATAAGTAAATCTGTAAGCCGGGTTCTGTCGTGGACAGTCATTTATCTATTCCATATGTTACCATATGGCTCAAGCCACCAATAAGAGGACGACGAGCAGTCTTAACCCTCAAGCTCGGTGTTGCTCCAGATGGGGTTTACATTGACCAGGTATGTCACCATACCTGCGGTGAGCTCTTACCTCACCTTTTCACCCTTACCTAAATAGGCGGTTATTTTCTGTTGCACTTTCCTTAAGGTTTCCCTCACTGGACGTTATCCAGCATCATTGCTCTATGGAGCCCGGACTTTCCTCGTACGCTGCCTTTCGACCTTGCTATACGCGACTGTCTAATTTACTCTTATTTTATTTTAACATCTTTTTAAAAAATGTCAACTACAGTATTATCAATTCTTCCATCAAGTTTTTGTATTTTATAAATAGTAAATCTTTATCATGTGTGTCTACTGCATTTTTAAATTCCTGAAGTAATACATAAGATTTACTTATATTATATTCTTTTTCTGAATCATTTGTATTATTTACTACAGGTTCAAAATTTTGAACTGCTGCTTCTAGATTAGTTTTTAAACCATCCCAATTTTCTAAATCTATATTTACATATGCACGCATTACTTCTACTTTAGTTTTAGATACAGCTATTTTTTGTTCATTATTTTCGACTTTTTCCAAAAAAACAGGTATATATTCATATAATTTTGACAAGCTATTAAGTGTTTCTGCTCTATTTTCTGCTTTTACGTTACTAAGGCAAGTATTAATTAAATCACTAAATTCTGTTAATTTATTATTATCAACATCAGCCTTGTATAAATCCACTATTATTGAAGGCCAAATATTGTTTAAATTTTCTACTTCTATTTTTAAATTATCCCAATTAATAGTTTTATCAGAATTTAAAATCATATTAGGCACCATAGTATATTGCACTATATTATTTCCGGAGTCTTCACTGGAAGTTTCTTCATCTGAAGCTAAAACTTCATTTAAATTTTCTGTTTTTTCTATTTTTGCATCATATTGTTTTAAATCAATATCATTCATACTATTTAGCATTAGCATTATATAATTATCTAGATATTCTATTTCTGACATATTTTTTTCCTGCAACTCTTCTTCGTCTGTCTTTTGTTTAGAGCAACCTGAAATGGAAAATATCATTATGCATACTAAAAATATAATAATTAATGTTTTTATACTTTTCTTAATCATATTTCCTCCAAAAAGCTTTTTTTCATATTATTTCCAAAAAATGCTTTTGTATACTAATGCATAAATATTTTTTTAATACAAATAATATTTTAAAAGGAGTTTTTTACGTTGGTAAGTGTAAATTTATATAGTACTAAAGTTGGCGACATTAAAAATTTTTTAGAAAGTTTTTTTAATGAGCCGGTTAATTTAAAAGATGACTTATATTGGTCAAAAAAATACAACAATCCCATAGAGATTGTTGATATCATTGGTGGTTTTATTGATAATAACTATAAATATAAAATCGGAATGTGGATTTCTCTCGACCCTGGAATTTTAATTAATATTACCGATTATAATGCTGATTTAATCATTAAGTATATGTTTGAACGATTTCCATATTAATAATTATTTTTCCATTATTATTGTATTTGGTCCATCATTTATTAATGAAACTTCCATATGTGCTCCAAATATTCCTTTTTCTACTTTTTTTATTCCGTTTTCTTTGCATTTTTCCATAAAATATTCATATAACTCATTTGCTTTTTCTGGTTCTTCTGCTTCTATAAAACTAGGTCTATTACCATCTTTTGTGTTACCATATAAAGTAAATTGTGAAATTATAAGTAATTCTCCATCCACATCTTTTATACTTAAATTCATTTTTCCGTTTTCGTCTTCAAATATTCTTAAATTACACAATTTTCTAGATAAATAATCCGCATTTTCCTTTGTATCTCCCTTTTTAACTCCTAACAACACCATATATCCATTGTCTATTTTACCTACAACACTGTTATCCACTTCAACTTGTGCTTTTTTTACTCTTTGTATTACTAATTTCATGTTATCGCTCCTATTTATCTTGTTTTGTACCACATTTTGGACAATAATCAAAATCTTCGTCCATTTCGTAATTACAATTTTTACATTTAATTTTATCTTTTAGACTCATTATTTCTTTATTTGCAATATCTATTTGTTCATTTATTGTATCTAATTTGTTAAGTTCATCACTTATGTCTTCTATTTGCATTTCTTCCTGTGCTGCATATTTTTGATAAACTATTTTACCTATTTCTTTGTATACTTCTTCAGCATTTGATTTATATGTGTTAATTGACATCTTTAGTTTTGTTTCTTTTGCGATTTTACTTGTTTTTTCAGCTGTAACCTTGTATGTTTCTGATGCTTTTTTTCCAATTTTATCAAAAAAATCCATAATAAAATCTCCTTTACTCAAATTTTTTATCACGTGTCATTAGCATAGTAACTGCCTTTTTAGGATCTAAATTATTATAAAGTATATCATATACGCTATCCACTATTGGCATTTCTATGTTGTGAATTTTTGCTAATTCATAAGCAGCTTCAATATTATCTATACTTTCTATTACCATACCTACTTCTTTTTTTGCCTCTTCTATCGTTTTTCCTTCTCCAATTAATTTACCTGCTCTTCTGTTTCTACTATGCTCACTTAAGCAAGTAACTATTAAATCTCCAAGTCCACTTAATCCATAAAAAGTTTCTTTTTTGCCTCCTAATGCTACTCCAAGTCTTGTGATTTCTCCTAAGCCTCTTGTTATAAGCGCTGCAAAAGAATTATCTCCTAAATGCATTCCAGCTGCAACACCAGCACAAAATGCTATAATATTCTTAAATGCTCCACCTATTTCTACACCTTTAACATCACGAGAAGTATATATTCTAAATTCTGGACTCATAAAGGAGTTTTGAATGTCAAATAAAACGTCATCATTTTCAGAAGCTATTACCATTACTGTTGGAATACCAATACAAACTTCCTCTGCATGACTAGGACCTGACAAAACTCCTATTTTTGCATCTGGAATTTCTTGTCTTACTACTTCATCTAATGGTAATAATGTTTCTTTTTCAAATCCTTTTGAACATATAATTATTGGCTGATTGCTTACATATTCTTTATATTTCTTTACATTTTCACGAGTAAATTTAGATGGTGTAACATGTAAGATTAAATCTGAACCTTCTATTGCATCTTTATAATTTAAATAACATGTAATTCCATCTGGCAATGTTACATTTGGTAAAAATTTGCATTTTCTTTCATTATTTATTAAGTCAGCTTCACTTTCAGAAAAAGACCATAACTTAATTTGATGTCCTAACTTAGCTAAATGAATTGCTAACGCTACTCCCCAACTTCCACTACCTATTATTGTAATTTTTTTCATTTGTTTCACTCCTATTTCTTAAAACTAATTTTGTTTTCTGAACCACTTAAAATTCTTTTTATATTTTCTCTGTGATTGAATATTACTATTATAGCCAAAATTACACTATATATAAAATATCCATTTCCAAGTCCAGAACCTTGTACTATGTAGTATTCTCCTCCTATGAACAATGTCAAAACTGGGAATAATACTGCTGCTGCCATTGACCCCATAGAAACTACTCTGGTTAATGCTATTAATACCACTCCAAAAACTAAACAAATTAATCCTATTTGCCAATTAGTTATTAGCAAAATACCAAGTGATGTTGCAACACCTTTTCCTCCTCTAAATCCAAAGAAAATTGGAAATGTATGTCCTAAAACAACTGCAATTCCTGCTATTTGAACTAATAAAGCATTATTAGCATCTTTCACAATATTTCCTGCAACTACTGCAATTCCTATTGCAACTACACCTTTTAGCACATCACAAATTAATGTTATTGCAGCATATTTTTTTCCTAAGTTTCTTAATACGTTTGTTGTACCTGCGTTACCACTACCTTTTTGTCTTATATCATAACCTGCTTTTCTTTCACTTATTAGAATTGAAAAATTAATACTTCCTATTAAATAAGCTATAATAGCTATTACAACATATACCATAATTATTTCCTCCTATTTCGTTTCTATTGTTTTTCCTTTTTCTCTTACGATAAGCCTTATTGGTGTTCCAGTAAGTCCAAATTCGCTTCTTATTTGGTTCATTAAATATCTTTGATAAGAAAAATGAAATAATTTTTTCACATTTACAAAAATTACAAAAGTTGGCGGTTTAGTAGAAGCTTGTGTTGCATATAATATTTTTAATCTACGTCCTCTATCTGTTGGTGGTTGTCTAATTGCTACTGCCTCATTTATTATTTGATTTAATGTAGAAGTTGGTATTCTTATTGCATTTTGATTAGCTACAATGTTTATCATTTCGAATAATTTGTTTATTCTTTGTCCTGTTTTTGCTGATATAAATAGTATTGGCGCATATGATAGATAAGATAATTTATCATATACTTCTTTTTTATATTTTTCTAATGTTCCGTTTTCTTTTTCTAAAGCATCCCATTTATTTACAACAATTATTATGCCTTTTCCTGCCTCGTGTGCTTCACCTGCTATCTTAGCATCTTGGTCTGTAACACCCTCTGTTGCATCTATTAAGATTAAACATACATCAGCTCTTTCTATAGCTAGTTTTGAACGCATAACACTATATCGTTCTATATTTTCATTTACTTTTGATTTTCTTCTAATACCAGCAGTATCTATAAATACATACTTTCCATATTCGTTTTCATAATAAGAATCTACTGCATCTCTTGTTGTTCCTGCAATATTACTTACAATTACTCTGTTTTCACCCAAAATTTTATTAATCAATGATGATTTTCCAACATTTGGTTTTCCTATTACTGCTACTTTAATTTCTGTTCCTAAATTTTCTTCTTCTTTTTCTTCTGGAAGATTATCATAAACTGCATCAAGTACATCACCAAGTCCCTTTGCATTTGTTGCAGAAATTGCATATGGATCGCCTAATCCCAAATTATAGAATTCATATATTTCGTCTTCCACTTTTCCAAAAGAATCTGATTTATTACAAACTAAAACTACAGGCTTTTTTGATTTTTTCAACATAACTGCTATATCTTCATCTGCCGCTGTTACCCCTTGTTTTATATCTGTCATAAAGATAATTACATCTGCAATATCTATTGCAATATTGGCCTGATTCCTCATTTGGACTAAAATTTCATCATTTGATTCTGGTTCTATTCCACCTGTATCTATTAATGTAAATTCTCTTCCACGCCAATTTGCTTCACCATATACTCTATCTCTTGTAACTCCTGGTGTATCTTCTACAATTGATATTCTTTTTCCTACTATATAATTAAAAAATGTTGATTTTCCAACATTTGGTTTTCCTATTATTGCAACAATCGGTTTTGCCATTAATTTCACCTCTCGTCCACATTTTATACTATTTAATTATTCAAGTCAATATTTGAGTAAATTATACGAAAACAAACAAAAAGGACTAAAACACTAATTGCTTAATATTTTAGTCCTTTTTTGTAATCATTTATTATTTTTAATTATTTGCTGTATTAGTTTCCTTAACTACAACTTCTTCTCCATTATAATATCCACATGTTGGGCAAACTCTGTGTGGCATTACAGGTTCATGGCAATGTGAACATGTTGCAAATTTTGGAGTTTCTAATTTCCATGTTGATCTTCTTTTATGTGTTCTTTGTTTTGACCATCTTCTTTTTGGTTGTGCCATTCTTATTCCCCCCTTTAACATTAAGATATTTATATATCTATTTTATTTTTCGCATAAATTCAGTTACTGTATTAGTATACTAGTATTTTTTAGTTTTGTCAATAGTTAATCATCTATTTTTGATATTTCCTTAATAAAAAAACTAAATTCTAGTATGAGAGAAAAAGTAGAATTTAAATTTTGACAAAATTC
>CALXKK010000028.1 GCA_944388935.1 uncultured Clostridia bacterium | reverse complement strand
TGGAATGATATGTTTAAAGACTTACCAAAATACGATTCTTCAAATAATGAAATAGTTTATACACTAACAGAAGAAGAGAAGACAGAGGGAGATTTAAAATACTACGATAGCGTTGTAACAGGTGATACCGTAACTAATACAAATAAATATGGAAAACTAACAGTACATCATTACATCATGAAACCAGATGGAACAACTACAACAGATAAAGTTCCAGATACAAATGGAACAGAAATTCCAGATAAAGTAATAGAAGGTAAAGAGGGCGATTCATATAGCACAGAACCAGCAGATAACATGAATGAAAAATATGAGTTAGTCGAAGACGCAACAGTCGGAGAGCCTACTGGAATAATTGCGAAATACAACGAAGAAAGTCAGCAAGAAGTAATCTATTATTACAGATTAAAACCAGCTAAAGTAATAATACATTACTTAGAAAAAGATGAAGACTCAGACGACGCAAATAACTTAGTACTTACAAACAATGAGCAAATCGATGGACACGTAGACGACCAATACAACACAGACACAGAACACCGCAAAGAAACTATAGAGAAAGACGGTAAAATTTATACATTAGTAAGCGATAGTGGAAACACAGAAGGAACAATGACAGTTGCAGACACAAATGTAACTTACTATTACTTACAAAATACAAAAGCAACAGTAAGATATGTGGCAAGAGATCCAGAAACAGGAAGCATAGTAAAAGACCTAGAAGCACCAACAACTAAGGAAGGTTTAGTAGGAGATAAATTTGTAACAAATTCAAAAGACTTCGTAGGATACAAATTAGTAGAAAGCCCAGCACAGACAACAATTAAGATGAGAAAAGAAGAGCAAACTCTAATTTACTACTACGAGCCAGTATACACAGGATTATTAGAAAACCACATAGATGACAAGACAGGAAAAATCTTATACACAGAACAACATAATGTTCAAGTTGGACAAAGCTACGACATACCAAGCAAAGAATTTGAAGGATATGATTTAGTAACAACAAAACTTCCAAGCAACGCAAGTGGCGTAATGGGAGAAGACCTTGTAACAGTAAATTACTATTACATCAAAAAAGCAGTGTTAGAGGTACATTATGTAGATAAAACAACAGGTGAAGAATTAACTAATCCGGTAATTGATGATACAAAACACGAAGGCGACAGTTATACAACAGAACAAAAAGAATTCAAAGGTTATGCCTTAATAGAAGTACCAACAAATGCAAGCGGAACATTAGAGGTTGAAACAGACGAAAATGGTAATATTACAAACAACAAAACTGTAGTAACATACTATTACGTAAAGAAATCTGCAGGTGTTGAGGAACACCATATAGACATCTTAACTGGCAAAGAGCTAGAAGAACCAACATTACATGAAGGCCATGTAGGTGACGAGTACAACATAACTGCTAAAGACTTCTTAAGTTACGTAGTTGCTACAACAGATAAAGATGGAAACAATGTATTGCCAGACAACGCAACAGGAACGATGACAGAAGATAAAATAGTTGTAACATACTATTACTATCAACCAGCAAAAGTAGTTGTACACTATGTAGATAAAACAACTGGAAAAGAAATAGAAGAAACAAATCCAGAAACCGGCGAATTGCAATCATCACAAGTAGTAATAGAAGGACAAAAAGATGATGAATTCACAACGGAAGCAAAAGAATTCGAGTATTATGAACTAGTCGAAATTCCGGAAGAGCCAAAAGGTAAGATGAAAGTCGAAATCGTAAAAGACGAAAACGGAAACGATGTAGTAAATAATACAATAGATGTTTACTATTATTACGAGCCAAAGCCATTTAATATTGGAGTAGAGAAGGAAATTACAGGAATAATTGTAAATGGTGAGAGAAGAAGTGCAACAAATGGAAAACTAGAAAAAGTTGATATCTATAGAAAGAGTACAGAAAATACAAGTGTACAAGTAGAATACAAGATAACAGTTAAGAACACTGGAGAAATCTCAGGTAGAGCAATAATAGGCGACAGATTACCAGAAGGAATGAGCTTAGCAAATAACGATGGTACTTGGGAAGTAAATAACGGAACCTTAACGAAGGTAATACCAGAGATAGGAGCCGGAGAAACAAAAGAATATACAGTATTATTAAACTGGAATACATCTGGAGCCAATATGGGTAACAAGATTAATGAAGTATCATTAATACAAACAGACAATGTACCAGGATTCAAAGATAATAACGATAAAGATAATACAGACCAAGCAACAGTATCAATAAGCGTAGAAACTGGTGAACTTCCAGTAGGATTACTAATAGCTCTAGTCGGATTAGTAGCTTTAGAAAGTGTAACATTAAGATACGCAGTTGTTTTAACAAAGAGACAAAAGAAATCAAATAAAAAATAACAATAATAAAAACATCCATTAAAGCGAGAATAAATGCTTTAGTGGATGTTTCTTGTTCTTAAATAATTAATAAAGTATTATATGCTAAATCCAATTAAATCAAATATAATTCCAAAAATCACACCTATTGCGAATAGCAAAACAGTAATTTTTATATTTTCTTTTAAATCTTCATTTGTTCTAAATAGTACTAATAAACCAACGCCAGTATTAACAAGAAGTCCAGCAATCATTGTCGCAAAATTTAAAACGCCAGACAAATATAATTGCGTAATTATTACGGAAGATGCACAGTTTGGTATTAACCCTACCAAAGAGGCTATAATTGGTCCTATTACAGGTGTTGAATTTAATAAACTTGATAATCTTTCTTCACCTATAAAATGTATAATTAAATTCAAAACAAAAGAAATAACAAGTATATATAAAGTAATATTTATTGTATGTTTTAAAGCAGACTTAAAAATTCCATGTTCGCAATCACAATGTTCATGCTCGCATAAATCTTTAATTTCTGGTTCATCTTCTGAAGTTTCGAATTTTTTTCTAAAGAATAAGTCTATAATAAATCCGACAATAATAGCTATAACTAATTTAATTCCTAAAATTGAAAGAATAATTTTTATATCTACAGCTTCTGAAATTAGTATAGGAAGCATTTCATCTGAAGTAGATAAAAATACAGCTATTAATGTACCTAAAGTGATAATTCTAGCGGAATAAAGGCTAGCTGCCGCTGCAGAAAAACCACATTGTGGTACAATTCCTAGAATACCACCAATTAAAGGTCCAAAATTGCCAGATTTTTTAATGGCATTTTTAGATTTGTGACTTGTTTTATGTTCTATAAATTCCATTATTATATAAGTTATTAATAAAAACGGAATTAATTTTACGGTATCAATTAATGTATCTAAAATTACATCTAACATAATAAAATCTCCTATTAGCAAAATAAAACTGCCAAGATTAAGTAATACTTCTTTAGCAGCAATACTATTTTAGCATAAAATCCCAATATTTTCAAGTAATTGGTTGCAAAACAATAAAAAATGTGATAAAATACCCATGTTGAGAAAAAAGATTTTTTTCTCCTTACCCATTTAGTTGATGGGTTATTAAACCATGAGGAGGTGAATATAATGAATAAATACGAGAGTGTTATCATTATCAATCCAACTATTGAAGAAGAAGCTATCAAAAATTTAATTACAAAGTACACAGATTTAATTAATACTAATGGTAAAGTTGAATCTGTTGACGAACGTGGTTCACAAAAATTAGCTTATCCTATTCAAAAGAAAGAAGAAGGATATTATGTTGTAATTGAATTCGAAGCTAAACCAGATTCAATAGCTGAATTAGAAAGAAATTACAGAATTGAAGACAACATCATGAAATTCATCGTAGTAAGAAAAGACAAATAATTACGGGGGCCTTTATAAAAAAGAAAGGTAAGGTATAAAATATGAATAAAGTAGAATTAATAGGTAGATTAACAAGAGATCCAGAAGTAAGATATACACAAACAAATAATACTTTAGTTGCTTCATTCTCATTAGCTGTTAATAGAAGATTTGTACGTCAAGGAGAAGAAAGACAAGCAGATTTTATTAACATAGTAGCATGGAGCAAATTAGGAGAATTTTGTAGTAAATATTTTAAAAAGGGTCAACAAGTTGCTATAGTAGGCAGAATTCAAACAAGAACTTGGGATGATGACCAAGGACAAAAACATTATGTAACAGAAGTTGTTGCAGAAGAAGCATATTTTGCAGAAGGAAGAAGAGACTCTGAATCTAGCGGAAGTTTTGATAATACATTTGGTTCTGTACCAACTGGAGGAGATTCAGACTTCGAAACTACTTCAAATGACGATTTACCATTTTAGTAGGAAAGGGGGAGAAATAAATGGCAGATAAGAAACAAAATAGAAGAAACAGAAATGATGACGATTACAATCCAAGATTTAGAAAAATGAGAAAAAAAGTATGTCCTTTATGTGCAGATAAGGATTTAGAATTAGATTATAAAAATGCAGATCAATTAAAAAGATTTATAAATGATAAAGGTAAAATATTACCAAGAAGAGCAACAGGAGCTTGTGCAAAACATCAAAGAGACATTACTTTAGCTGTTAAAAGAGCAAGACATATTGCTGTTTTACCATATACACAAAACTAATAAAAATATATTTTCCCACTGCAATTAAGCAGTCGGGCGTCAGAATATTTAGGGGGACTTTTTAAAGTTCTCCTTTTTTTTCTGCATAGAGAAAAAATCCATTTGTTAAATAAAACTACTTAAAATTGATGATGATTTTAGTTTGACAATATATATTGACAATTTAATTGTTTATGATAATATATTTTCACAAAGTGTAAATGTTATGCTTATTGAGATTTACATAATTTTGTGATATACTTGTAGTGCAAACGAGATATTTGAACATAATATATAAAAAGGAAGGTGATAGGAATGACATGTGTTGTAGAGCCAAAAAAAGTAGCCGAGTGGTTTATTCAAAGAAATTTAGATAATCCAACAAATACATTTAAAGGCAATATGAAATTGCAAAAGTTATTATTTTTTTCACAATTAATATATATGTGCAAAAATAATGGTGAGACAATGTACGATGAAAGGTTTAGTGCTTTTGATAATGGTATGGTACTAGAACCAATAAGGCAAGAATATTTAAAAAATTATAAGGAGCTAAAAGAAGCTTCAACAAAAACAATAGTTTTACCAGAAAAAGTAATAGAAGCATTAATTATAACAGAAGAAATATTTGGAAAATGTACAGCAGATGAATTGTCAGAATTATCACATCAATTTGAAGCGTGGGCTAAATATTTAAATTTATCTATTGAAGATAATAATTATCATAATAAAAACAAAGCAATTGTACCTTATGAAGAATTAGAAAAAGAGCTATATAGAATGAATAAGGTGTTAAAAGCTTATGAAAAAAGAGATTTAAACGACGAAGAGGAAGACTATTGATGCAAAAAGGAAATTTCCTTCATTTTGTTCCACCTATGCTTTCGGGAGGAGCTACTGAAAATAAATTTAGATATATGCTAGTAGTTGAATATAACAAAAAGGATAATATAGTGAAAATGGTAAATGTATCGAGTTTAAAAGGAAAAGAACATAAATTATTATATTCGTCAAATATAGAAATAAACAATTATTCACCCTTGCCTGTTCCGAGCTTTGTAAAAGTTAATACACTATACAT
The DNA here is from genome assembly GCA_944388935.1 of uncultured Clostridia bacterium. Taxonomy (GTDB): domain Bacteria; phylum Bacillota; class Clostridia; order TANB77; family CAG-508; genus Merdicola. The sequence continues at coordinate 7,921 of CALXKK010000028.1, read as the reverse complement.
TATAGATTATTTTAAAGAGTTAGAGAAGTATGTAGCTTTTAATGGACAAGTATTGGGGGAGATTCAATTTAAATATATAGATAACTATAGATTAAATTATATGAAAGAAAAAGAAATAGAAATAATTCAATATACAGAAGAAGAGTTTAGAAATATTAATACTTGAATAAAAGGTCTTGAGAATTCAAGACCTTTTATTTATAATATGTAGGACGTTTAATTTTCAAAATAACCACTTTCTAAAAAATCTAAAAATTCCATAAATAAATTATAGTATAAAATAGAAAAAACTGTAACCTTTAAAGATTACAGCTTTTTTAGTCTATATATTCCTAATTTTAAATCTAATATCTTCTCCAAAGAATTTACAAATATTATAGCTTCCAACAATTCTAGAAACTATTCTTTCGTCATAAATAGAAAATAAATTTTGAATAGAAAGATTAGTAGATATAATTGTTTTTTTATTATTTAAAATACGAGTATTTATTATATTAAACAATTCGGTAAATTTAATATTATTCATTGTTTCTGTTCCTAAATCATCAATTATTAGCAAATCTGCATTATATATATTATTCAAAAAATCTTTAGGAATATTATTTTTACCAAATTTACAATCTACCATATTATCAAGCATTATTGGAGCTGTTTGATATAAAACGATTTTACCAGAGTCCATTAATTTCTTAGCTATACAATTAGAAAGAAATGTTTTACCAAGCCCAGGACTTCCAGTAAATAATAAATTTTTTCCGTTAGGATTATCAAAATCATCTAGGAATTTATCTACAATTTTTCTTATTATTAAAATGTTTTCTCTAGGGGATACGGAAGAATGATATTTTTCTTCGTTTACTTCATTGGAGTACATATTAACATCAAAATTATCAAAATTTTCGGTATCCAATTTATTTATATTAGATTTATTATAAGAAATATTTATTAATTTTTGTTTCAAACAAGTACACATTGTACTTGCACCATCCGAAGTAATATAGCCGGTATCTTTACAAATAGGGCATTCGTACTTAGGCAACAAATCTGCTTCGGACATATTTATGCTTTTTAAAAATTCCTGCTTTTTCTTTTTTAAATTATCAAGTTCTTGCTTTAAACTTTCTATTCTTTCATTGTTATTAGATTCTAATCTTTCCCTAGAAAGATTAAGCCCGCATTTAACTATTTCTGAATTGATTTTAGCAAATTCCGGATAAGTATTTGATAACTCATCCTTTTTTTCATCTGCAAGTTGTTGAGCATGTAATCTTTTAATTTCATATTCTTTTAATAAATCCTTTAAAATGCTATCAGACATAAAATTACTCCTTAATTATTGACTAATTATTTGCATATAATAAATTTTGTATCAGTTGCGATATTTCTTGTCCATAATTATCTGCTAATTATTTGCATATAATGAATCCAAATCATTATATGTTCTTTGCTCAAAGCTTTTATAATTTGTATTTTTTGTTTGTTTTTCTAGAGCTTTTTTATTTTTTGTTTGAACCTTTATTTGTTCAAGATAATTATTAACATCAGAAGGTGTACGCAAATTATGCTCGTGCCAATTAGAAATTAAAGTGTTTAAATATTCAAAAGTAGGGTTTGATTTAGAAGTCGTTTTCTTTAAAGCAATCTCTATTATGTCCATATTATATGAATAATCAACTACCCAATTTTTAATATATCCACGTTCATATTCAGTTAATCTACGTGTTAAACCTAATTTCTTTGAAACTTGTTTTTCTATTAAAGATAATTTCTCTTGTTTTGCATAATAATTATCTAGGTCCGTAAAGTTTTGAATATGGTTTTTATGCCAAGCATCTGCAACGGTTTGGACATAATTTCTATGTAAAGCAGAACGATCCAAACAATATCTGAAAAGCGCAATCATAACTTGTTCGTCGAAACCGTATTTGTTAAACCATAAATCTATATCATTATACCATGAAGGTGACATCATACCTTGGAAGCAAGAATTATTAATCTCCTCTATGGCTTTTGCTCTATATTGATTTTTTGCGTTAGAAAGGGCTTTCTCTGGTGATGAAGATAATTTAGGAGAATACAATTTATTTAATTCCTTCTCTTGTAAATCTACAACAATATACCCATTATTCTTTTTAATTAAAAGTTCTTGTCCTTCCCAATATGCTAAAGCTTCTTGAATAGTTTTAAAAGAAAGATTTAAACTTTTAGACATATCATTAATTTTAATTTCTTTGTTATATTTTGCAAGAAAAGCAATATATAAATATACCTTTATATAGTCACCACTAGCTTGATTCATGTATTCTGTAAAGAATACATCTGGTATTTTTGTTTCTGAAAATAATAAGTTTTTATCGTTATGTTCTAGTTTCATATTTCCCCTCCTACAATTACAATATTATAACATTTTAAAAATTATTTTCAATAACGAAAAACGACAAAAATTGACAAAACGGGAATATAAGGGGATTACACATCGAAAAAATTTTTTTGATATAGATATATGTTTTTATTTTTAAAAAACTTAAAGATATAACATAAAACATAAATAATATTTTCATGATTAAATCCAATTATTGAAATTAAAGTAAGAGGACCATTAATTAAAATAAATAATATAATTTTTATGTTAATATTAGAAAATATGAAATTAATAATGCAAAAAGATAGAAAATAGCATATAACTAATAGGATTAAAGTGGAATAATCTATAATGCCAAGAAATTTGTTCTTAAAATTGAAATTTTGGGGAATTATAAAAATAAATATCACCTCGGTTTTTTAACGAGATTATTCAAGCTATAGAATTATCTCGATTTTATAAAAGATTTCATGGTAGATAAATTTGTATTAATACCAGTGTAAATACCGCCAATTAAATCACGTATAAATGAATTTGATTTTGTAAGTGCATATATTGAGCCTATATAAAGAAATTTGGAAATTATATTGTCCGAAAAATCTAATGATAAAGTTACAATTAATATAATAGCTATAAAAAATTGCATAAATAAAAGTGAAAAAAATGACTTAAACCAGCTTTTAAAAAACCAGCTAGAAGAATTTAAAGACATACTAAGAAATGCAAAAGGTGATAGCAAAATAAATACTTTTACCATAATAAAACGTAAAGAATATGAGAACATTAAGGAGAGAAGACCAATGCTACAAAAGGATTTAATTATTCCATTTAAAGAAAAAACATCTAATGAAGTTCCGCCTATCGAAAGAATGGAATTTAATTCACCAACTAATGTTTTAAAAGAAATTTGTTTAGAAATAATATCGTTTCCTACATCTTGCATAGCTGTTGTAATTAGGTCTGTAATGTTAATAAATTGCTCACAAATAAAATATGAACTATTCATAATTATGGCACTTAAAACAATTTTAAATATAAATTGATATGGTCTTTGAACTTGCTCGCCAGAATAATATGATAAAAATAATTTTATAACATAATATAATAAATAGGCTAAGATTAATGCATTTGCAACAACTAAAATTCCACTAGAAGAGGATTTAAAGAAGTCATCTAAATTAGTATTAGATAAAGAATCAGGATTTAAAAATATAATATCATCAATATATGAATAAATATTATTATCTATAGAAGAAAATAAATTTTGAATGAGCTCATTTATAGTATTGGCTATTATTGTAGATAAATTTTCTGAATCCATAATCTAACCTACTAGTGATTTTATTGCAGCTAAAATTAAATCTAATGCTAAAATAAAACCATAGGAAAATAGTGAGTTTTTAATTAGCTTTTTACCAAGTCTTATTCTTTCCTCATCGCCAAAACTAAATTTCTTCATAAAAATCCCTGTTCCAACAGCAACAGCAGCCGCAGGGGTTGCAAGCTTTAAAAGCCACTTTTCTATTGATTCAAAAGCAGAATTTAGGGTACTAACTATTTTAGGGTCAGCAGCATAAGAGTTAGAATAAATAAAAAGATTAAAAAACATTAGAAAAAGTATAATAAATAAAAATTTTTTAGTTCTTATAAAATCACAACCTTTCGTTTTTAAAATAAGGATACATGTCTAATTTTTGTGGTGGTAGAGTGTTGTTTCCGTCCGAAAGAAAAGACAAACAAGAAAAAGTATTTAATTCTTGTGTAAAGAAATGGGAGTCAAATATATAATCGTATTGATAGTAAGTATTAATACTTTCTGATAGATTGGAGCTTTTAGATTTGAATTTTTTAATTAAATAATTGTAATTTGATTCTTGTGCGTTTTCCGAAATTGTCTTAGAAATTTTTTCTTTGTCTTCTTTTCCGATTTGTTTTTGAGCATTTTCTATAGTAAAAATGTCATCCGTCCTAAACCAAAGTTTATTTACTAAGTTTTGAATTATAACTTTTAGGGCTGATTCGTCCTTAATTGTGTTTAATAAAGAAGAATAACTTTGCGTAGAAACGATATTTATGCATTTTGCTTCTCTGCTTTCCGAAAAGAAATTAGCATCTGAACTTGTAATATATTCTTGATATTCATCACAAATAAACGCTACAGGTCTAGAAAATTTTTTGTTTAAAGATGTCATGACTTCTGATTGAAAATCTAATTTCATATATGTAGCAATTATTTTAGAGAGTGATGTAAACTCGGATATATTCATAGAAAGGACAACTATTTTTCCAGCGGAAATTAAATTTCTAAATCCTTTAAATGTAATTTTATTTTTTGGCGGAGAAAACATTTTAGAAATATTATAGTCGGAGACAAATGGAAGAGTAATTCTAGTTATTTCTGATTTTAAAATGGAAATAGTTCTTTCGTCTAATTTAAAAAATTCATTTTCAAAAAAGTTTATTGCAGAAGTTAAATTGTATAAGTCGGTTTTAGAAAATTTATTGGATAAAAACAAGTTTCTTAGATGTTTAATTTTATCTATATAGTAGGATTTATTGTTAATTAATTTGTGTAGTTCGATGAAATTTACATATCCGTTATTATATAGTCTGCAAAGCTTTATAGCTTCGGCAAGTAGTTGTTCTGCTTTATCTAGCCAAAAAGATTCGCTGTTATTGGGGGAGAGCAAAGTAAGAATTGTCTTTAACCTATTTGCTAAAACCAAAGGATTTAAATTGGGTTTATCTAACGGGTTATATGTTTCTTTAGAATTTAAACCAATAACAATTAAATCATTTAGCCTTCCAAATTTTTGTGCATAATATTTAATTTGTTTATAAAAATTACCTTTAACATCTAAGCATAAGATACCAAGTTTTTCTTTGGGTTTGTCACAATGATACTTTATTAATTGTTCCGAAAAAGGATAAATTGCAGAGCTAGTTTTACCACTTCCAATTGTTCCTGTAATAAGAATATTTTGATATAAAGATTTTTCGGGTAGAAAAATATCTTTCTTTTGAGAAGTACTATATCCAACAATAAGACTTAAATTATCAGCTATAATATCAACTTTTTTTTCTTGCTTTGGATTTTCTTTTTTAAAGAAAGTACTAATTAATATGTAAGAGACGGATGTACTAGAGAATATTAAAATTACAACATAAAATACTTTAAAAAAACTCCAAAATTCGGGATATTTAGTACATATATTAAATGGATGTATAGCAAATGATATAGTTATATTTTTTGATATGAAAATAGGATAGAATATAACTAAATTTAGAAATATTAATAAAATTGAACAAAGAAAAAATAAAATAATACTCTTTTTGGGCATAAAACCTCCATTAATTTGATTCGATTTTTTTGTTTAGTTTAACTCCTTGAATATCTTGGGAAACAACAAAACTAATTATTGAATATATTGAATAAAATGAAATAAAAAAGTTAATAATAAATGAAATAAAAAATAAATTGATTAAAGTGTTTATACAAATCACCTACCATATTGGAATTTTACTATAAATTAAAAAGAATGTCTATACTTTTCTAAAAAAATATGATAAAATATAAATATTGAGAAAATTAGGAGGTAAAAAAATGCAAATAGAAAAAACAACAAAAATAGGTGAATTATTAGATGCAGCACCAGAAAAAGCAGAATTATTATTAAGCGTAGGAATGCATTGTTTAGGATGTCCAGCTTCTAGGGAAGAGACTTTAGAAGAGGCTTGTATGGTACATGGAATTGATGTAGAAGAGCTATTAAAAGAGTTAAATAAATAAAAAAGTAAAAAAATTTAAAAAAATTATGAAAAAATGTTGACAAACCCCAAAAAAAATAGTAATATATAAGAGCACTGCGGTGCAGTGCCAAATGGGCTATTAGCTCAGGTGGTAGAGCACTTGACTTTTAATCAAGTTGTCCCGCGTTCGAGTCGCGGATAGCTCACCAAAAAGAACTAAATACTAATCTATTTAGTTCTTTATATATTAGGCCCCGTGGTCAAGCGGTTAAGACATCGCCCTTTCACGGCGGAGACATGGGTTCGATTCCCGTCGGGGTCACCAAAATGCCACTTTAGCTCAGTTGGTAGAGCAACTGACTTGTAATCAGTAGGTCGTCCGTTCAAGTCGGACAAGTGGCTCCATAAAAGGTCAGTAGTTTTGAAAATATTCTTAATTATTGGCTTTTATTTTTATAGTAAAAATATTAAAGAAGGGAATAGATAAAATCTATTAAATGTTATGAATATGAAGAAGGTAGCTGTAGTAACTGGTGCATCCAGAGGTATAGGAAAAGAAATTACTAGAAATCTTGCACAAAATGGATTTTTGGTAGTTGCAAATTATAACAAATCTGAAAAAGAGATGTTAGAATTAAAAACAGAATTACAAAATAAAGGTTTAGATATACAAATAATTAAAGCTGATGTTTCAAAAGGAAATGAGGTAAAAAAAATTATTGATTATGTTATATCTAATTTTGGAAAAATAGATATTGTTATAAATAATGCAGGAATTTCAAGTTATGGTTTAATTTCAGAAACTACAGATCAACAATGGCAAGAAATAATAAATACAAATTTATATTCTGCTTTTGCAATGTGCAGAGAAGTTACACCATATATGGTTAAGCAAAAAAATGGTTGTATAATAAATATTTCATCAATATGGGGCATTGTTGGAAGCTCTTTAGAAGTAATTTATTCTATTTCAAAAGCAGGAATGAACGGTTTAACAAAAGCTCTGGCAAAAGAATTAGGTCCATCAAATATTAGGGTAAATGCAATAGCACCAGGCATTATATGTACAGAAATGAATGATAATTTGTCAGAAGAAGAATTAAAACAAATAAAAAGTGAAATTCCATTAGAAAAAATAGGAACAACTAAGGATATTTGGAAATGTGTGGAATGGTTGTTAAAAGATGAATATACTACAGGACAAATTATTTCTGTAAATGGGGGTTGGGTAATTACTTAATTTTAAAGATTATATAAAAACAAAAAGCAACTAAAAAGTTGCTTTAATTAATTTTCATTTACTTTTCTTTTATAATTACCAGAAATAATTTTAGGTAGATAAGTAATAATTTTATAAATAGCTAATCGTATTTTTTTACTCCACAAATAAGTTTTTCTTAATTTTCTTGCACTACCCAAAGAAACTGGTTCATCATCTAATACGAGTAATTCTGTAGAAACTTTTTCTAAAGGGAATATATAGTTTTGTCCATTATTATTATCCCATTCATTATTACCATTTTTAAAACAAAAATTAAAAGTATCTCCTTCTAATAATTCTATTTCTGCTTGATATCCAAGTTCAGTTTTTTCCATTACAATGTCATTAACATTATCCCAATTATATCCAAAACCATAATGTACAGAAACATTCACAGAGTTATCTTGAAAAAACTTTCCAGTATAAGAAATTTTTACTTTACTATTTTCTACTAATTTATCTGTGTTAAAAAAAATATTTTTTGTTAGCTCCATAATACTCTCTCTCCTTATTTATCTTTTGCTAGCAACATTATAATATTAATTTTT
>CALXKK010000027.1 GCA_944388935.1 uncultured Clostridia bacterium | reverse complement strand
CGAAGAAAATTTATATACCAAGAATGACACATCCATTTAAAAGAGAATCATTTGAAAAATTTGTTGCAAAGCAAATTAAAAAAATTCAAAAAGAACTTGAAAAAGTTTCCTAAAATTTAGCCCTAAAAACTAAATTTTTTAGGGCTAATGTTTAAAAATTTTTGGGACATTTTCAAAAATCATTGACATTACAGTAACTTCACAAACATCGTAATTTATCTAATAACTATCACTCATAGGTCTCTCTAAAAATATTATTTCTTGTTTATTATAATCTACTCTTATTTTTATCCCATTTGGTAAAATACATATAGGGGATGTATGACCAAAATTAACATTAAATAATATTGGTAAATCTGGCCTTTTAGCCTCTTTTCCAATTAACCTATTATATACTTCCTTATATTCATCGTAATATTTTTCATTTTTTGGTTTTCCAACTATTATTCCATTAATTTTATCTATAATTCCTTGTGCAATTAAATTTCTAAGAATGTACTCTACAAACGTAGGTTCTATTTCGTTTTCACTAGTTTCCAGGTATAATATTTTATTCTCCCATTCTTCTTTTCTTGGCCATATTTTGGTACCAATTATCATTGGAAAAACATCTATGCAACCTCCTAGTAGAATTCCTTCAAATATATGTTTTCCTTGAATTAGTTCGTATCCATGTAGTTCTTTATTCATTTTACGACAAATATTATTGTTAGATTCATCATTCCAATCTAAAAATTCACTTGTCCATTCTATACTAGGTTTTATTATAATTTTATTCTTATTTTCAAAAAGAATATCTTTAATATATTTCTTTGTATAATCATACATTTTATAGTTCTCTGCAAATTCGCTCAATACTGCAGGTCCATAATATGAAACTAAACCTGCTTTATACATCATAAAATGATTTATTGTTGTATCTGAATATCCCATAAATACTTTAGGGTTATTATGTATTATGCTAAAATCAATATATGGCAATAATCTAATAGTATCATCACCACCTATATTACATATTATAGCTTTTATTTTTTGATTTCTAAATGCATTCATTAAATCTTCTGCTCTTTTTTCGGGATGCTCATATAAATATTGTATTCCTTTTAATGAATTAGCAGTTTCAATGACTCTTAAGCCAAATTCTTGTTCTAGTCTTCTTTTTCCAATTTCATATCTATGTCTCAAGGTCTCTTCTCCTGCCATACCATTCGACAGACTTATTGTTGCTACACAATCCCCTTTTTTTAATTTAAATGGCTTAATCATTTAAATTCCTCCAATAATATTTAATAATTATGGCAATATATTTTCTCCATTAAATCTTAAACAAATTTGCATATTTCTTATATCTGTTGCTTTTAATACCCACATTAAAAATCTCTCTATTCCCATTCCAAATCCGGAAGTTTGCATAGGAAATTGCTTTTTCATTTCTATATACCATTCATATTCTTCTGGTAAAACCCCATGCTTTTCTAAAGCATCTAATAAATCTTTATAATTATCATGTCTCTCTCCACATCCAACTGTTTCTCCAATACCCATTAACAGGTCTGCATTTCTAGTTGTTCCACTAATATTAGAATCTCTTTTTTGATAAAAAGGTACTGCCAATTCATCATAATTAGTAACCCATACTATACCATCAAATATTTCTATTAATTTCTTTTCAGCTTCTCGTGTTATGTTTCTCCAACCATTTTCATATTCTATATATTTATTAATATCATCAGGATATTTTTCTTTAAATATTTTTTCTGCTTCATCAAAAGTAATTTTTTTAAATGGGCCTTTATAATTAGCTATTTTTTCTATATGGCTAATATCTCCTATTGTCTCTTTTAATTTTTTCCCCATTCTATCAATAATTTTTATTGCTAAATATTTTATATATTCATCAACTAAATTCATAACATCTTCTAAATTTCCTGGAATTTCTGCTTCACTGTGATAAAATTGACACAAATGTCTTTCATCAGCCTTTTCTCCTCTAAAGGAAGGCATAACATAATAACATCCATTATTTGTTAATCTACAACCATATTCTAATAAAAACTGCATAGAGTCTGCTAAATATGTATCTACTCCTTCTATTCTTATTTTAACAGGTATAGAATCGCTTCCTCTTCCCATTGGACTAGAAATTGATCCTGTGGTTATTGGAAAATGCATAGTAATAATTTCTTTTTTTTCATAAAATTTCATAGTTTCTACTGTTACTAGATTCTCTAATAATACCAACTGCTTATACCAATTGCTTTTTAGTACTTTTAAATAATGTGTTTTTGGTTCTTTCCATGTATTAGGCTCTTGCATAATAACACCTCTTTCTTTAATTTTTATACATTATTATAGTATGTTAATAATAGTCCTTTATGTTTAAAATTCAAATATTCTTTAAAATATTAGCACAATAGTTATTATTAATATATTATATTTCATTCAAATCATCTCATAACTATGGCCAAGAGTATACTTGGCTATATTATAAAATTTAAATATCTTATTTGTCAATATAATAATAATTTAAATTTAGCGTTTTTAGGTTTATAAATTGTATAGATTTTCCATTTAGTTTTATATCTGATTTTTTATAAAATTTAATAATTTAAAAGTTAGCTTAATCACAATTTTTTTCCTAAAATTGCTAAAAAGCGACAGCCTAAGCCATCGCTTTTTAGCAGGTTAAAAGATTTGTACAGCAGATACAGCACACAAGAAATGGTTTCGACAAATATATCTTTTAGATGTTTACGAAACACATGTAACTTGGTCTGCTCACAAAGAGATACTAACCTTAACATTGTTGCATAAGAAAAATCTGCTGATTTTTCTTATGCAATCCACAAAATGATAAAAAGTATTAACATAAACACCAATAATGGAATAAGTTGTCTATTATTCTCTTTTACATTCTCGTCATGCTGCTTAACTTCTTTCATGACAGCTTCCGCTGTATTAGATATTGCCTCTGTGTAATCGCTCCCTTCAATACCTTTGTTGAAATTATCTTGCAGAATCTCTTGTATTTTAGATTCAGGCAAGAATACTTCAATATCGGTTCCAACCTTAAGTTCAGCTGCTCCACTAGACGAAATTACAAAAACTATTGTATTTTCATTATCCTCAATAATTGATTTGCTGATTTTAAAATCAGCAGCATTGGCTACGGTGAAAATCAAAAATTTCGTAGATGTCTCCTTATAAAATTGCTTAATTTTACCATTAAGCTCGGATTCAACATCGTCATCAATAATGTTAGCCTCATCGCTAATATATTGCTTATCGTTAGAACCCGTATCAGCCCACACTTGTTGAGGATTGAACAGAACTCCACTTACTGTAACAGCAAGTGTTACAAACAAAAGCATAATCATCGAACTAATCCGCTTCATCATACTTAACCTTTCTCTCAAGACTATAATATAGCCTTAAACGACAATTACGGGGTTTCGATATTAATCACATAACTCCTCTCTAATGCACTTCCCTGTAATGTTATACCTATTAGTATAACACTTTATTTATATAAAGTACAGAAATTTTCTATAACCTATATGTTCTTCGTTTCTTTTTATATCACTTTATTTAATTATAATGTTTTTTTATCTCATCTAGCCAAAGATTCAGTTCCTTTCTTTTATAAAAAACAATAACTTTTTCTTTCGGTAATTTTTTTATTTGATTTGCAATTTTCTTTCTACTTTTTCTTCTAAAAGTAATAATATATTTAAAAAATGCTTTATCAATTCTTTCTTTGCAACCTGGAATCTCTGGTTTTTCTTTATTAAAATTTTTAATATATCTTCCAAGTACCCCTTTTATTATGCTAAAACTAGAATAATCTAACCATATTACTAAATCTGCTCTTTGTGCTCTTGATAGAAAGGTAGCTGAATAATTCCCATCTATTATCCACTTATCTTGTTTTATTTTTTCTAAAATTATGCTATCTCTTTTATACTTTCCTACTTCTTCCCAGTTTGCATTATAGTTTACACCATCCAAATATATCGCAGGTATATCTAATATTTCAGATAACTTAGTCGCCAGTGTTGTTTTACCTGTTCCAGGACCTCCTACTATAGAAATTCTTTTTACATCTTTTAAATCTTTTTCCATAATATTAATTTCCTTTCTTTATTCGCTAAACAAACACTATGAGTAAATCTCTTTTATATGTACACAATAATATTACATCTGTTATATTATGTCAATTAAAAGTCTTGAAATTCTAATAAAAACCCCTTATAATTAAATTATTATGAAAGATTTAGTTGTAGATAAAAAATATGATAATAAGAAATTAAGTAAATTATTGTTAGAAACATATCCGGGTTTAAAATATGGCACATTTGTAAAAGCATTAAAGAAAAAAGATATACTAATTAATGAAAAGCGTGTATCTAAAGATTGTGTTGTATATGAAAATGATAAAATTAGAATATATATTGTTGATGATTTACTATATAAAAAATATAATGTTCCAGTAATATACGAAGATGACAATATAATCGTTTTTGACAAGCCAAAGGAATTAGAAGTTACTGGAACAGATTCTTTAACTTCATATGTTAATGAAAAATATAGTCCAAAATATATGCCATGCCACAGATTGGACAGAAATACTTCTGGTTTAATTATCTTTTCAAAAAATGATGAGATTAACAATATATTAACTGAAAAATTTAAAAATCACGAAATAGAAAAACATTATATTGCCAAAGTTTATGGAATTCCAACTAGAAAATCAGATACAATAACTAGTTATTTATTTAAAGATAATAAAAAGTCCATGGTGTATATATCAGATAAACCTAAGACTGGTTATCGAAAAATTATAACATCTTACAAAGTTTTAAGTTCTAATACAGCAGAAAACACTGCAATTTTAGATGTTAACCTACATACTGGTAGAACTCACCAAATAAGAGCACATCTAGCATATCTTGGTTACCCAATAATTGGTGATGGCAAATATGGAAATAATAAAATAAATAAGAAATTTAATGAAAAAACTCAGTTATTATGTAGCTATTATATAAAATTCAATTTTATATATGATGCAGGTATTTTAAATTATCTAAATCATAAAGAAATCGTACTTAAAGATATTCCATTCGAAATTTAGGAATGTTCCTTTTTTACCTTAATACAAATAATATAAAGCCCGTGTTAGCAAATTGATTTTAGAAAATTGGTGGATAGCCTTAAACACTTTTAAGGTGAACCAATTTCAAAATCAATTGCGATTAACAGGGCTTTACTTTTTAACTTTTGAATAGCCGGGATTTTAGGACCGTCCCCCAATCCCTAATCACTAAATATTTCGTAAAATTCTTTTTCTGTAATTTTTTCTTTCTCTAATAATCTGTTTGCAACAATGTCAAGTTTGTCTCTATGTTCTATTAATAGCTTTTGTGCATCTCTATATGCTGTGTCTATTAATATTTTTATTTCTGCACCTATTGCATCTTGCATTTTTTCTCCGTATAGTAGCATTTGATTTGGATTGTCTGAGTCTTTTAATGAGATAGGTCCTATTGTATCGCTCATTCCATATACTGTAATCATATCTCTTGCAATATTTGTAGCTACTTCCAAATCGTTGCTTGCTCCTGTAGATATATCATCTAGGACTAATTTTTCTGCTGCTCTACCACCTAATAACGCTACTAATTTTTCTTCCATTTCTGTTTTAGAGATATAATATTTATCTTCATTATTCTTATACATTGTATATCCGCCAGCTACACCTCTAGGAATTATAGAAATTTCCTTTATATCATTTTGCGTTTCTAGATATCTACTTACAACAGCATGTCCAGCTTCATGGTATGCTGTTAATTTCTTGTCTTTTTCTGATATAACTCTACTATGTTTTTCTAGTCCTACTGTAACTTTCTTTATTGCCTCTTCTATATCGTCATTGTTAATTGCTTCGTGTTTATTTATTGTTGCAATAATTGCTGCTTCATTTAAAATATTAGCAAGTTCTGCACCTGTAAATCCAGCTGTATCTTCTGCAATATCTTTAAAGTCAACACTTTCATCAATTTTCTTATCTTTACTATGAATTTTAAGTATTTCTTCTCTACCCTTTTGATCTGGAGAATTTATTATAATTTGTCTATCAAATCTACCTGGTCTTAATAAAGCTTTATCTAGCATTTCTGGTCTATTTGTTGCAGCAAGTACAATTATTGTTTCGTTAGATTCGAAACCATCCATTTCTACTAATAATTGATTTAATGTTTGGTTGTTCTCTGATTCTGCACCACTTGCATTTGTTCTTCTTGCTCCTATTGCATCAATCTCATCTATAAACACTATACATGGTGCCATTCTTCTTGCTTTTTCGAATAATTTTCTAACTCTTGATGCACCAAGACCTGCAAACATTTCTATAAATTCTGAACCACTCATAGAAATAAATGGTACATTTGCTTCACCAGCAATAGCTTTTGCAATTAAAGTTTTACCAGTTCCTGGTTTACCACAAAGTAAAACACCTCTTGGAACCTTTGCTCCCATTTTATTAAATTCTTCTGGATTCTTTAAGAAATTAACTATTTCCACCATTTCTTCTTTTTCTTCATCTAATCCAGCTACATCTTCGAATCTTACATTTGTGTCTTCTTCTTCGCTATCATATACTTTTCCTTTATCACCTAAGCCTTGCATTTTAAATAACATTATTATTAATGCTATCATTAATAATGTTGGTAATACAGTAAAAATAGTATCTCCTATAGATAATAATACATTAGGTTTCTTTTGTATTACCTCTATTTCGCTTCCTTCTTCAACTTTCGTTTGTATATATTCTGTAAATGCTTGTAGATTTGGTACTATAGAAGTTTTTGGTTCTTCTTCATCTTTTAATTTTACCTTTACTGTAGTACTTCCAACTGTCATCTCTACCTTTTCTACTGTGTTGTTATTTATATCTTGAATCAATTCTGTATATGGTAAAACAAGTGCATCTTGCTCATCACCGTTATTACTGTAAATTAAATATGACACTATGGCTAAAGCAATAATAATTACTAATAAAATAATAGAAGAAATCCATAATTTTTTTTGTTCATTATCTTTTCCTTTATTTTTGTTTGAATTTTCCATTAAATTGATATCCTCCTTACTTATACTTCTCCATTAGCTTCTTTTCCCACATTATTTTCTTTTCCTTCTTTTTCTTCTTTTTTATCTTTTGATTCATCTTTTTTATTTTCTTTTTGTTCTTCTTTTTCCTTTGGCTCGTCCTTCTCTTTTTCTTTTGTTTCTAATTTTTCTTTTACTTCTTTTTGTTTTTGTATTATTGCTGTAAGTTCCATTTTTTGTTTTAACAAATTTGAACGTATTAAGAATATTGCTGTAATTACATAAACATAAGAAATTCCTCTATACATAATATTAAAGTATTTTATTTCGAATCCTGTTGTTAATAATACTATTGCATATACAAGCAAAAGCACAATTGGAAGTGTCATAGCATGTACAGAAATATTTACTAATGCTGAAACTTTCATTCTAACTCTTAATAGCATTGCTATTATATTACTTAATAATGCAAGTATTATTATATCCAATATACTTATTATTAAATAAGTAATAAAAAATCCTAAAAATACTGTTATTGCTAAACTAACACATAATGAAATCATATTTACACTGTTTATATCATTAACTATGTCTTGTTTAGTAAATTCACTTTTTCCATAGATAGAACCTAACTCACTCATTGAAAATTCTTGTATTCCAGTTGAAGTATATCCATTCTTTAAGTATATTTTATCTTTTAGCATTAAAACTCCAACATCATACAATTCTATTTTATCCTTATATTCTTTTATTTTGGTTTCATCCAAATCTTTTGTGTCTGCAATTACAATTACATTATCTGCAATGTTATCAATTGTAACAGCGTCGTCACTTTCTATATTTAAAATTCCATCTTTATACGAAAAGTTTGGTAAATCATTTGCAATAAATTTTTTTACTTTTGGTATTGTAACAGTAACCTGTATTACAGAAAATACTATAGCAACAATTATTGAAAATAGTACTAATAATTTTAAAAAATATCCTATTCCTTTTTTAACATCTTCTAGCGCAAAATCTTGATATGAATCAAAACTAAATATACTATTTTTAACACTTTTAAAAAAGCCTTGTTTTTTAGTTTTTTCCATTACTTATATAACCTCCTAACTGAAGTATACCCATTTTTTATCTTTTGAATTATTTTTTATGTCTATTCATAATTAGACTTCTAATACTCTTAAAGATTTTTTCAGATACTTTATATAATTTATATCTTACAGGTGAGTAATCCATGTGAAGTTCTCCTATAAATTCTGTAAAATCCGCACCGAATCCTTGTTTAAATCTATATAATCCATATTGAGGATGATTTTTATCTACATGTCCAGAAACTCCTCTTAAGTCGTATATATCATCTCCTCTAGAAATTGCTAATTTAATCATTGTCCATTGTAATAAATAATTTGGCATTAAATTTCTGTGTTGATTACTACTTGCACCATATAAATACCATGTTTTATTACCATACATAATAGGAATAACTCCAGCTATAGGTTGTCCTTCATAATATGCCATTAAAACTTTCATATGTTCTGGTGCTAATTCGTCATACATTTTTTCGAAATATTCCAATGGTCTAATCATAAAGCCATCTCTTGCTCCTGTTTCTACCATTATTTTATGAAAATCTTTTAAATCGTCTTTATTTCCTTCTTTTACAGTTACACCTTTTCTTCCTGCTAATCTTACATTATATCTTGTTTTAGAATGAAAAGCTTTAAATATTTCGTCTTCTGTTTTTCCTTTTATATCTAATCTAAATACATATCTTGGTTGTATTTCATCTTTAAAATCCTTTGCATCATCTTTAATTTTATAACCAAGCTTTGTTACTATATCTCTAAACTCTTTATCATCACTTTTAATATCTGGTTCAATCTTTAAAACCATTGCATGATACTTTTTAGCAAGTTCTGCTGCACCATCAGTTATTTCTTTTAATACTTTTTCATCATGAATATCACAAACTGGTCCTCTTGATGAATACATTAAATAACCAAAAATAGGTATTTTTCTAAGTAATACACTCAATGTTCCTATAATATTATTATTCTCATCTTCCACTATAATAACTTCATTTTTCCAAAAACTTTTTACTTTTCCCCATTCTAGAGACTGTGCAAAATGGCATCTTTCATGATGCTCTAAAAAATCTTTATATTTTTGTTTATCTTCTTCGCTATTCATATCTAATAATCTCAATTTAATTCCTCCAATATATACTGTATTTTCATTTTCATATTTTACACTAACTATCTTTTTTTTACAAGTATTTTTCCCCTATTTAAACATTTAAATAGGGGAAATAAGCTTAGCAACATCTTGAATTACCAAAGTTTGTAAATAGCAATAAAAATATTATTATGAAAAATAAGATTTCACTATCTCCACATCCGCAAAACATATTTCCGAATGGGCTACAATTATTGCATCCACAATCTGATCCTCTTTCTTCTTGCATTCTTTTCCCTCCTCACTTTAACTAAAATTATTAATTAATAATCTTATATTTGCTTTTTTATATGATATAATATATGCGCGTATTAATTTTTATGTTACAATTATAGTAAAGAGGTGATTTAAGTGGAATTGCTTTCACCTGTTGGTGATTTTGATTCATTAAAAGCTGCTGTACAAAATGGTGCAGATAGTGTTTATTTTGGAGCTAATAATTTTAGTGCTAGAGCATTTGCTAACAATTTTAATTACGAAACTTTAGAAATGGCTATTGATTATGCCAAACTTAGAAATGTAAAAACACATCTTACATTAAATACTTTAATTACTAATGATGAATTTGAATCTGCTGTAAAACTTGCAGAACATGCTTATAAATGTGGAATTGATGCAATTATCGTACAAGATTTAGGATTAGCATTATACCTAATAAAGAACTTTCCAGATTTAGCTATTCATGCAAGTACACAAATGACCATCCATAATTTGGAATGTGCTCAAACAATGGAAAAACTTGGGTTTAAAAGAGCTGTTCTTTCCAGAGAACTATCTATCCCAGAAATTTATAATATTTGTAAAAATACTAATATAGAAATAGAAACCTTTATTCATGGTGCTTTATGCCTTTCTTATTCTGGTCAATGCCTAATGTCTAGCATGATTGGTGGACGTTCTGGTAATAGAGGTAAATGTGCACAACCATGCAGATTACCTTATAAAATTAAAGGATTCAAATCTGACCCAGAATATATCTTAAGTCCTAAAGACTTATGTGGCCTAGACTTCATTCCTAGTTTAATTGACGCAGGTGTTACATGCTTTAAAATTGAAGGAAGAATGAAATCTCCAGAATATGTTGCTATAGTTACTAGAATTTATAGAAAATATATTGACAGTTATTTAAATACTGGTAAATGTGAAATAGATGAAAACGATAGAAATGCCTTATTACAAGTTTTTAACAGAGGTGGGTTTTCTAGCGGTCACTTAAAAGATTCGCCTAATACGGATTTTATTTTCCCTAGCAAACCAAATAATGCCGGCATTTATATTGGTAACATTTCGAACTATAATCCATCTAAGGGGCATGTATCTTTTACATTAAAGAATACTATTTCAGTTGGTGACACAATTTCTTTTAATAATGAACATAAAAAATATACTATTTCAGAATTAATGATAAATGGAAAGAATTCTTCTACTGCAAATATTGGAGATAAAATTACTATTGGAAGAATGAAAGGTAAAATTCCTCTTGGAGCTAAAATTTATAAATTATCAAGCAAAGGATTATCACAATTGGCTCATTCTTCTTATGAGCATAATGTTGAAAATATAAAGATTTTATTAAATGCAAATATCAATATAAAAGAGAAACAACCTATTACTTTAACTGTTTCTACGATAAATAAACCTGATAGTATTTATAACAATATATCTGTAACAGAGAAATCTGAAATAATGCCTATTAAAGCTATTAATAAGCCTCTAGATGTTGATAGAATTATAAGTCAATTGAAAAAGACAAATAATACTCAATTTGAATTTAATGATATACATGTAAATCTTGATACAAATTTATTTATTCCAAATATAAGTACAATAAATAGACTTCGTAGAAAAGCACTTGCAGAGATAGAAAATATTGCTTTAAATAACATAAAAAGAACTAGTACAAATATGTATACACCTTCAAAAAATACTAGTCCTAAAATAACTGATAGAGATATTTCTATTTGCTTTAACATAATAAATACGGAACTTAATTATCAAGATTTAAATAACTTTTCAAAAGCATACATACCTTTAAAATATTTTTATGACAGTCAATATAAAGCAAGTATTGATAACATTGCTAAAAAAGCTGATATTTACATTTATTTACCAGTTATAATTAAAAGTAACTATAAATTTCTTTTAGCAAACTACATAAAAATGGCTATAGAAAAGTATCCTATAAAAGGTTTTGTATTTTCTAATGTAGGAAATATAGAATATCTAAAATTTTTATGCAAAAGACATAATAAAAACTTTGAACTTATTGCAAATTACACTGTAAATGTTTTTAATAACAATACTGTAAAAGAATTTTTAGATTTAGGAATTAATACTGTAGGAATATCTCCAGAATTAAATAAATCCGCTATTGTTTCTTTATGTAATAGTTATGGAAATAATCTAGAGTTATTTGCTTATGGAAATGTACCTTTAATGAATACAAATTATTGCTTTTTAGGTAAATCTAATAAGTGTTATCCAAATTGCACAAAACAATGTTTTAACGCAAACCAGAAATTTTATTTGGAAGATAGAATTGGATTTAATTTTAGATTTATACCAGATAATATTCAAACAGTTACAACTGTTTTTAATAGCAGAACTACTTCTATAGAGACAAAGGATTTTAATGTTAAATCTTTAAGGATAAATTTATTAGATGAAAATATTGATGAAATAAATAAAATTATTGATGTTGTTAGAAGTGGTAAAAAATTTGAAGGTGCTCAATATACTAAAGGTAATTTAAATAGAAAAATATAATTAATTATATGAAGAAACGCTCAATTAAAGAGCGTTTCTTTTGTTATATTGGATTACTACTTAATTTGATAATCAAATCCATATTATCATCTTTAGCAGCTTTGTTTTTTCTAATTGCTCCACATTTTTCACATTTAAAAACGATTACATATCCTTTTTTAGAATTTAATTCTATACCAATTGGCTTTAACATTCCATGGCATTCTTCCTGTCTATCTCCTGGATTTACATCCACATGTTTAGAATATAAACAATATGGACAATGATTTCTACAAGAATATTCTAATTTTGGAACTAATCTTCCACAATGTTCGCATACAAATTCTTCATCTATTTCTGTGAATTTACTATTACTTAACATATTATTACTCCTAATATTTAAAATCTCCATTTCCTAAAAATTCTCTTAATAATGAATTTGTAGGTACTAAATCTTTTGGTATTGCTTCGAAATATTGTAATATTTCGCACAATCTTTTTGCTTCTGAATACTCTTCTTCTGAACTATCTATTTCTTGTAATAATGGTAATGCCATAGTTTTTAAAACAGACATTTCATAAACTAATGATGTGTTAAACATAACATCTGCTTCTTCTTGGTAAGGGAATATATTTCTTTCCTCTCCTCTATTTACTGATGGCCACATTTTTAATGTGTGTAATGCAGAATATCCTCTAAATTGATAATCTCTTACAATTCTTCTTATCAATCTTGAATCTGTTGTAGATATTCTATTAAAGTAATCAATATTTAAAACGGTTAAAGCACTTATATAAATCTTAAATTTCTTTTCCTTTGGTATGTTTGCTGTTAATTTATCATTTAAACAATGAATTCCCTCTATTACTAAAACTTCATTTTTATTTAATTTTAGTTTATCTCCTCTAAATTCTTTATGACCAGTATGAAAATTAAATGTTGGTGTTTCTACTTCTTCTCCATTTAATAATTTTAAAATTTGTTCATTAAATAATTTTCTATCTATTGCATTTATATCTTCGAAATCGTATTCTCCATTTTCATCCTTTGGTGTATCTTCTCTTTCAACGAAATAGTTATCAACAGAAATTGTTACTGGTTTTAAGCCATTTAATTCTAATTGCAATCCCAATCTTTGTGCAAATGTTGTTTTTCCAGATGATGATGGACCAGCAATTAAAATTACTTTTGCTTTTTTATTCTTAGCTATTTTATCTGCTATTTGAGAAATTTTCTTTTCGTGTAATGCTTCATCTAACAAAACAATATGTTTTGCTTGACCATTTTGTACTTTTGTATTTAATTTATATAAAGTATTTATATCTAATAATCTATGGATATTCTCATAATCTTGTAATGCATCCAATAATTTTGGATTATCTACAAATGGTTGTAATTTATTTATATTCTTTCTATTTGGATATCTTATAATAAAACCATGTTTATATTTTTCTAATTTAAATTTTTTCATGTATCCAGTAGATATTGGCATAACACCATAAAAATAATTAAAATAATCTTCGCAATAATATAAAGTAACATGGTCTCTTTCTTCTATGTCTTTTTGCAATATTCCTCTCAAAGTTTTGTGTCTCTCGTAAAAATTAATGCCTTCTTCTTTTGACAATTTTACTTTAGTTATAGGAATATTAGCATCAATAATTTCTTGCATTCTTTTGCTAACCTTTTCGATTATTTCATCTGTTACCTTCATGTTATCTATTTCAAAGAACATAGAATTAGATAATTGATAATCTACTGTTAATAATGCTTCTGGATATATTTCGTAAAAAGCCTTAGCCATTACATAACTTAATCCTCTTATATAGATTCTAAGACCATCTTTATCTGATATATCTATAAATTTTATTACTGAATCCTTTGTTAAAATATGATTTAAAGATTGAATTTCATTATTACAAATACAAGCAATTACATGCTCATTACACTCTTCTTTGAATACATCAATTACCTTTTTTGGCTCTTGTATCTCTACTACTTTATCTTTATATGTTATCTTCATAATCTTCTTCCCTTCGTTTTGGTAATATTGTTATATATTTTTAATATAACATACAACACACAACACTACCCGATTTTTTCCTCATTATATTTTACATTATATTATAAGTTAAGTCAATGTATTCTTGAAGTCCGGTACATATTCTTCTGTGGGTTAGTCAAACATATGTCACACTTTATTGAAAAATATATTGTTTGAGTACCATATATTGCTTAAACCGATT
>CALXKK010000026.1 GCA_944388935.1 uncultured Clostridia bacterium | reverse complement strand
ATTATACTATTTAGAGAAGAAAAAGAAAAGGCACTAAAATTAATTAGTGCCAGCGTGAACGAAGTTCACTTTTCTTGATTGACAAAATTTTTAAATAAATTTTTTTAAAAACCTATTGCAATTTTGTAAAAATAGAGTATAATATAATATGTAAAGGTCAAAGAAAGTCAAAGTCAAAAACAAAGGAAGTGACAAAATGAGAATATCAGATTTAATAGAAGAATTTATAAAAGATATGCTAAAAACAGATGATGAGCTAGAAATACAAAGAAATGAACTAGCAGAACATTTTAATTGCGTGCCTTCACAAATAAATTACGTAATCTCCACACGATTTAAACCTTCACAGGGTTATTATGTAGAGAGCAAAAGAGGTGGTGGCGGTCACATTACAATAAAAAAAATTAATGTAACGCAGAGCAACTATATTATGCACTTAATTAATAGCATTGGTGATACTTTAACTTCTAATGAAGTGGATATTTTCATTAGTAACTTATTGTCAGATAATATAGTAACTAAAAAAGAGGCTAAACTTTTGAAAGTAGCAACAAGCGATAATGTACTTAGTGTACCAATCGAAATAAAAGATACTTTACGAGCAAGAATATTTAAAAATATGTTAATAAATTTAGTTGAAGATTAATATCAAAACGAAAATAAAAAAATAAATGTGAATGAAACAATTTAAACATTCATTAAATAAGATGGGAGGAATTTATTATGAAATGTCAAAATTGTGGTAGAAGAGAAGCAAATGTAAGATACACTCAAATTGTAAATGGTGTAAAAAAAGAGATGAACTTGTGTGAGGAATGTGCAAGAGAATTAGGAATAGGCAGAGAATTTAATTTTAATATGTCTATGAATTTGCCTAGCTTTTTAGGAGGATTCTTTGATGAATACAATATGGATTCATTTATTCCTTCAATCGGATCTATAAGAGAAGAAGGATGCAATACTTGTGGTACAACATATAATGAGTTTGCGAATACAGGATTATTCGGATGTATGGATTGCTACGATATTTTCTCTGATAGATTGGACCCAATACTAAAAAATATTCAAGGTTCAAATAGACATGTTGGTAGAAAAGCAAAAAGATTGGACAAATCAATTGTAAAGAATATGGAGGAAAAGAAGAAAGAATTAGAGAAAAATAAAGAAAGCAAAAAGGAAAATAAGCAATCTCTAGAAGAGCAATTAAAACAAGCTGTTAAAGAAGAAAGATACGAAGATGCAGCTAAATTAAGAGATGAGATAAAAAAACAAAATAAAGAAAAATAAACTTAATTTAAAATTCTAGGAGGTAAAAAAATGCTAAATTGGTATTTGCAAAGTGGAAAAGATTCAGATGTAATAGTAAGTTCAAGAATAAGATTATCAAGAAATATAGCTAAATATCCATTCGAAATGAAATGTAATAAAGCTAAAAAAGAAGAAATTACAAAATTAATAGAAGAAGTTATTGCTGGTAATAAATATGGAATGAAACTATTAAGATTAAAAGATATGGATGATGTAACTATTAAGAGCTTAATAGAAAAAAGATTAATAAGTCCAGACTTTGTAAAAAACATAGATGATTCTAAGGCAATAATTATAAATGATGAAGAAAATATTTGCGCAATGCTTCATACAGAGGACCATATAAAATTACAAGTATTCGGACCAGGATTAGAATTGGATAATTTACTAAATTTAATTGTAGAAATAGATCAATTCTTAGACGAAAAATTAGGATTTGCTTTTAATGAAAAATATGGATTTTTAACAGCTTGCCCAATCGAAGCTGGAACAGCAATGAAAGCTTCTGTAATGGTTCATTTACCAGCATTACAAGCAACTGGAAATATGGGAAAAGTTTTAGATATAATTAATAATTTTGGTATGAATGTAACTGGAATCCATGGAGAAGGAAGTAAATCTGAAGGTGCATTATATCAAATTTCTAATAAGCAAACTTTAGGTATTTCTGAAAAAGAAATTATAAAGAAACTAAAATTAATAACAGATAAAATAATAGAACAAGAAAGAATGGCAAGAAAATATTTAGGTAAAAACAGATTGAACTTGGAAGATACACTATATAGAGACTATGGAATATTAACAAATTGCAGAAAGATTTCAGAAGAGGAATGCAAAGATTTATTATCAACATTAAAATTAGGTACAGATTTAGGTATGATTGGTGAATTAACCGATTTAAAAATTAATAAATTATTATTATATACTCAAGATGCAAATTTACAAAAATATCTAGGAACAAAGCTAGAAGGAATAGATTTGGATGCTAAAAGAGCAGAAGTTATAAAAACAATTATAAAAGAGTAAAGGTAGAAATATTAAAGGATAATTATTTAAATAAAGGAGGTAAGATTTTATGACATATAAATTTACAAATAGTGCTCAAAATGTTTTAGAGTATGCAAAAGAAATTGCAGTTGAACTTGGACACAATTATATAGGAACAGAACATTTATTGTATGGTTTAGCAGAAGAGGAAAATGGTGTTGCAAGTAAAGTTTTAGAGAATCAAAATATTAATTCTGATAATATATTAGAAGAAATAGAAAATTTAATTGGTAGGGATGAAGGCAGAACTATAACCAGTCTAGGATTTACTCCAAGAAGTAAAAGAGTATTGGAAAATGCATTTCTAGAAGCTAGAAAATTAGATTCTGACTATATTGGAACCGAACATATTTTAATAGGAATAATGAGAGAAGCAGACAGCATTGCTGTTAGAATATTGTTAGACCTAGGTGTTAATCCACAAAAATTATACAATGAAATTGTAAAAGTATTAGAAGAAGATGAAGATATTAACGGTGGAGAGGGTTCTCAAAATAGAAAGACAGGAAGCTATAATTCTACACCAACATTAAATCAATATGGAACAGATTTAACAAAAAGTGCAAGTTTAGGAAAACTAGACCCAGTAATAGGTAGAAAGAAAGAAATAGAAAGAGTTGTACAAATTCTTTCTAGAAGAACAAAGAATAACCCTTGTTTAATTGGTGAACCAGGTGTTGGTAAAACAGCTGTTGTAGAAGGATTAGCAGAAAAAATAGTACAGGGAGAAGTTCCAGGAACATTAAAAGATAAAAGAGTTGTAACAATAGATTTGTCTAGTATGATAGCTGGTGCAAAATATAGAGGTGACTTCGAAGAGAGGATAAAGAAAGCTTTAAACGAAGTAAAAAAAGCTGGAGATGTAATACTATTTATAGATGAAATTCATACTATAGTTGGAGCAGGTTCCGCAGAAGGTGCAATTGATGCAGCTAATATTTTAAAACCATTATTAGCAAGAGGAGAAATTCAATTAATTGGTGCTACAACATTAAATGAATATAGAAAATATATTGAAAAAGATAGTGCTTTGGAAAGAAGATTTAGCCCAGTAACTGTTTCTGAGCCATCACAAGAAGAGACTATAGAAATTTTAAATGGATTGAGAGATAAATACGAAGCACATCATAATATAAAAATTACAGATGAAGCTATAAAAGCAGCAGTAGAATTATCTAGCAGATATATTAATGATAGATTTTTACCAGATAAAGCTATAGACTTATTAGATGAAGCATCATCAAAATTAAGATTATCTTCTTTTGAAGAGCCAGATAGCATTAAGGAATTAGAAAGCAAGATAGAGAAGATGAACCAAGAAAAAGAATCAGCAGTAAAAGTTCAAAAATTCGAAAAAGCAGCAAAAATAAGAGATGAAGTTAATAAATTAAAGGATGAATTAGAAAAAGACAAAGAAAAATGGAAAAGTAAAAAGACTAAAGCTGTATCTAAATTAACAGAAGAGGATATAGCAGAAACAATAGCTAGTTGGACTGGTATTCCGGTAGCTAAGATAACTCAAGATGAAAATAAGAGATTAAAGAATTTGGATAAAGAATTACATAAGAGAGTAGTTGGTCAAAATGAAGCTGTAGAAGCAGTTACAAAAGCTATTAGAAGAAGTAGAGTAGGACTTAAAAATCCAAACAGACCAATAGGTTCATTCTTATTCTTAGGTCCAACAGGTGTTGGTAAAACAGAATTATCTAAGGCCCTTGCAGAAAGCTTATTTGGAACAGAAGACGCAATGATAAGAGTTGATATGTCAGAATTTATGGAACCACATTCTGTTGCTAAATTAATTGGTGCACCTCCAGGATATGTTGGATTTGATGATGGTGGACAATTAACAGAAAAAATAAGAAGAAAACCATATTCTGTAATTCTATTTGATGAGATAGAAAAAGCTCATCCAGATGTTATGAATATGCTATTACAAATTCTTGAAGATGGTAGGTTAACAGATAGCCAAGGAAGAACAGTAGATTTTAAGAATACAGTAATAATTATGACATCAAATATAGGTGCAAGATTAATTACAGATAAGAAAGCTTTAGGATTTACTAATTCAGCAGAAGAAAATGATGAAACTAAAGAATACGAAGAAATAAAGAAAAACGTTATGGCAGAATTAAAGAAACAACTAAGACCAGAATTTATAAATCGTATTGATGACATCATTGTATTCCATAAATTAAATGATGAAGAAATAAGTAAAATTATAGATTTATTATTAAAGAATGTAGAAAAGAGATTAGTAGAACAAGGCTTAAATGTTAAAATAGATAAATCTGTAAAAGAATTAATTGCTAAGAAAGGTGTAGATAAAGAATTTGGTGCAAGACCACTTCGTAGAGCAATACAAAATATCGTAGAGGATAAATTAGCAGAAGAAATACTAGACAGAAACATTAAACCAGGAGAAGAAGCTAAATTAGTAGCTAAAAATGACAAGGTAGAATTAAAAGTAAAAGCTACTAAATAATAAAAAAACAGGGATTTGGGGACGGTCCTAAAATCCCTGTTTTTGCTTTATAATATTTAAAAATTGTTAAAATTCGTGAGTATACAAATATGTATTATAATAAAATAGTTTTAGTGTATATTCTATGGGATTAATTTAGAATCTATAAAAATACTTTAGTCAAAAAATTGATTTAAAAAATTGTTTAATTCTTTCTCATGAACTTTAAAAAATAAATTAGAATTTTGCTTTGAGTAAAATATGTATTGAACATAAATTGTATTGTTTTTTTCAGAAACATAATAAATTATTCTGTAATTTTCAGAAATGCGTTCTCGATATTGTTTGCCCGAGAGTTCTTGAACATATCTACCAATATACGGAAAATATTGCAATTCATAAATTGTATCATATATTTTATTAACAAGTTTACTTGCATAATTATCAGAAATATTATGTGCATAGTTAAATATATCTGTTATTGCAGAATCTACATTATTCGATATTCTTATTTGCATATTTTGCCTCCAATTCGTCAATATGTTGTTTTAGTTCTTCTAGAGTACAAACATTACCGTTTTTAATATCATCTTCGCTTTCTTGAAGTTTAGCATATAATACTAAATCATAAATTATATCATATAGTGTATTTTCTTGTGGGTTAATTTGATTTAAAGCTTTCTTAATAAAATTCATTAATAAAACCTCCTTTTAATTTTGAACTTCTTCGGACAATAAAATAGTCCGATTAAATTGAATCATAGATTTTGATAGTGGATTTAATTATTGTTTCCTATCATTTCTTTTAATGTTTCATAATTTAAATGTTTGTCTGTACCAGGAAGAATAGTTGTTTCATCTTCGCCATATCTTTTTATATATTCCATCATAAGTTTAAATACCATTTCAGTAGGCTTTAAACCATCGAAATAATTATCTGGTACAGAATTTACAATATCTATCATTCGTTGTTTTACATTTGCCATATTTTTAAACTCCTTTCTTAAAAATTTGTTAATATTATAACATGAATTAATATAAAAAAACTACTTATTTTAAAAATAAGTAGTTTTTATTAATTTATCTTAAATAATAATTACATAATTATTTATTTGTTCTTTATTAAATCATTCATATCATACATTCCATTATCTTTATTTACCATATATTTAGCAGCCATAATTGCACCATTTGCAAAGACTGTTCTAGAATAACAAGTATGTGTCATTTCTAATGTTTCATTTTCTCCAAAGAATTTTACTGTATGTTCTCCAACGATATTTCCACCTCTAATTGAAGAAAATCCAATTTCTAATTTATTTCTTTTTTCGTGTTTATTATGTCTGTCAAATTCATATACCATTTTATTATCTTTGGCTTCATTAATGCTATCAGCCAAGAATAAAGCTGTTCCACTAGGACTATCTATTTTTCTATTATGATGTGTTTCAATTATTTCTATATCTGTGTCTGGTAAAACTTTTGCCAAATTAGCAACAATTTTAGCCATTAAATTGATATCATATGACATATTTGCAGATTTAAAAACAGGAATATCTTTTGAATATTCTTTAATTTCTTGCATTTGTTCATCTGTAAATCCAGTTGTTGCAATTACTATTGGTACATGATTTCCTTTTGCATATTTTAATATATTTAGTGTGGCTACCGGAACAGAAAAGTCAATTATTACGTCTGGTTTTTCTTCTATTTCACTTGTATCGGTGTAAACTGGGTATGTATACATTCCTGTATTTGTTCTATCCACACCACCTATAAGTACAATATCTTTATCTGAATCTATTGCATTTACGACTTCTTGTCCCATTTTACCATTTATTCCATTTATTAATACTTTCATTTAAATTTCGTTCCTTTCTATTTTGAAAAGTTATAAATTAAAATCTTATAAATAAAATAGTTAAAAATATGTATGCATATCTATAAATCATTCTTAATTTATATTTTTTATTAATATATTTTAAAGTTTCAACTATAGCACAATATTTGTCTGTAAGTGTTACAATATAACTTTCTTTATATTTTGGAAGTTTTATTGTTAAAGGCCACATATGCTTTACTATAACATCTTTTTCTATTTCATTTAAATCAAAGAGCTTTAATGAATTTTCTAAAGCTTTTTTAGGATGAGAAAAAGCATGTAACTCCTTAAAAGAATTGGCTTTTTGATGGTTATGCCAATCATATAAAAATAAGTCATGAAGCATTGCAGCACGAGTTGCAGATACATAGTCTAAGTTGAATTTTTTACAAAGTAAATAAGTATAATATGCAACATGTAAACAATGTGTATAGCATGACGTGTTACAATGTTGCATATAGTTGTTCATCGTTTTAACTGTATCATTAAGACGAATATCATTTATTATACTTTCAAATTCTTTATAATTTTCTTCCACTTTTAATTTTTTAAAAAACATTATTCACATTCCTCTTTCCAATTATAATTTTGGTTAGAATATTATGTCCTACCTTATATTATATCATTTTTTTAGCATAAAGTGAATAAAGTTAATGAAATATTAAGGTTTAAAGCAATCCAAAATTTTTTAAAGAGGTTCTTAGTTTTTCACGATTTTTTTCAGATAATCTAACTAATGGAAGTCTAGGAACACCAAAGTTATATCCAACCATATTTAAAGCTTCTTTAACAGGTATTGGATTTACTTCGCAGAATAGAGTATTCATTAAGTCTAGTGCGTCCAATTGCATTTGTGTTGCTTCTGCAATATTTCCATCAAAGAAATTTTGAACCATATCATGTGTATATTTAGGTGCAACATTAGAAAGAACAGAGATAACTCCTAAACCACCTAAAGAAAGTACAGGTAGTATTTGGTCATCATTTCCAGAATAAATATGTAAATTATCTTTACATAGAGCTGCAATTTTAGCAACTTGAGAAATATTTCCACTAGCCTCTTTTATTGCTACGATATTTGGTATTTTAGAAAGTTCTAAACAAGTTTCTGGAGTGATATTTACACCAGTTCTACTAGCTACGCTATATACGATTATAGGTAGAGAAGTAGAGCTTGCGATTGCTTTGTAATGTTCTACCAAACCTGCTTGTGTAGTTTTATTATAATATGGTGTTACTACTAACAAAGCATCTGCTCCAACAGACTCTGCATATTTAGACATTTCTATTGCAGCTTGAGTATTGTTAGATCCTGTTCCTGCTATTACAGGAATTCTACCATTAACTTTGTCTATAGCATATTTTATTGTATCTTTTCTCTCTTTATCCGTCATAGTAGCTGATTCTCCAGTAGTACCACATACAATAATGCTATCAATACCTTCTTTAATTTGGAATTCTATCAATTTTCCAAACTCTTCAAAATTTACGCCATCTTCTGTAAATGGTGTGGCGATGGCTGTACCACATCCTTTAAAAATAATCTTTTTCATAATAACATCTCCCATAGAGATTTTTTTAGCGTATATAATTATATTTCGCTGTTTGTTCCTATTATATGATATAAATTGGAAAAAATAAATAATTTGTGGAAAATATCTTTAAAATAATATATAATAAGTATTAATTAAGTATTAAATAAAGTTTTAATGTTTATAAGAAAAAATGTTAAACTGAAAAAAATATTAAATGAAATAAATTTGATTTTTTTAAAATTATAAAAAATTTGTAATTATGAAAATATAAACAAATAGAGAAAGGAATGTAGTTTATTATGACAGCATCTCAAGAAGAATATTTAAAGGCGATATATATTTTAATATTACATAAAAAAGAAGCGAGAGTTACAGATATTGCAGACTATTTAAGTGTTAGTAAGGCAAGTGTAAATAGAGCATTAAAATCTTTAAAAGAATTAGGATTGGTAGATTATGAAACTTATGGTGAGATAAAATTAACCGAAAAGGGGAAAGAAGAAGCAACAAACATAATAAAAAAACATAATGTTCTTAAAGCATTTTTAATACAAATTTTAAATGTAAATCCAGAAACAGCAGAGGAAGAAGCAAAGAAAATGAAACATGCAATTTCTGAAGACACAGTAAATAAATTTTCTGATTATATAAAAAGTATAATTAAAGTAGATGAGCTAAAATGCAATTATAGTCCGGAAAATGAAAGATGTTCAAATTGCATAAGAATAAGAAATAAAAAATAATCGAGAGGAACTCCCGATTATTTTTCGTTTATCATTTTTTCTACTATTTGTATTGCGTTTGACGCAGCACCTTTTCTTATATTGTCTGCAACAACCCATAAATTAACTCCATTTTCAACACTAAAGTCTCTTCTAATTCTTCCAACGAAAACTTCGTCATGTCCAGTTGCATTTGTTGCAATTGGATAAACTTCTTTAGATATATCGTCTTGAACAATTATTCCTTTAAAGTTTTTTAGTGTTTCTACTAATTCTGGAAGTTCAAATGGCTTTTCGAATTCTACGTTTATAGATTCACTATGTGAGTTTTCTACTGGAACCCTAACAGTGGTTGCAGTTATTCTTAAATCTGGTTTCTTTAATATTTTTCTTGTTTCATTTATCATTTTTATTTCTTCTTTGGTATAACCATTTTCTGTGAATACATCTATATGTGGTAAACAATTGTTATAAATAGGGTATGGAAATTTTTCTAATTTATTAATTCCTTTTCTTCCATTTTCTAAGTCCATTAATCCCTTTTTACCAGCTCCTGATACTGCTTGATATGTAGAATATACAATTCTTTTAATTGTATATTTATCATCTAATGCTTTTAATGGCAAAACAGCTTGAATTGTTGAGCAATTTGGATTTGCTATTATTCCATGATTGTTTTTTATTTCTTCTGGATTTACTTCTGGTACAACTAATGGAACATCTTCATCCATTCTAAAAGCACTACTATTATCTACAACAATACAACCCTTTGAAGCTGCGATTGGAGCATATTTTTTAGCAGTGTCGCCACCTGCTGAGAATATTGCAAAATCAAAACCTTCATCAAAAGAATTTTCTGTTAGTTCTCTTACAACATATTCTTTACCCATAAAAGGTAATTTTGTACCTGCAGATTTGCTTGATGCAAATAAAACGTATTCACTAATTGGTAGATTTTTTTCTTCTAATACTTTTAGTGCAGTTCTACCAACTACACCTGTAGCACCTACTATTGCTAATTTGTAATTTTTCATTTTAAGCACCTCGGCTTTTAATAGTAACAAGAATTATAATTATAATTTCTTACTGTGATATTATATTATATTTTAATGAGAAATGCTAGTATTTTTTGGAGTATAGGAAAAATCGAATATTTAAACAATGAACTTTAGGGAGGTTCCTGAAAAGTTCAAATTTTGAGCAAAAAATAAACCCCTCTTGCGAGGGGAAGGGAATACCCTTTTTGTTGTGTTTGTTGTGTTACTGGTCTTGAGGTTGGTAAATCCTTGGAGTTCCATCGGGGTTCAGCAAAACTGTAAGGCCTGCAATTCCATCACTGTAACCGTTATTTACAAACGAATACATTACTCCTGTTTGAGGATCAACCAGAACATATGATTTGTATCCATAAAGGGATAAACTCTTATAGCTTAAAATTACAAGCCCCATTTCTCCAGATTTCATTTGCTCAGAGATGTCGTAGACTTGATAATCTTTACAAGAAGAAACTTTTTGAGTTTCCTCTTGGGACTTTTCTTGAGACTCCTCTTGAGAGTCCGAAGAATCCAAGAAATCAAACAGCCCAGCTTGAACTAATTGACTTTGAGTCTCTTCCTGAGTCTCCGATGAACCCTCGGTGGAATTCATAGCACTTGAACAGCTACAAATACTAGCTATCACAAGGAAAATCGTGATAACCAACAATATCATGGGAATGATAATAATCATCTTTCTTTCTTGATCAGACATTCTTCTTCCTCGATCAGACATTATAGTACCTTTCTCCCATTTTTCCATCTTTCGATAGAAAAAACCAACAGCGCAGTAAAATTACTGCATAATACAATACAATTATAACACGAGAATGCATTTATGTAAAGTTATACAGATTAGCAGATTATAATCAACTTGTGTTACAAAAAGATTTATTAAATATAAAAATGTAAAAGTTCTAGAAATAATTTTTAAATTTAATATTATATGGTAAAATAGATGCAACTAAAATAGAAGGGATAAAAAATATGAAAAGTAAAATAATAATTATTATGATAGTGTTAGTAGTATTGATTATTTTGGCGATAGCTGTAATTTTTGGAATTAATGCATTTGTAGTAAATAGATACAAAAGGAAAATCTTATCTGTTGAGGATGAAAAAAAATTAGAAAATGTTGATTGCATTTTAATATTAGGTGCACAGGTAATAGATAATAAGCCTAGTGGAATGCTAGAAGATAGACTACAACAAGGATTAGAACTTTATAAAAATGGTGTATCAAATAAAATTTTAGTTAGTGGTGACCATGGTAAAACTGATTATGATGAAGTTCAAGTAATGAAAAATTATTTAATAGAAAGAGGTGTACCTTCTGAAGATGTATTTATGGACCATGCTGGCTTTTCCACATATGACAGTATGTATAGAGCCAAAAATATATTTAAAGTAGAAAAAGTAGTAGTTGTTACACAGGAATATCATTTGTATAGAGCATTATATTCTGCTAATAAACTCGGAATGGATGCATATGGAGTAAGTTCAGATTTGCATATATATGGAGGACAAGATAAAAGAGAGTTTAGAGAAATCTTTGCAAGAAACAAAGATTTTGCAATGTGTATATTTAAACCACAATCAAAGTTTGGAGGGAAAGAAATACCTATAACAGGAAATGGTAATGTAACAAATGATTAATATTAGGAATTATGAATTTTTACTTGCAAAATGAAAAAATCGTGATATAATGTTGGCATAATTGAAAGACAAAATAAGGACAACACAGTTATAAAGTAATTTTCCAGAGAGCTAGATGTATGCTGAAATTCTAGTAAAACCAAATATAATTGTTATCACCTTATATGTTACTTAGCTGAAATGATAAGCGAGTTCTAATTTAGTAAATTAAGTAAAATTTAGTACTTGAAACAAAAAGTAAGCTTTGTCGTACACTCTGCGTTAAAGAGGATTGAGAGAATAACGATAGTTATTAAATTAGGTGGTACCGCGGAATTTTACCCTTTTCGTCCTAAACAGGATGAAAAGGGTTTTTTGATGGTTTCGTTTTTACTACAATTTTTTATAAAATGAATTGCAATAAAAGTGAAAACATTAAAATAAATTGTGGTTAAAACCACTAAAAAATAAATATAAAAGGAGGAGTTACAGTGTACAAAAAAGTAGAACTTAAAGATGGTTTTGTAGGAATGGAAAAAGATGTTGCAAAACTATGGAAAGAAAAAGACATCGTTAAGAAAAACTTTGATATGAACAAAGGAAAAAGATATTTCACATTTTATGATGGACCTCCAACAGCTAATGGAAACCCACATATTGGACATATCGAAACAAGAGTAATGAAAGATATTATCCCAAGATACAAAGTTATGAAAGGTTATAGAGTCCTAAGAAAAGCTGGATGGGATACACATGGTCTTCCAGTTGAGCTAGAAATAGAAAAAGAGTTAGGAATTTCTGGAAAACAACAAATAGAAGATTATGGTGTAGAGAAATTCGTAAAGAAATGTAAAGATAGTGTTTTCACTTATGTTCACAAATGGGAAGAGATGACTAATAAAGTTGGATATTGGGTAGATATGGATAACCCATATGTAACATATCATAATGATTATATAGAATCTGTTTGGTGGGCATTAAAAGAAATGTGGAAAAAAGGTTTGCTATATCAAGGGCACAAAGTAATGCCATATTGCCCAAGATGTGGAACAGCTCTTTCTTCACACGAAGTTGCACAAGGATATAAAGATGTAAAAGATTTAACTTGTATTGCAAAATTCAAAGTTAAAGGTGAAGACAACAAATATATATTAGCTTGGACAACAACTCCATGGACATTACCATCAAACTTAGCTCTATGTGTTAATAAATCATACACATATGCAGATGTAAAAGTAAATGTTGGAACAGAGGAAGAGCCAAAATACGAAGTATATGTTTTAGCTAAAGATTTAGTAGAAACAGTATTAAAAGATAAAGAATATGAAGTTCTTAAAGAATATAAAGGAACAGAATTACTTGGAACAAAATATGAGCAATTAATGCCATTTGCAAAAGTAGATGGTAAAGCATTCGAAGTAATCCATGGAGATTATGTAACATTAACAGATGGTACTGGAATTGTTCACATTGCACCAGCATATGGTGAAGATGATAGTTATGTTGCAAAACAAAATGGAATAGCTTTTGTAAACTTGGTAGATAAAGAAGGAAAATTTGTTCCAGAAGTTGAGCCTTGGGCAGGTAGATTTGTTAGAGATTGTAATGAAGATATTTGTAAATGGCTAGAAAATGAAAATAAATTGTTTAGTAAAGCAAAAGTAGAGCACTCTTATCCACATTGCTGGAGATGTGACACACCACTTTTATATTATCCAAAAGAAAGTTGGTTTGTTGCAATGAGCAAACTAAGAGACAATTTATTAAAAAATAACAACACAATAAATTGGTTACCAGAAACAATAAAAACAGGAAGATTTGGAAAATTCCTAGAAAATGTTATAGACTGGGCAATCTCTAGAGATAGATATTGGGGAACTCCACTTCCAATTTGGACTTGTGAATGTGGACACCAAGAATGTATTGGAAGTATAGAAGAATTAAAGGAAAAAGGAATTAATGTACCAGATGATATAGAACTTCATAAACCATATATTGATGATGTACATTTAAAATGTCCACATTGTGGTAAAGAAATGAAGAGAGAAAAAGAAGTTATAGATTGTTGGTTCGATTCTGGTTCAATGCCTTTTGCACAATGGCATTATCCATTCGAAAACAAAGAAATTTTCGAAGCAAACTTCCCAGCTCAATTTATTTCAGAAGCAATAGACCAAACAAGAGGATGGTTCTATACATTACTTGCAGTTTCTACATGTTTATTTGATAAATCATCATACGAAAACTGTATAGTTTTAGGACATGTTCTAGATGATAAAGGACAAAAAATGTCTAAATCTAAAAAGAATGGTGTTGACCCATTTGAATTATTAGATACAGTTGGAGCAGATGCTACAAGATGGCATTTCTATACATGTAGCGCGCCATGGATTCCAACAAGATTATCTATAAAGAGTGTACAAGAAACACAAAGAAAATTCTTAAGCACATTATGGAATGTATATTCATTCTATGTTTTGTATGCAGAAATAGACCAATTTGACCCAATGAAATACAAAAAAGACTTCAAAGCTTCTAATGTTATGGATAAATGGATACTTTCTAAAATGTATACATTAATTAAAGAAGTAGATGATAAGTTGGATAAATATGATATAACAGGAGCAGCTTTAACAATAGAAGACTTTACAGATAGTTTATCTAACTGGTATGTTCGTAGAAATAGAGAAAGATTCTGGGCTAGCGGAATGGAACAAGATAAGATTGATGCATATATGACATTATACACAGTACTAGTTAATTTAGTAAAAGTTGCAGCACCATTTGTACCATTCATAACAGAAGAAATTTATCAAAACTTAGTAGCTAATTTTGATAAAGAAGCTCCAGAAAGCATACATCTATGCTTATGGCCAGAAGTTCATGAAGAAGAAATAGACAAAGACTTAGAAAAAGAAATGGACTTAGCATATAAGATTGTAAAATTAGGTAGAAGTGCAAGAAATACAGCAAATATCAAAAATAGACAACCACTTTCAGAAATGCTAATTTCTGTAGGAACACTTCCAGAATATTACGAAGAAATAGTAAGTGATGAACTTAATGTAAAGAAAGTTGTACTAGGTGCAGATATGTCTGAATATGTTGACTTCGAAATAAAACCAAATCTACCAGTACTTGGAAAAGAATATGGTAAACTAATTCCTAAAATAAGAGAAGCAATATCTAAAATGAATCAAATGGATTTAGCTAATAAAGTAAAAAATGGTGGGGTAGAATATATCGAAGTAGACGATACACAAATACCTTTAGATTCTTCTAATTTATTAGTAACAATGCAAGGAAAAGAAGGATATGCTTTTGCTGGAGAAGGAGAATTAGGAGTTATATTAGAAACAACTATAACACCAGAACTAAAAGAAGAAGGATATTTAAGAGAAATCTTATCTAAAGTACAAAACATGAGAAAAGATAGAGGATTCGAAGTATTAGACAGAATAAACTTATACTTTGCAAATAATAATACTTTAAAAGCTGTTATCGAAAAATACAAAGATGAGATAATGAAAGAAACTTTAGCAGACTATATCGGATTTGACGAAGCAAGAACAAATTATGTAGAAACAAAAATAAACGATGAAAAAATAGATATAGATGTAGAAGTTGTTAAATAATGGAAAAATGAACTTTAGGGACGGACCTGAAAAGTTCATTGGTAGACATAAAAAATCAAGACCAGTACTTAAAAATTCCATAATAGAAAAAATAGAGATTTTAGATATATTTCTAAAATCTCTATTTTTGTATATAAGAAAACCACGTGCTGTGCGCGTGGTTCAAAAAAAGCGATAGCATTGTATGAAAAACCTCCAATGATATAATATTGATATAGTCTGCAAACTGTAAAAATATATATCAAAGGAGGTAATCAATCATGAAATATTATGATGATAATAATAGTTTATCACATAGTAAATGGAATTGTAAATATCATATAGTATTTGCACCAAAATATAGAAGGATGGTAATATATGGGAAAATAAAAAAAGATATAGGAAAAATATTAAGACAGTTGTGTGAATTTAAAGGAGTAGAAATAATAGAAGCTGAAGCATGCCCCGATCACATACATATGTTAGTAAAAATACCACCCAAAATAAGTATAGCATCATTTATGGGATATTTGAAAGGAAAAAGTACATTGCGAATATTTGATAAATATGCAAATCTAAAATATAAATATGGAAGAAGACAATTTTGGTGTATAGGATATTATGTAGATACAGTAGGAAAAAACGAAGCAAAAATAAGGGAATACGTGAAACAACAATTAAGCGAAGATATAGCATTTGACCAAATAAGTATAAAAGAATATGTAGATCCATTCACAGGAGAAAAAATAAAAAAGAAATAAAGAACTACTTAAGTAGTAGCTAGAAAAAACGGTGCAGTTGGCAGATTATAAGAAGGACTTAAGTCCTTGCCAGTAACAAGCCCTTATAGGGCTAGAGAAAACTACCCGTTGAACGGGCAGTTTTTTTATGGTATAGGAAAAATCGAAGATTTTGACTATACCAGAACAAAAAAATAAAGGCATAACAAAAAAGCCTT
>CALXKK010000025.1 GCA_944388935.1 uncultured Clostridia bacterium | reverse complement strand
TTGGTCGAGAACAACGACCATTAAAGAAAAGGGTTGCCTAGAAATAGGTGGAAACTTAAAAACAACATCTTTAAAAAGCCAC
Source organism: uncultured Clostridia bacterium (assembly GCA_944388935.1). GTDB lineage: Bacteria > Bacillota > Clostridia > TANB77 > CAG-508 > Merdicola. The sequence goes on along the minus strand of CALXKK010000025.1, from coordinate 16,614 downwards.
TAATTAATTTTAGTGCCAGTGTGAACGAAGTTCACATTTGTTCTATTGTAAAAATCTAGAAAATATAGTATAATAGTGCACAGAATTGACTATAAATGGAGATGGTAGTATGCAAAATAAAAAAAGAAGTTTAACAGGAGATAGACCAACAGGAAGATTACATATAGGACATTATTTTGGTTCATTACAAAATAGAGTAAAGATGCAAGAAGACGATAGCATAGAAAGATTTGTTATGATTGCAGATGTGCAAGCTTTAACTGATAATTTTAATAATCCACAAAAAGTAAGAGATAATGTATATCAAGTATTATTAGATTATTTATCAGTTGGAATAGATCCAGAAAAAACAACAATATTTTTACAATCTATGATTCCAGAACTTGCAGAATTAACTGTTTATTATTCAAACTTAGTAACTCTTGCAAGACTAGAAAGAAACCCAACTGTAAAAACAGAAATAGCTCAAAAAAGAGAACTATTTGGAGAAAGTGTAACATATGGATTTTTAGGATACCCAGTAAGTCAAGCAGCTGATATAACAGCATTTGAAGGTGAATTAGTACCTGTTGGAGAAGACCAACTACCTTTAATAGAACAATGTAGAGAAATTGTTAGAAAATTTAACAGTATATATGGTGAAACTTTAAAAGAGCCTAAAGCAGTATTAAGCTCTAATAAAAGAATTAAAGGTTTAGATGGAAATGAAAAAATGGGAAAATCATTAGGAAATGCTATATACTTATCAGACTCAGAAGAGGAAATAACAAAAAAAGTAATGGGAGCATTAACAGACCCAGGAAGAATAAGAAAAGACGATTTGGGAAATCCTGATGTATGTATGGTTGCATATTACCATGAATTATTTAGTAAAGATGAAATTAAAACTGTTTGCGAAGAATGTAGAGCAGGAAAAAGAGGATGTGTTGATTGCAAAAAACAATTAGCTAAAAACATAATCGAAGAATTAAGACCAATTAGAGAAAAAAGAAAATATTATGAGGAAAGACCAGAGTTATTAGAGAAAATCTTAAAGGATGGAACTAAGAAGGCTCAAGAAATCGCAAAAGAAACAATGAGAAAAGTAAAAGAAAGCATGAAACTTAATTATTTTGAAGAATAAAGGAGAGAAAGGATGTATACAGATTATACAAAAATATTTGTTAAATCCGGCAGTGGAGGAAATGGTGCTATTTCTTTTAGAAGAGAAAAATATGTAGCAGCAGGAGGACCAGATGGCGGAGATGGCGGAAAAGGTGGAGATGTATACTTTATTACAGATAAAGATTCAAACACCTTAATAAATTTTAGATACAATAAAAAATTTAAAGCTGGAAATGGCCAAAACGGAAGTGGGTCACGTTGTAATGGAAAAAAAGGTGAAGATTTATATATAAAAGTTCCAATAGGTACAGTTGTTAAAGATGCAGAGACAGGAGAAATTGTCGCAGATTTATCAGAAGAGGATTCTAAAGAGTTAGTACTACCAGGTGGTAGAGGTGGAAAAGGAAATTGCCATTTTGCTACAGCAACAAGACAAGCTCCTAGATTTGCACAATCAGGAGAAAAAGGTATAGAAAAAGAGTTAATATTGGAATTAAAATCTTTAGCTGATGTTGGATTAGTTGGATTCCCAAATGCAGGTAAGTCAACTTTTCTTTCTGTAGTAACAGATGCCAAGCCTAAAATTGCAGATTATCCATTTACAACATTAAATCCAAATTTAGGTGTTGTAAAAATGGAAAATGGGGACAGTTTTGTAATAGCAGATATCCCAGGATTAATAGAAGGTGCAAGTGAAGGTGTAGGTCTTGGAATTCAATTCCTAAGACATATAGAAAGAACAAGATTAATATTACATTTAATAGATGTTTCTGGATTTGAAGGTAGAGACCCAGTTAAAGATTTTTATGATATAAATAATGAGCTAAAAAATTATAGTGAAAAATTAACTAAAAAGAAACAGATAATTGTAGCAACTAAACTAGATGTAGCTCAAGATGATTCTTTATATAAAAAGTTAGAAGAAGTAGCAAAGAAAGAGAATATGGAAATCTTCAAAATATCTTCTATTACTAGACAAGGAGTTAATGAATTATTAACAAGAGTAAATGAACTTTTAAAAGAAATTCCAAAAGAAAATCTAATAGATGTAAATCAAAGAAAAGTTTATAAATTAGAAGAAGATAAAGATGAATTCGAAATTACAAAAGAAGATGATATGTTTGTAGTTACTGGACCAGCTGTAGAACGATTAATGTCAAGAGTAAACTTGGAAGATACAGAATCTATGTATTATTTCCAAAGAAAATTAGATGAATTAGGCGTTAATGAAGCTCTAAAGAAAGCCGGAGTAAGAGATGGAGATACAGTAAAAGTGGTTGATTGGGAATTAGAATGGTATGATTAAAAGGGGGCAATTTATTTTGCTCCTTTTTATTTATATAATCATTGACAAACGAGAACATATGTTTTACAATAATGGCGGTGAAACAAATGGAAAGAGAGATTTTACATGTAGATGTAAATAATGCTTTTTTATCTTGGCTAGCTGTATATAAATTAAATAATGGAGAAAGTTTAGATATAAGAACAATTCCAGCTATAATTGGAGGAGACGAAAAACAAAGACATGGAATTGTTTTGGCAAAAAGTAATGTGGCTAAACAGTTTGGAATAAAAACTGGAGAACCATTATACAGTGCAAGAAAAAAATGCCCTACAATTAAAATCTATGAAAGCAATTTTAAGGTTTATAGGCAATATTCAAATATGTTATATAATTTATTACTTCAATATTCGTATAAAGTAGAAAGGTTTTCTATAGATGAATGTTTTGTTGATATGACAGATTTTTTAAATGGAAGAAGATTAATAGATGTAGCATACGAGATAAGTAAAAAAGTAAAAAATGAATTAGGTTTTACAGTAAATATAGGTGTTGCACATAATAAATTATTAGCTAAAATGGCTTCAGATTTTCAAAAACCAGATAGGGTTCATACATTATATGAAAAAGAAATTCCCAGAAAGATGTGGCCACTTCCAATATCCGATTTATTTATGGTAGGAAAAAGGACTCTTCCAAAATTGTATAATATGAATATAAAAACTATAAAAGATTTAGCAAATTCTAATCAAAAATTATTGGAGAAGAAGTTTGGAAAATTTGGTAAAACAATGTGGGAATATGCAAATGGAATTGATAATTCGGAAGTTGTATATACATACCAAAGACCTAAATGTGTTGGTAATTCCACAACAGTTTCACAAGATATTAATAGTGTAGAAAAAATAGAAGAGGTTTTATTGGCACTTACTGAACATACAACATATAGATTAAGAAAGATTGGAATGCTTTGCACAACTGTAAGTGTTCAACTAAGAACGAATGAGTTTAAAAATTATTCACATCAAAGAAAACTGGATTTTGCAACTAATTCAACAAAAGAAATATTTAAGGTTGCAAAGCAATTAGTAAATCAATTATATAATGGCGAACCAATTAGATTAATCGGGATTAGAGTGGATAATTTGTGTGAAGAAAGTGAAAAACAGATTTCTATATTCGAAAATAATGATACCAAAAAACAAGAAAAATTAGACAAAGTGGTCGACTTAATTAAAGATAAATATGGTTATGAAACTATAACAAGAGCAGGCGATATGAAGCAAACAAAAAATATAAATAGGAAAGATTAGTTATTGCAAAAAATAAGAATATAGTATAAAATTTCGTAAGAAAAATAATAGCATCTAGAAACAAACATAAAATATGTTATGTAGTAAAAAACGGAGGACAAAAATGACAGAAATAATAGATGGAAAAGGATTAGCAAAAAAAATAAGAGAAAATCTAAAAAAAGATGTAGATGAATTAAAAAAAGAAGGAATACATCCAAAATTTGCAGTTATTTTAGTTGGAGATGATCCAGCTTCTAAGATTTATATCAGAAATAAAAATAGAGCATGTAGTGAAGTTGGAATTGAGTATGAGGAGCATTTATTAAGCGAAAATACGACAATGGAAGAATTATTAAACTTAATAGATATGCTAAATAAAGATAAAAGCATCAATGGAATTTTATTACAAAGTCCATTACCAGAACATCTAGACATAAATGAAGCATTTAGAAAAATAGATTACAGAAAAGATGTTGATGGATTTAATCCAGTAAATGTAGGAAGATTAGCGTTAGGACAAGATTGTTTTGTTTCTTGTACACCATATGGAATAATAAAAATGCTTGAAGAATACAATATTCCAATAGAAGGAAAGAGAGCAGTTATAATTGGTAGAAGCAACATAGTTGGTAAACCTTTAATTCAATGTCTTTTATCTAAAAATGCGACTGTTACTATATGTCATTCTAAAACAAAAAATATTAAAGATATTACAAAAGAAGCAGATATAGTAGTAACTGCACTTGGAAAACCAAACTTTTTAAAGGCAGATATGGTAAAAGATGGTGCAACTGTTATTGATGTAGGTATTAATAGATTGAAAAATGGTAAAATAACAGGTGATGTTGATTTTGATGAAGTATCTAAGAAAACTTCATTTATAACGCCTGTACCTGGGGGAGTAGGACCTATGACAATAGCAATGCTTATGAATAATATAGTAAAAGCTACTAAAGATCAAAATAAATAATTAAAAATAAATAATGGGGGAGGAAAGTTATTTCTTCTCCTTTTTTGTAACTTTTTTTAAGGCGAAATTTAATACCAGGAGGTTTTATGAATAACAAAGAATTAATACAATGGATAATAATAGCAGAAAACAAAAAAATTAAAAATAGAAGAAAAGTTGAATTATTAAATAAATACAAAGATATAAATCAGGTTTGTAAAATTCTAAATATTAAAGAAGATTTAAGAATAAATAAATACGTAGACTTTATGAAAAAAAACAATATTAAAATTTTAAATTATTTTGATAAAAACTATCCCAAAGCATTAAAGAATTTATACGATGCACCAGTAATAATTTATGCAATTGGAAATGTTAATATTTTAAATGAAAGTAAAGCCATTGCTGTTATTGGTGCTAGGAATGCAAGTAATTATGGAATATATGTAGCACGAAAAATTGGACAGTTTCTTTCTAGAAATAATATACACACGATAAGTGGTTTAGCATTAGGAATAGATGTTAATTCCCATATTGGAGTACTAAAAGAAAATCACATAAATTGTAATTCAGGGAAAGCTATAGCTGTTATAGGTAATGGATTAGATAATATTTATCCATATAGTAATCAAAATATTGCAAAAGATATTGTTGGTATGGGAGGTTGTATAATTTCGGAATATATTGTAGGGACTAAGCCTATGAAAAATAATTTTCCGGCAAGAAATAGAATAATAAGTGCATTGGCTAGCAAATTAATTGTGGTAGAAGCTGAGAGCGAAAAGAGTGGAACTATGATAACGGTTGATTTTTCACTTGATTTAGGCAAGGATGTACTTGTAATTCCAGGTAATATAACGAGTAAAACATCCGTAGGAACAAATAAATTAATAAAATCTGGTGCCAAGATTATAACGGAACTAGAAGATATTATTACCGAAGAATATTAAAATTTAATTAAAAAACTTTATCTTTTAGGAATTTTATAATATAATAATGATGATTTAAGTTTTGGCTTAAGGAGGGTAATGATGGGGAGTAAAAATATTAATAGAAAAGGTAATAAAAAAAATAGAAGTACCCAGTCAAATAGAAAGAGTCAAAAAGTTAAGAATCCAAGAAATAGAAAGATATTAAAAATTATAGTAATAATTATAGTAATATTTTTAATTATTTGTGCAGGTATCTGTGCTGGAATCTTTTTTGGACTTTTTGGTGATGACTTTAAAATTACTAAAGAAGACCTAATTATAGAAAATATGAATACAGTAGTAAAAGATAGAGATGGCAATGTAATTGCTAACTTATCAGGCGATGAAAATAGAACTATAATCTCTAAAGACGAAATGCCAGATTATTTACCAAAAGCTTTCGTTTCAATTGAGGATGAGAGATTTTATCAACATCATGGTGTAGATATAAAAAGAACATTAGGTGCAACAATTCAATACATAATCCATGGTGGTTCTTCATCATATGGTGGAAGTACAATAACACAACAGTTAGTTAAAAACTTAACTGCAGATAAAGATGATACTGGTGTTGCAGGAATGGTAAGAAAAATAAAAGAAATGTCAAAAGCATACCAAGTAGAAAGATTAATATCTAAAGACCAAATCTTAGAGCTTTATCTAAATATTATTTTCTTAGGTGATAAAGCATATGGTGTAGAAGTAGCATCACATTATTATTTCAACAAATCATGTAAAGATTTGGATTTAGCTGAATGCGCATTTTTAGCAGGAATAAATCATTCACCTAATTCATATAGACCATTCGAAACAGATAATTCAGATATGCAAGAAAAAATAAAAAATAGAACTAAGACTGTATTAAAGAAAATGAAGGAATTAGGAGCAATAACTAATGAAGATGAATATAATGCAGCAGTAGCAGAGGTAGATAATGGCTTAGCATTTAGCAAAGGAGATATAACTACAGATGCAACAACATATTCTTATCATACAGCCGCAGCAATTAATCAAGTAAAGAAAGATTTAATGGAAAAGAATAATTGGAATGAAGAATTTGCAGACTTACAATTAAGAAGTAAAGGATATGTAATTTATTCAACAGAAGATAGTGCTATTCAAACACAAATGGAAGAAGAGTTCCAAAATGCTAAAAAATATCAAATTAGTGGAAAGACAGATAGTGGAGAACGTGTTAAATCACAAGCAGCAATGGTAATTATAGACCATACAACAGGTCAAGTTGTTGGAACAGTTGGAGGTCTTGGAACAGAAGTAAATTCAACAGGATTTAATAGAGCAACACAAGCATATAGACAACCAGGTTCAACAATAAAACCAATAGCAGTAATAGCACCAGGATTAGAAAATAAAGTATTAACTGCAGGAACAGTATATGCAGATGTTCCAACAAATTTTGGTTCAGAATCAAATCCATATGAACCAAAGAATGATAGTGGAAAATTTGAAGGTTCTATAACAATTAGAGAAGCGATAGAAATATCTGAGAATATACCAGAAGTAAAAGCTATGTCAGATTTAGGACCATTAAATTCAATAAATTTCTTGAGAGAAATTGGTGTAAGTAAACTAGTTACTGCAAGTGAAAACAAAAAAAGCAATGATGAGAATGTTTCTTTAGCATTAGGTGGTGTAACAAATGGTATTAGTCCATTAGAAATGGCAGCAGCTTATGCAATGATTGCAAATAATGGTGAATATATCGAACCAACATTCTATACTAAAGTAGAAGATAGACACGGAGAAGTTGTTATCGAGGCTCAACAGGAGAGAAAACAAGCAATGTCAGAGCAAAACGCATATATATTAAAATCTATATTAACAGCTCCAGTAACAGGAAGTCGTGGTACAGCAACATATTGTGCAATTTCTGGTATGGATGTTGCAGCTAAAACAGGTACAACTAATGATTCTAAAGATAGATGGCTTTGCGGATTTACACCATATTATACAGCAGCAACTTGGTATGGATATGATGAAAATATAGAAATTAAATATAGTGGTAGAAATCCTGCGGGACAGCTTTGGGATGCAGTTATGACAGATATTCATAAAAACTTAGAAAATGCAAAATTCCAAGTACCAAGTGGAATTGTTACAAAGACAATTTGTAAGGATACAGGATTACTTGCAAGTTCTAAGTGTTCAAACACATATGAAGAAGTTTTTGTAAGTGGTACTGAACCAACAGATACTTGTGATGGTGGAAGAACAACAGTTAAATTATGTTCAGAATCAGGAAAAGTTGCAACAGAATATTGCCCAAGTACTTATACTAGAACATATACAACAATACCGGAAAAAGAAAAGAATGCTAAATGGAAATCTGATTATAGTGGTTTTTATGGCAATGCTCCAACACAAAAATGTACAATTCATACAAAACCAGTAGCAACCGAACCAGAAACTAACACAGTAACAAATGAAGTAACACCAAAGCCACCAGCTAGTACAAATAATAATGGAACAAATACCGGAAATACAAATAATCCACCAGCTGGTGGAGGAGGTTCAACCGGAGGAAATTCGGGAGATACTACTTCAGGAGGTACTACCACACCAGATGAACCGGTTACAGAATCACTAGATTAGTAATTTGTTAATAAATAGAAAGGAGACCGCTATGGATATATATTTTTATAATACATTAACACATGCAAAGGAAAAATTTAAACCTATAGATGAAAAAGAGGTAAGAATATATTCTTGTGGTCCAACTGTTTATAAAGATGCCACAATTGGAAATATGAGAACTAATATATTTCAAGATAATCTAAGAAGAACATTAGAATATAATGGATATAAAGTAAAACAAGCAATGAACATAACAGATGTTGGTCATTTAGTCTCTGATGGTGATACAGGTGAAGATAAAATGATTAAATCTGCAAAAGAAACAGGTAAAACACCATTAGAGATTGCTAATCATTATACCAAACTATATTTTAAAGACTTGGATAGATTAAATATCGAAATGCCAGAAATAGTATGTAAAGCAACAGACCATATTCAAGATATGCTGGAGGCTGTAGAAGAATTAGTAAAGAAAGGATATGCTTACGAAACTTCAACTGCAATATATTTTGACATATCAAAATTAGATAAATATCCAGTATTATCAAATTTGGATTTGGAGAATCAAAAGGCAGGAGCTCGTGTAGAAGTAGATAAAGAAAAAAGAAATCCACATGATTTTGCTGTATGGATAAAAGCACCAGCAAACCATCTTATGAAATGGGATAGTCCTTGGGGACCAAGCTATCCAGGCTGGCATATAGAATGCTCTGTTATGAGCCAAAAATATTTAGGAAAAGTATTTGACATACATACAGGTGGAATAGATTTAATACCTACACATCATGAAAATGAAATTGCACAAAGTAAAGGTCTATATGGAGAAATACCTGCTCATTACTGGATGCATGGGGAGTTCTTATTAATTAATGGTGGAAAAATGTCTAAAAGTTTGGGCAATGTATATATAATACAAGACATAGTTGATAGAGGTTATGATCCATTAGTATATAAATTATTCTGTTATTCAACACAATATAGAAAAAAATTAAACTTTACATGGGAAGGAATGGATTCTGCAAAAACTTCATTAGATAGATTAAGAGATGCTTACCAAAAACATTTAAATGGAACAGAAGATGTTCCAGAAGAGGTATTGCAAAAATATGAAAATGATTTCTTAAAAGCAATAAATGACGATTTAAATATGCCAGTTGCAATGAGTGTTGTTTGGGAAGCTGCTAGAACTCCAAATAAATCTAAAAAGATTGCAGGATTACTTAAAGAGTTTGACAAAGTATTGGGAATAAAAATTGATGAATATAAAGAAGAGGAAATTCCTCAAGAAATTAAAGACTTATTAGAATTAAGAAAACAAGCAAGAGAAAACAAAGACTGGAATGAATCAGATAGATTAAGAGAAGAAATAAAAGCAAAAGGATATATTGTAAAAGATTCAAAAGAGGGTCAGACAGTAGAAAAAGTTTAAATGATTAAATAAAAAATAGCTGCTAAGTTAAAATTAGAAAAATTTTGACAGCAGCTATTTTTTAACAACTAAAAGAAATACTAGAAAATACTTGCAAAGCAGGTATATTATGTGATATAATAAGACTCGTTGAAAAAACACATAAAGCTAATTTGCGGATAGTGCTTTACTTTAAAGTAAAGTTTCCAAAAATGTTGATACTTTATGGAAGATTAAAACTAAGAGGAGGAATTAAAAATGGCAGTAGTTGCAATGAAACAATTACTAGAAGCAGGTGTTCACTTTGGACATCAAACTAGAAGATGGGATCCAAGAATGGCTGAATACATTTTCCAAGCTAGAAATGGAATCCACATCATCGATTTACAAAAAACATCAAAAAAATTAGACGAAGCATATAGTTTCGTTAAAGAACAAGCAGAAGAAGGAAAAACAATTCTTTTTGTAGGAACAAAAAAACAAGCACAAGAATGTGTAAAAGAAGCTGCTGAAAAATGCGGAATGTACTATGTAGACCAAAGATGGTTAGGAGGAATGTTAACAAACTTCAAAACTATCAGAACAAGAGTAGAAAGATTAAAAGAATTAGAAAGAATGGAAGAAGATGGAACTTTTGATGTTCTACCTAAAAAAGAAGTAATTGGTCTTAAAAAAGAAATGGAAAAATTAGAAAGAAACTTAGGAGGAATAAAAGAGATGGAAGAACTTCCAGGAGTTTTATTCGTAGTAGATCCTAAGAAAGAAAGAACAGCTATATTAGAAGCTAAAAAATTAAATATACCAGTAGTAGGTTTAGTAGATACTAACTGTAATCCAGAAGATGTAGATTATGCAATACCTGGAAATGATGATGCAATAAGAGCTGTTAAATTAATTGCAGATGTAATTGCAAATGCAGTTATAGAAGGAAAACAAGGTGAAACTTTCGAAACATCAGCTGACGAAGAACAACAAGTAGCAGAAGAAAGTTCAGAAAAAAGTATGGAAGAAGTTGCAGAAAAGGCAACAGAAGAATAATAAATAGGAAGGTGAGAAAATAAAAATATTAATTGAATCTAAAGATTGATGTTTTAATTCTCATCTTTTTGATTTATATAAATAAAGGGAGGAATTTGAAATGATTACAGCTGCTCAAGTTAAAGAGTTAAGAGAAAAAACAGGTGCAGGAATGATGGACTGTAAAAAAGTTTTAACAGAAACAGACGGAGATATGGAAAAAGCAATAGAATTATTACGTGAAAGAGGAATCGCAAAAGCTGCTAAAAAATCAGGAAGAGTTGCAGCAGAAGGTTTAGTAGAATGCTATATTTCTGAAGACGGAAAAGTTGGTTCTATAGTAGAAGTTAATGCAGAAACAGATTTTGTTGCTAAAAACCAAGAATTTAAAGATTTTGTTATGGACGTAGCAAAACAAATAGTAGAAAAAAATCCAGCAAATGTAGAAGATTTACTAGCACAAGAATCTATAGCAGAAGAAGGAAAAACAGTTCAAGAAGTTTTAACAGGTAAAATAGCAACAATTGGAGAGAACATGAATATACGTAGATTCGAAAGATTCGAAACATCAACAGGTTTAATAGAAAAATACATTCATGGAGAAGGAAAAATAGCTGTTTTAGTAGAATTAACAGCTGGAACTACTGAACTTGCAAAAGATATATGTATGCAAATAGCTGCTGCAAGACCAGAATTTGTTAAAGATTCTGATGTTCCAGAAGAAAGAGTACAAAAAGAAATGGAAATATTAAAAGTACAAGCTATGAATGAAGGAAAACCAGAAGCTATAGCAGAAAAGATGGTTCAAGGAAGATTAAGAAAATTCTATGAAGAAATATGTTTAGTAGATCAAGAATTTGTAAAGAATCCTGATAAGAAAATAAAAGATTTATTAAAAGAAAATAATGCTGAAGTTGTTAGATTTGCAAGATTTGAAAAAGGTGAAGGAATCGAAAAGAAAGAAGAAAACTTTGCAGAAGAAGTTGCAAAACAATTAAAGAACTAATTGTAAATCTAATATAAAAATAAAATGGGGCTATTTAATGAAGAAAAAATACAAATGGTTAGAAAAAATCTAACAGTTGTAGAAAATTCATTAAAGCCCTATTTTTTATTAATTTAAGGAAGATGTATACTATTAGATAAATTGTTATATCTATATTAATAAAATATTAATAAAATATTAATAAAAATATTGTAAAAATATATACTTTATAGTATTTTTTGTAGTATAATGATAAAGTCTAGGAGGAAAGTTATGAAAGATAAAAAATTTTCAACAAGTATTTTGGTTAAGAGTATCATTCTAACTATATTAGTAACAGCAGTAATTGCTTCAATGATTACAATTATAGTAATGAATAAATCTAATAAATTAAGTGATATAACAAATAAATTATATGGAATACAACAAATAATAGATAGAGATTATTTAGGAGACATAGATGAAAATAAAATCTTAGATGAAACTGTTAAAGGATATGTGGAAGGTTTGGATGATGAATATTCTGAATATTTCACAAAAGAAGAACTAGATGAGTATAAAACTAATAACATAGAGGGACAATATGTAGGAGTTGGATTATACATAGTTCAAGATACGGAAAAAAATGCAATAAGAGTTTTAGCACCAATTAAAGGTTCACCAGCAGAAGCTGCAGGAATATTATCTGGAGATTACATAGTAAAAATAGATGATGAATCTTTTACAGGAGAACAATTAACTGAAGCTTCTAATAAAATGAAAGGTATAGAGGGTACAACTGTTAAAATTCAGGTTCTAAGAGGAGACGAAACAAAAGATTTTATAGTAGAAAGAAAAAGTGTAAGAGTTAATCCTATAGAGTCAAAAGTTTATGATGATAATATTGGATATATAAAAATTTCATCATTCGACGAAGGATGTAGCGCAGAATTCGAAGAAAAATTGGACGATTTAAAAAGTAAAAACATACAATCATTAATTATAGATTTAAGAAATAATGGTGGAGGAATTGTTGACGAAGCAACAGCAATAGCAGATTTATTTACAGATAAAAATTCAACATTATTAATAACAAAAGATAAAGCAGGAAATGAGGATATTACATATGCTCAAAAAGATAAAGCAATTGATGTTCCAATTATAGTACTTACTAACGAAAACACAGCAAGTGCTTCAGAAATATTAGCAGGAGCATTAAAAGATAATAATGTAGCTAGAATAGTTGGAACTACTACTTTTGGAAAGGGAGTAATTCAAGAATTATTAACAATGAAGGATGGAAGTGGACTAAAACTTACAACTAGTGAATATTACACTCCAAATAGGAACAAAATAAATAAAGTAGGTATTGAGCCAGATGAAAAAGTAGAATTGCCAGATGAATATAAAAATGCAATTACAGTACCACAAGATCAAGATACTCAATTAAATAAAGCAATAGAATTACTAAAAAAATAGAGGAGATATAATATGAAATACGCAAAACGTCAAATGAAAAAAGTTATAACACCCCAAAGAAAAAAAATATATATAATCATAACAATAATAACTTTATTATTAGTATTATCAACAGCAGTTTTAGGTGTTAAAATTGCCCAAAATGGTTTGTCATTAAAAGGAATGTTAATGACAGGGATAGGTCAAGATGAAGAAGATATACAAAATTTGGATCCATTTTATTGTTTAGTTCTTGGAGTAAGTGAAGATATAGAAGCACAACTAACAGATACAATTATGCTTTGTGCATATTATCCAAGTGAGCAAAAAGTTTCTATTTTGTCAATTCCAAGGGATACATTTGTAGGAAGTAGCACAACAAGTGCGGATTCATATGACAAAATAAATGCACTATATCAAACATCACCAGAAAAAACACTAGAGGCAGTAAGAAACCTAACTGGAATAGATGTTAGAAATTATGTAGTAATTAGTAATAATGCTTTAAGAGATGTTGTTGATGCTATTAATGGTGTATATTTTGATGTTCCTATGGATATGAATTATGATGATACAAGTCAAAAATTACACATACACTTAAAGAAGGGATATCAATTATTAGATGGAGATAAAGCAGAACAATTAGTACGTTTTAGGCATAATAATGATGGTTCAACATATCCTGCAGATTATGGAACTCAAGATATTGGAAGAATGAGGACACAAAGAGAATTCTTAAAAGCAGCTGCACAACAAATATTATCTAGTAATAATATTTTAAAAATAGATGAAATTATAAATGTTTTATTTGAAAATGTTAAAACAAATTTAACTATAAATGATATTATTAAATATATACCTTCAGCAACAGAATTTAATCCAGAAAATGTACAATCAGAAATGTTACCTGGAGAAGCAGATTATATCGGTATTTTATCATTCTACATTAACGATGAAGACGAGACAAATAAACTAGTAAGCCAATTATTTGGAATATCAGAAGAACAAATTGAGGCAAATAAAGAAAAGTTCCAAAAGGAAAGTGGAAAGAAAACTGTTACAACAAAAACTACAAAGAAAACAACAAATACTACAACAAAATCAAAAAATACCAATACTAATACGAATAGCACAAGTAAAAATAAAAATACAGTAGGTACAGGTAATAATAATGTAAAACCAATCGAACCAATTAAACCTGCTAAACAGCCAGATGATGAAGTAGGTGATAGCGGAGAGAGTAGCAATCCACCTACTGGAGGAGAGTCAGAAAAACCAGGTAGCGGAACAGGCTCTGGTTCAGAAAGCGGAAGTGGAAGTGGAAGTGGAACAGGTACAGAGACAAAACCAGAAACAGGTACTGGAACTGAAGTAACAGAATAAAATTAAAAAGAGAACATGAAAATGTTCTCTTTTTGCTTTTGTTAGTTAACATTAAATAATTGAAAAAAATTATAAAAAAGCATTGACACAAATGACACATTGTGTTAATATAATGACCGAAGGACACATACAGCAAAAATAAATTATTGGAGAATTCAAATATATGAGTAAATTTAATTTGTGTCCTGTATATTGAAAGCCACTTACAGCAAATCCTAATTAATATTTTAAAATAAATTTGGAAATGATATAGTGGCTTGTACTTTTTTATCTGGGGGAAAACCAAAATGAGTTTATTAGATGAATTAAAGAGAAATAATACTATTTCTAACACTAAAGGTGGTAGGTACTATTCAACTACATATAATGCTAATTTAGGCATTTTCTGTGGAATTAGCAGATTCAATCCAACAGATGAAATAATTACTAAATTTAAAAACGCATTAAACGAGGACAAAGAACTTGCCCTTGCTAATCTTCTATATTTATTAGATATAAGAGAAGGTAAAGGTGAAAGGTTACTTTTTAAAACCTTGTTTAGATATTTATGTCAAAATGAAAGAGAATTAGCATTAAAAATATTACCTTTTATTCCCGAATATGGTAGATGGGATTATGTTTTAGAAGGAATAGATACTTTAATTGATAAAGAAGTAGTAGATTTAATAAAGAAGCAACTAGATGAAGATAAAAAATCTTCAACACCTAGTTTACTTGCTAAATGGTTACCTTCAGCAAAAACTCATGATGTAAGAAGCATAATGGCTTTTAAATTAAGAAATAAATTAGGGTTAAAGGAAAAAGAATATAGATTACTTTTAACAGAAATTCGAAGCAAATTAAATCTAATAGAAAAAAATCTAACGAATAGAGATTATAAATCAATAGATTTTGAAAAAGTTCCAACAAAAGCAATGTTAAAATATAGAAACAGTTTTTCTAGGAATTGCCATGAAGAATATTTTAATTATTTAAAAGCAGTAAAAACAGGTACTAAAAAAATAAACACAAAAGGTTTATTTGCTTATGAAATAGTTAGAAATATTTTATATGGTACTTATGAAAGCGAAAAGGAGCTATATGATGTTATGTGGAAAAACCAAAAAGATATATTAGGCAATTGTAAATCCAATATTTTGGTTATGGCAGATACATCAGGTTCTATGACTATTCATAATCATATACCTTTAGCAAACGCTATAGGATTAGCTATATATGTAGCTGAAAGAAATACAGGAACTTTTAAGAATCATTTTATTACCTTTTCAAGTGAACCTACTTTACAAGAAATAAAAGGATCAAACATTGTTGAAAAGGTAGAAAATATTAAGCCAATTATTTCTAACACAGACATTGATAAGGCTTTCGAGTTATTAATAGAAACTGCAAGTCAAAATAATATATCAAAAGAAGAAATGCCAGAATTTATTGTCATAATTTCTGATATGGAATTTGATATTGGTGTTTATTCAAAAAATGGAACTAATTTTTCTGGTTGGAAACAGATATTTAAAGAGAAAGGCTATGAGTTACCTAAGATTATATTCTGGAACGTTGCTAGTGATACTTTAGGAGTCCCAACAACTAAGTTTGAACAAGATGTTGCAATGATAAGTGGATTTTCAATCAATGTTTTAGAAAATCTTTTTAATATAGAAAGTTATTCTCCTGTAAAAATTATGATAGAAATTTTAGAAAAATACAGAATACTTTTGCAGGGGGTGGCTTAAGTATGAAAAGATTTATAACAGTAAGATTATGGGAGGAAACTAGAGAAAAGTTAGAAGAAATAAGAATTGAGAAAAGCAGGCAAGAGAAAAGGATTATTTCTCTTGCAGAGCTTATTGATGAGATGTGTAATAGTGAGCTAGAAAAGATAAAAAGAAAAAATTATAATAAATAGTGTGATTTAGAATTATTAAATTCAAATGAACATGTTTAAAAATATAAAAGAGATATGTTATTTACATATCTCTTTTTGGCGCCATTGGGCAGAATCGAACTGCCGACCTTCGGGTTACGAATCCGCTGCTCTACCAACTAAGCTACAACGGCATATAATATATATTATACTGAAATATAAACAAAAGCAAGAGTTTTTTCGTTATTATAGGTTTAAAATAGATATGTCACAAGTAATATGAAAAAATATTGAAAGAGAGTACCAAAAATGATATTGTTTAAA
>CALXKK010000024.1 GCA_944388935.1 uncultured Clostridia bacterium | reverse complement strand
TCGGTTTAAGCAATATATGGTACTCAAACAATATATTTTTCAATAAAGTGTGACATATGTTTGACTAACCCACATTATAAATTTATGAAAATGTAAAAATTTTGTAGACTTTTTTACAAATATGCCTTAAAATAAATAAAGCGTAGGAGGTAATAATATGAATATTTGGCACGATATATCTGCTGATAGAATAAAAAAAGATGATTTTATGGCAGTTATAGAAATAGAAAAAGGTGGAAGCAATAAATATGAGTTAGATAAAGCAACAGGGCTTTTAAGATTAGATAGAGTTTTATATACAGCAACTCATTATCCAGCAAATTATGGTTTTATACCTAGAACATACGCGGGCGATGGGGATCCATTGGATGTTTTGGTAATATGCCAAGAAAAGATTGTTCCATTAACATTGGTTGAATGTTATCCTATAGGAGTAATGCTAATGACAGATAGTGGAGCAATAGATGAAAAAATAATAGCAATACCAAAATCTGATCCATTTTTAAATAATATTAGTGATATAAAGGATTTGCCAGAGCAATTATCTGCTGAAATCATGCATTTCTTCGAAGTATATAAACAATTAGAAAATAAACAAACAGAGGTTAAAGGAATGCAAGGAAGAGAAGAAGCAGAAAAAATAATAGAGAAATGTATAAATAATTATAATGAGAAATTTTTAAGATAATTAGATTGTGGGGAAAAAGAAATGTTAGAAAGAATTATTTTTAATATATTATCCTTTTCTCTTTTTATAATAATCTTCTTTAAAATAATTAGAAAGAATGATACTATTTATGTTATTCCATTAGTATTGGAAGCAATTGGAATAGCAATAGGTTTAATAGAAATTTTAATTGGAAGATTTTTAGGGACGTATATTAGGGTAATAACATATATATTAGCAATTGTATTACCACTTGCAATAATTTTGTTAGAAAAATATGGAATTAATTTTTCAGAGTTATTATATATTTTTCTTGCAAAAATATGCAGTATTTTTAAAAACAGTAAAAAGTCAAAACAATTATTAATGAATTTAATAAATAAATATCCAGAAAGTTATAATGGGCATAGATTATTAGCTGAAACATACGAAAAAGAAGGTGGAATGAGAAAAGCCATAGATGAGTATGTTAAAGCAATAGATATAAACAAAAAGGATTATGATTCATATTATAGAATTGCTGAATTATTAGAGAATTTAGATAAAAAAGATGAAGCAATACAAATGCTTAATAATTTAATACATAAAAAACCAGATTATTATAAAGCTTCAGAATTACTAGGTAAATTATTGTGTGAGCAAGAAAACTTTAAAGAAGCCATAAATGTTTATATGAATGCTTTAAAATATAATAAAGAAAGTTTTGAAATATATTATAATTTAGGAATTGCATACACAAGATTAAATGATTTCCAAAATGCTAAAATTTATTATGAAAAAGCAGCCACAATAAATGCATTAAATTATAAAGGATATTATAATTTAGGATTAATATCAATGTTGTATGATGACTTAGATGAAGCAGAAAGCTATTTTATAGAAGGAATGAAAGTAGAAGATACAGAACCAGAAAGTTGCTATCAATTAGCAAGAATATACGTAATTCGTGGAGAAAAAGAAAGAGCGATAAATTATTTAGATAGAGCAATTAATTTAGATAGTTCGTTTGCGGAAAAAGCAGCCAAAGATCCAGTTTTTCTATCTATCGAAAGATACATTCCAAAAAATATGAATAAGATAATTAGAAAAAAATCAACTATGACTAAATCAGAAAAATTAGTAAAAAAACACCTAGAAGATACTTATTTGTTAGTAGGAAAAATAAGCAAAAATGATTTAAAAAACATGAATACTAATAAAGAAAAAGACATAAATATACAAAGAGATGAAAGAGAAAATTGATGGGAGGATTATTATGGATAATATTTCTATTATAGGTGGAGATTTAAGAATTGTAAAGCTTGCTGATATGTTGAGCTCAGATGGATACAAAGTATATACATATGGATTAGAACAAGCTAGGATGAGTAATGCTATAGAAAAATGTAATAGTATAGAAGAAGTAACATCAAAATCAAATATTATTGTAAGTTCAATTCCACTTACAAGCGATGAGATAAATGTAAATACACCTTTTAGTAAAAGCAAAATTAAAATTGCAGATGTGGCTCAATATGTAAAAGGAAAAACTTTTATAGCAGGAAGAATAGAAGACAATCTTTATGAATATTTTAAGGACGCTAAAGTTATAGATTTGTTAAAAAGAGAAGAATTAACTGTGCTAAATACTATATCTACAGCTGAAGGTGCAATTCAAATTGCTATGGAAGAGTCAACTAAAACTTTGCATGGAAGCAAAATTTTAGTAATGGGCTTTGGTAGAGTAAGCAAAATTTTATCAAATATGTTAAAAGGAATTGGAGCAGACGTATATTGTGAAACTAGAACAACAGTTAACTGTGCTTGGATAAAAGCATATGGCTATAAACCAATTTTACTTGATGAATTAGATGATAAGCTAGGAAATTTTGATATTATAGTAAATACAATTCCTCATATTGTATTAAATAAAGATAGATTAAAACTATTAAAGAGAGATTGTTTAATAATAGATATTGCTTCAAATCCTGGAGGAGTTGATAGACGTTCTGCAAAAGAATTAGGAGTTAAATTGATTTGGGCTCTTTCATTACCTGGTAGAGTTGCGCCTATAACCTCTGCAGAATTTATAAAAGAAACATTGGAAAATATATTAAAAGATATAAAGAACAATTAGTTAAGGGAGAAAATTAAAATGATGGAAATAACCGTTTTTAGAGCTATAATATTGGGAGCGGTTCAAGGGCTAACAGAACTATTGCCAATATCTAGTTCCGCACACTTATTTATAATACCATGGCTATTTAATTGGGGAGAAATAGGAGATTTCGATGTAGCATTACATTTTGGAACATTGCTTGCAATAGGAATATTTTTCTTTAAAGATTGGTTAAAACTAATAAAAGGTGGATACGATCAGGTTGTAAATAAGAAAAAAACTTTTGAAGGAAGAATGTTTTGGTACATAGTATTTGCCACAATTCCTGGAGGAATTATAGGCTTTTTGTTAGATCATTATTGTGCAGATATATTAACAAAACCAGAGATTATAGGTTGTGCTTTAATTTTTATGGGAATCATATTATATTTAGTGGATAAAAAAGCACCATCTAAAGTAAAATATGAAAATATGAATTTAAAACAAACATTTTTAATAGGACTATCACAGTCTTTAGCTTTTATTCCAGGGGTTTCAAGATCAGGAATAACTATGACAACAGCAAGAGCAATGGGAATAGAAAGAGAATCAGCTGCAAAATATTCTTTTATGTTATCTGCACCAATAGTTTTGGCAGCAACAGTATTTAAAATAAAAGATTTTGTATTTAGTTTTCCATTTTTTGTTGGAGTTTTAGTAAGCTTTTTAGTTGGCATATTGGTAATAAAATTCCTATTAAAATATTTACAAACTGGTAATTTTAAAATATTTGCTGTATATAGAATTATAGTAGGAATTATAGTTTTAATAGTTTTTCTTGCAAGAGTATAAGATAGAGATAGCTCTATCTTTTTTCTTTTTCCAAATTAATGAAAAAAATAATTATAAATTATTGATATTTTAAAGATTGTATTGTATGATAATATAGTATAAGAAATCAAGCGGAAAGGGGTAAAACCTAATGAATAAAATAATAATAAAAGTAATTTCTTGTTGTTTTCTAATGTTACTTTTGGTACTAAGTAGTCAAATTGTGTATGCAGACTCAGTAAATCAATTAGAAGCGCAAGGAGCAGGACAACTAGTTCAAATAAAAGAAAACTCAGAAAAAAAACTAGAAGATTATAAACAAGAATATGGATCAGATGCATATGGTATTGCTGCATATATACTAAATGTTGTAAGAGTATATAGTATACCAATATGCTTTATAGGAATAGCAGTTGGAGGAATTTATCAAGTAATAGGTATCCGTAAGCTTGATGAAAGAGATAGAGGATTTGGAATGATGATAGGATGTATAACTGTTTTAGTAATTACACAGCTATTACCACTTATATTTGCTATAGTTGTAAAAGGTTGGAGGGGTTAATGAATGAAAATACTATTTGCTGTTAACAATGAAAAAATATCAAAATCCATTATAAAAAAATATCAAAGTGATTATAAAGAAATAATTTCATACAAAAATGTATATTATTTTAATGCTATTTTAAAAGAATTACAAAAGGATAATACTTATGATAGAATCGTAATAAGCGAAGACTTAGAGCCTTTTACAAATAATAATTTTGATCAAATTGATAAATTTATATTTGATAGATTAGACAATATTAGTGATGAGGCAACAAATTCAACTAGGTCAGATACACCTATAATTTTAATATGTACAGATAGGCGTACAAAATCAGATGAGTTATTAATAAAATTATTTAGTATAGGTATATACAATGCTCTTTTAGGAGCTGATAGAAATATAGATGAAATTTGTAAATTAATAAAAGTTCCTAGAACTAAAAAAGAAGCAAAAATATATTATAAAATTGATTCTGAGGAAGTAACATATCAATCAGAAAATGAAAACGATGTAAGTGAATCAGAAATTCAAAGTATTTTAGCACACTATAAAAAAATAGGAAGAGATGAACAGAAGTGTGTAGATAGTTTTGATTCTATAGCACAGCAATATACAGACCAACAATTAAAGGTAATTGCAAGTTTTCTTCCATTACCAGTAAAAGCAATTTTGGAAGAAAAATCTCCAAAATATCAACAAATTATGGCTGAAATGGGTAGCAAGAGAACTTATTCAGCAAATAAAAAACAACAAGAAGAAAACGGATTAAAGATTGGATTTATAGAATCTTCAAATGAAAGAAAACTTCGTGGTGGAAATGTTATTATTCCATCAGCAGTAAATACAAAGCAAGTAAAAAAATTATCATCTAAGGCACCAAGTTCTTCTGGTGTAAATATACCGGAACCTATAAAGGCACCAGATATAGAAGAAATAAATAGTGAGCCTGTTGAAGCAGTAGAAGAGGTAAAACCTAAGAAAAGGGGTAGACCACCTAAAAAGAAAACTGCAGAAGAATTAGCAAAGCAAGCAGAGAATAAACCAAGAAAAAGAGGTAGACCACCAAAGAAGAAACCTGAAGACGAATTGGTAAAACAAGAAGAAAATAATACATTGCCAGGTTTTGATGATGACGATGAACCTCAAGTAAATACAATACCAGGTTTTGATGATGAAGAACCACAAGTAAACACAATGCCAGGTTTTGATGATGAAGAACCAAAAGTAAACACAATGCCAGGTTTTGACGATGATGATGAACCACAAACAAATACAATGCCAGGTTTTGATGATGAAGAACCACAAACAAATACAATGTCAAGTTTTACTAGTAATAATACTCAAACGAATGCTGGAGGATATGTACCATTTGATTTGAATCATTCTACAGGAAGTTTAAACGATTATAATCAAAATAAATTAACTAATACAAGAAGAACTTATCCAACAGACACAATAGATGCTTTACTAACAAGAGATAAGAAAATTGTAACTTTTGTTGGAACTAGCAAAAATGGAACATCATTCTTAGTAAATAATCTTGCATTAAGCTTATCAAAAAAAGGAATAAATGTAGCAATATTAGATGCAACTAAAAATAGAAATGCTTATTATATTTACACAGAAAATGAAGAGAGTTTAAGACAAATTGCAGAGAAAAGTATTCAAAACTTAATAAACGGAGTAGCAGCAGGTTTAAAAGTGGACAAGAATTTAACAGTATATACAGCTTTACCAGATGATGACGTACCTATGGAACAATACGAAGAAATATTATCTACATTAGTAAAAAATCATTCACTAATATTAATAGATTGTGATTTTGATACGGACTTTGGATATTTTGCTGCATCACAAGAAACATATTTAGTACAAAGTATGGATATATTAACTATTCAACCACTTACAGCATTTTTAAGAGATTTACAAAGTAAAAATATTTATCAACCAGAAAATTTAAGAATAGTAATAAACAAAGAATTACCTGTTAAAACTTTAACTGTAAAGAATATTATAGGAGGATTATCATATTATAATGACCCATCAATGTCTTTTATGAGGGAATTATTTAATAGAGAAACTGCAAAATATTGTACTATTCCATTCGAAATAGCAACTTATTCAAAATACTTAGAGGGATTAGTTAATTGCAAGATATCTTTAAATGGATATTCAAAAGAATTTTTACAAGCATTAAGAACATTAGAAAATATGGTATATCCATTAATGGAAGAAAATTCTTCTAATAATATGAGTGGTAGAAGTAATAACAACAATTATGCAAGAAGTAGATTTTCAAATGAAATGAATGATACATTAAATCAAATGAAGAAAAATTTTTAGAATAATATAGAGGTGAGAAAGTTTTGACAGTAGCAATATTAATAACTATAGTTATACTAGTTTTCATAATAGTAGTATTAATGGCGTATAATATTTCTATTCATAAAAAGATAGCTAAATTTAGCAACATTAGCGAAAAAATAAACGGATTAAATGTACTACAAAATTTTATGGATACAATTGGAGAATATTCTAGTGTTGAAGAAAAAATAGAAAAAATTAATGAAATTATCTTAAATAAATATAGTATACTAAAATATTCTACAATAGTTGTATTTAATGGTGCTGAATATGAGCTTAAAGCATCAAATGTAGATCAAAAACATTGGCCTTCATTAACTAAATTAGGTGATGAAGAAATATTTAAAGATAGTATAGCAACAGCAACGCCTAAGTATATAACTGTAGAAAAAGAATCAGAAAAGTTACCATATCAAAAAATGGAATTTGGACGAGCTAAATCAGCAATGTTTTTCCCATTATATATAGATAATGTTTATATAGGATATTGGTTAATAGAAAGTAGTGAAATTCATGCTTTTGATAATATAGATACAGCTATTATAGAGGTAATTAGAGATAACATAGTTACAATCTTAAAAACAGTTCAATATCAAAATACAGTAGAAAATACTGTAAGAAAAGATTTATTTACAGGTTTAAAGTCTGCAGAATACTTATATGGATTAGGAAAGAAAGAAGTAGACAAATATACAATTTCAACTGTTTGTATGTTTAGAATTACAAACATAGAAGAAATAAATGAAAAGATAAGTAGACATTTAGGAAATAAAGTAATAACTGAAGTAAGTAAATTTTTCGAAAATAATATATCTAAAGATTATTTATTCGTAAGATATATGGGACCAAAATTCGTAATAGTATTTTCTGGTGTTCAATCTGAAGATGTTGCTAACTTCTTACAAGATATTAAGTCACAAATAGAGGAGATGCAAATACATCCAGATTTGGATGACAAAGCTATAGCAAATGTAAAAAATAAAGAAGATATATATGTTTGTCCAAGATTAAATTTTGTATTAACATCATATTATAAAGGAACATCTATGGATGGTTTGACAAAGAAATTAGAAGAATATATCGATAATGCAGATAAATCTGAAAGTGACATAAATTATATTTAAAAAGGAGGAATGTAGCATGTCTAATTTTGATAAAACTATGAGCTTTAAAGTAGAAAGAGACAAAAACGTAAAAGTTAAAGAAATCTTGAAAGAGGTTTACGATGCTTTATCTGAGAAAGGATATAATCCAATTAACCAAATTGTTGGCTATATACTTTCTGGGGATCCTACTTATATAACAAGTTATAATGATGCAAGAAACAAGATAAGACTTATTGAACGTGACGAATTACTAGAAAAAATGGTAAAAAATTATATAGGATTAGAAGAAGATAAATAATGAGAGTATTAGGAATTGATTATGGAGATGTAAGAACTGGTGTTGCAATAACAGATCCATTAGGTATTACAGCACAAGGATTAAAAACCATAAATAATCAGAATAGTGATAGGATTTTATTAAAAGAAATAGAAGAAATAGTTAAAGAATATAATGTAGAAAAAATTGTAGTTGGAATGCCATTAAATCTAAAAGGTGAAAAGACAGTAAGAGCAGAGAAAACAGAAAAATTCATCCACAAATTAAAATGTAAATTTGGAAAAATGCCTATCGAAACAATCGATGAAAGGTTAACAACAGTTCAAGCTCAGAAAACAATGAATTTTTTGGACGTAAATAAAAAAAATAAAAAAAATATTGTAGATACTATTGCAGCTGTGTTTATTTTGGAAACTTATTTAAGAAAAGAAAATAAAAAGTAGTTGCAAATTCTATAAAAATAGTATATGATTAGAAAAATTGAAAACAATAATATTAAGATATCGAAAGGAGAATAATATGAGTGAAGATATCAATACACCAAATAATGGTGAAGAAATGGATAATATAATAGTTTTAAATGATGAGGATGGAAACGAAGTAAAATTTGAATTTTTAGATTTAATAGAGTATGATGGAGAAGAATATATAATATTACTACCAACAGAAGAAGGAGAAGATAATGACGAAGTTGTTATCTTAAAAGTAGAAGATTCAGAAGATGATCCAGATATGGAAACTTATGTTAGTGTAGAAGATGACGAAACTTTAAATGCAGTATTTGAAATGTTCAAAGAAAAATTTAAAGATGAATTCAATTTTATAGATGAATAATAAATACAATGAAAAAGAGGAGTAATTATATATAGGTATTTAGAGAATAAAGGCAGTAGCTGAGAGCCTTTTATATACTAGTATAATGAAGGTAGCTTTTTGGTAGATATAGTGAAATAGTAGTAAGTATATCCGGGTTGACTCCGTTAAAAGTTATAATGAGTATTATTTTAAGGTGGTACCGTAAGAGTAATCTTGCCCTTAACAGGCGAGATTACTCTTTTTTTTTAGGTAAGAAAAAATAAAAGGAGGAATTTTTATGGCTTATAATCACAAATTAAATGATAGGTATAATCCAAAAGACTTCGAAGAAAAAATTTACAAAGAGACAGAAGAAAAAGGATATTTTAAACCAAGTATGGATAAAACTAAGGAATCTTTCTGTATAATGATGCCTCCACCAAATGTAACAGGAAAACTACATATGGGACACGCTTTGGATGGAACAATTCAGGATATTCTAATTCGTTTTAAAAGAATGCAAGGATATAACACACTATGGCTTCCAGGTTCTGACCACGCAGCAATATCAACAGAAATGAAAGTTGTTCAAAAATTAAAAGCAGAAGGAAAAACAAAGCACCAAATTGGTAGAGAAGCATTCTTAAAAGAAACTTGGGATTGGACCCGTTTATATGGAGGAACTATACAGGAGCAACAAAGAAAGATTGGATGTTCTTGTGATTGGGATAGACGTAGATTCACATTGGATGAAGGTTTATCTGATGCAGTTAAAGAACAATTCGTAAGATTATATGAAAAAGGATTAATCTATAAAGGAAAAAGAATGGTAAACTGGTGTCCAAATTGTAATACTACTATTTCAGATGTAGAAGTTGAATACAAAGAAGAACAAACTCACCTTTGGTATATAAGATACAAAATAAAAGGCGAAGATAATAAATATATAGTTGTAGCCACAACTAGACCTGAGACAATGTTAGGAGATACAGCAGTTGCAGTTCATCCAGATGATGAAAGATATAAAGATTATGTAGGAAAAACTTGTATCTTACCTATTATGAATAAAGAAATTCCAATAATTGCAGATAGATTTGTAGATAAAGAATATGGAACAGGTGCAGTAAAGATAACTCCAGCTCATGATATGAACGATTACCAAACCGGTTTAAGACATAACCTAGAAATAATAGAAGTTTTCGATGAAAACTTTAAAATGGGAGATTTAGTTTCAGAATATAAAGGAATGGATTTACTAGAGGCAAGAGAAAAAATAGTAGAAAAATTAAAAGAATTAGGTGCACTAGTAAAAATTGAAGACCTAACACATAATGTTGGAAAATGTGAAAGATGTAAAACAACAATAGAACCAAAAATTTCAGACCAATGGTTTGTAAAGATGGAAGATTTAGTAAAACCTGCAATTAAAGCTGTTGAAAATGGCGAGATTAAGTTCATTCCTAAAAAATATGAAAAAATGTATTTTAATTGGATGAACAATATTCAAGATTGGTGTATATCTAGACAATTATGGTGGGGACACAGAATACCAGCATTTTACTGTGACGATTGTGGACATATTACAGTATCAAGAAATGAAGTAACAGAATGTGAAAAATGTCATTCAAAAAATGTTCATCAAGATGAAGATACATTGGATACATGGTTCAGCTCAGCATTGTGGCCATTTTCTACACTTGGTTGGCCAAATACAGAAAGTGAAGATTATAAAACATTCTTCCCAACAAATGTATTGGTAACAGCTTATGATATTATAACTTTCTGGGTATCAAGAATGATTGTATCTAGTTTGGAACTTACAAAACAAAATCCATTTAAAGATGTTTTAATACATGGTATTGTAAGAGATAGCCAAGGTAGAAAGATGTCTAAAACATTAGGAAATGGTATTGACCCACTAGAGATTGTTGATGAATATGGTGCAGACGCATTAAGATTTTCTGTACTTTCTGGTACAACAATGGGAAATGATATTAGATATATGCCAGAAAAATTAGACCAAGCTTCAAATTTTGCAAATAAAATATGGAATGCTGCTAAATTTATAACTAATTCATTAGAGCCAGATGAAAAAATAATTGAATTTTATAATAAGGTATACGATGCAAAAACTAAGAAATTCAATGGAGAATATTTAAGATTAGAAGATAAATGGATTATTTCTAAATTAAATACATTAATAAAAGATATAACAAAATTAATTGAGGATTATGATTTAGGAATTGCGTTAGATAAAATTTATAATTTCATTTGGAACGAATTCTGTGATTGGTATATAGAAATTTGTAAAACAAGAATATATAGTGAGGATGCAGAAGAAAGAGTACAAGTAAATTTTGTTTTAGACTATGTATTAAGAAATGCATTAAAATTGTTACATCCATTTATGCCATTTGTTACTGCAGAAATCTATTCAAAATTAGTTCATTATGATGATATAGATATTATGATGTCAAACTGGCCAGAATATAGTGATGGAGCAAACTTCGAAAGTGAAGAGGAAATTGTAGAAAAACTAAAAGATATAGTTGTTGACATTCGTAACACAAGAGCAAATATGAATGTTCATCCAAGTAAAAAGACTAAATTGATATTTGTTACAACTAACTATAAAGAGCAAATAGAAGAATCAGAAGAATTTTTAAAGAAATTAGGATTTGCAACAGAAATCCAAATTCAAGAAAATAAAGACAACATACCAGAAAATGCAATTTCAATTTTAAAAGATGGAATAGAATTATATATTCCTTTTGAAGAATTAGTAGATATTCAAGAAGAAATAAAAAGATTGGAAGACGAAGTTGTAAAATTAGAATCAGAAGTTGCAAGATGCAACAAAATGTTATCTAATCCAGGATTTGTAAACAAAGCTCCAGAAGCCAAAGTAAATGAAGAAAAAGAAAAATTAGCAAAATATCAAGACATGCTAGACGCTTCTAAGAGTAGATTAGCTAAATTAAAAGAATAATAAAAAATAACCTAGTTTTATACTAGGTTATTTTTTATAGTAGCTAAAGCACATTTTATGCCATCAACTGCTGCAGACATAATTCCGCCTGCATATCCTGCACCTTCACCACAAGGATAAATGCCTTCTATATTTGACATACAATTTTCACCACGTACTATTTTTACGGGTGATGAACTTCTAGTTTCTACACCAGTTAAAAGAGTATCTGGATTTGCAAATCCATGTATTTGTTTGTCAAAATGTATAAAAGCCTTTTTCATAGTAGTGTTAACAAAGTTTGGAAAAATGTTGTTCAAATTATAAAAAGTTGTACCAGGAAGATATGTTGGTAATACTTTTCCAAATTCAAAAGATAATGAATTATTTAGATAATCACCTAATTTTTGTATTGGTGCAAAATAATTACTTCCACCAGCTATAAAAGCTTTTTCTTCTAAGTCTTTTTGAAATTCAATTCCAGCAAGTGGCGAAGAAGAAGAAAAATCGGTTGGAGTAACATTAACTAATATTGCACTATTTGCATTCCTTCCATCTCTTTTAAAAACGCTCATTCCATTAGTAACAACTGTATTTTCCTCACTAGAAGAAGCCATAACAGTTCCACCCGGGCACATACAAAAAGAATAACAGCTTCTTCCAGTCTCTTGGTCGTGATATACTAATTTATATTCTGCAGGAGGCAACTTTAATTTAGTTTTATTTCCATATTGTGCTAAATTTATTTCACTTTGCAAATGCTCAACTCTAACGCCAACAGAAAAATTCTTACTTTCAATATTTAATCCCTTTTCATAGATTTTATAAAAAGTATCTCTACTACTATGTCCAATAGCAAGAATTACATTTGAAGTAGGAAGAATATGTTCTTGTCCTTCATTTACATATGTAATAGATTGTAGCTTATTATTTTTTATATCAAAATCTATTACTTTACTATTAAATAGAAATTCTCCGCCATTATCTATTATATAATTTCTAATATTACTAATAATTTTAATTAAATTATCTGTTCCCATATGTGGTTTAGCTAAGTATAAAATTTGTTCAGGTGCACCAAATTTATAAAAGTCTTCTAAGACTACATGGCATAAAGGATTATTAATTCCAGATGTTAATTTGCCATCAGAAAATGTTCCTGCACCACCTTCACCAAATTGAATATTAGAATTTGTATTTAATTTTCCAGTTTTTAAAAATGTATCTACATCCTTTTTTCTATCTTCTACTTTTTTCCCTTGTTCTATAATAATTGGTTTAATACCATTTTTTATAAATGTTAATGCTGCGAACAATCCTGCAGGACCCGCGCCAACAATAACAGGTCTAATAGATGTATTACAATTTGTAATAGTAGAATCATTAAATACTTTATAATCATCAAATCTAGAATATTTCTTTTCAGATTTAAATTCTATTGCAATATTATATAAGTAATGAATATTATCTTTATTTCTAGCATCTATAGATTTTTTTATAATATGCCAATCAATAATATCATCATATAAAATACGATATTTCTTACAGATATGTTTTATTAAATTTTCATTATCTAAATCTTCATAAATCTTTATATTATTAATTCTTTTCATATAAATTTCACCTTTTAAATTATAGCATAAAAAATCAACTTAGAAAATATGTAGAAAAAAGTCGATGAGTTTTTGGTCAATCGACAAAACTTCCCATGATTCGCTATTGGAAAAAATTACCAACGGTATTATAATATTTCGAAAGGAGGGGTATAGGTGCAAATTAAATATTTAGAAAAGGACAAGCTGTTATTCTTTTCGCTGGAAGAAGAGATAGATCATCATACTACAAAAGATTTAAGGAGGAAAATGGATTATGAAATTGAAAGACATATGCCTAAAAAGGTTATATTTGACTTTAATAGTGTTAGCTTCATGGATAGTGCAGGAATAGGATTGTTGTTAGGAAGATATAAGATAGTGAATATGTTAGGTGGCGAAGTAGCATTAATTAATGTAAAGAAAAGTGTAAAAAAGGTATTAGATATGTGTGGAATACTTAAACTAATACACATATATGATGACTTTGATATGAGATTTAACGTTTGTTAGGAGGAGAAGATGAATAAAAAATATAAAAATAAAATGCAATTAGAAATATTAAGTAAATCAAATAATGAAGCTTTTGCACGTATCACAGTAGCAGCTTTTGCAGCACAATTAGATCCTACAATAGAAGAAATTTCTGATATAAAAACAGCGGTTTCGGAGGCTGTAACAAATTCTATTATCCATGGCTATGAAAATAAAGAAGGCGTAATAAAAATAAATGCATATATTTATGACAATACATTAAGAATAGAAATATCTGACCAAGGCAAGGGAATAGAAGATATAGAAATTGCAAAACAACCATTATATACTACAAAACCTGAACTAGAGAGATCAGGAATGGGTTTCACGATAATGGATAATTTTATGGATAGTTTAAAGGTGGAATCAGTTTTAGGAATGGGTACGAAAGTAACTATGGAAAAAAAGATAAAAGATAAAAATACTAAAGAAGAAATAAATCAAGAGGAGAATTTCTATGCATGAAAATACTATTGAAGAAATTTTAAAAGCTCAAAATGATAAAGAAGAATTGGGAAAGATTGTAGAAAATAATAGTGGATTGGTATGGAGTATTGTAAAAAGATTTAAGGGAAGGGGATATGAAAATGAAGACTTATACCAAATAGGAACAATTGGATTAATAAAAGCAATAAAGAATTTTAATCCTGAGTATAATGTAAAACTATCAACATATGCAGTAACTTATATAATAGGAGAAATTAAGAAATTTATACGAGATGATGGAATAATAAAAGTAAGTAGAAGTATTAAGGAATTATGTATGAAAGTTAAAGATATAGAGAATAAGGCAATAAAAGAAGGAAAAAATATAACTATAGATGAGATTGCAAAAGAATTAAAAGTTGACAAAGAAGAAATTGTTTTGGCAATTGATTCTACAAAGCAGGTGGATTCAATATATGAAGAGAAATCCGATGACAATAAATTAACAATAATAGATAAAGTTTCGTCAGATAAAGACGAAACAGAAACAACTGTAAATAGAATTTTTATTAAGGACTTATTAAATAAAATGGATAGCAGGGATAGGCAAATTATAATGTTAAGATACTTTAAAGGACAAACCC
This sequence comes from uncultured Clostridia bacterium, assembly GCA_944388935.1. GTDB lineage: Bacteria > Bacillota > Clostridia > TANB77 > CAG-508 > Merdicola. The sequence continues at coordinate 2,074 of CALXKK010000024.1, read as the reverse complement.
AATCTCAAGTTGCCAAAATGTTAAATATCTCACAAGTACAGGTTTCGAGAATAGAAAAGAAAATTTTAAATAAAATGAAAATAGAATTAATATCATAGGAGGAAATTTGAAAAAGTTTATATTTTATTTTGTTGGAATTATTGTAATTATATTTTTAATACCTGTAATATGTACATCAACTGTAAAAGAAACTTCAGTTGAAGTAAATGATGTTAATAATGCAACAACAGAGAGTGTTGTGGAGAATAATTATGATTATAAACAATATCAAACAGTGAAACTATTACATACAAAAGATGATAGTATAGAGGAAATCAATTTAGATGAGTATTTATATGGAGTAGTTTCAGCAGAGATGCCAGCTAGTTTTAATGAAGAAGCATTAAAGGCACAAGCTGTAGTTGCAAGAACATATACTATTTACAAAATAAAAAATAATAATAATAAACATGGAGAAGCCCAAATATGTGACGATTCTGGATGCTGTCAAGCTTGGATTTCGAAAGAGGATAGAATGGCAAAATGGCCAGAGAATGAAAGAGAACAAAATTGGAATAAGATATTAAATGCTGTAAATAGTACGCAGGGAAAAATAATAACATATAATAATGAACCAATAGATGCATTTTTTCATTCAAATAGTGGAGGAAAAACTGAGATTCCTATAAATGTTTGGGGAGGTAGTGGATTTCCTTATTTGCAAGTAGTAGAAACCTCAGGAGAAGAAAACTATAGTCAATATAGTTCGGAAGTAACTATTTCGAAAGAAGATTTGATAAATAAAATGAAAGAGAAATATTCTGATTTCGAAATAGATTATAACGATGCAAATTGCATTAGTATTTTAGAGTATACAGAAAGCGGAAGAGTACGAACAATAAAAATTGGTAATAAAAATTTATCCGGTGTAGAAGCTCGTACTTTGTTTAATTTAAAGTCTGCTAATTTCGAAGTGACTATAGATGGTGATAATATAAAGTTTACAGTTAAAGGATATGGTCACGGTATAGGAATGAGTCAAACGGGAGCGGATAGTATGGCAAATAGTGGTAGTAATTATGAGGATATAATACATCATTTTTATATTGGAGTTGAGATAAAAGATATGTAAATATTGTATAAATTCATAAAATAAGGAAATACTTTAATTAAATAAAATGAGGAGGAAATTTTTATGAGAGAAAATAGAAAAATATCCAAATGGGTTATATATGCAATTATAATTGCAGCTTTAATAATTGGTGTTTCCTTAATATCATTATTTAAAATAGGAAAAAATAATAAGACAGAAAGCCAGAGCAAAGAACTTGCTGGAATTGTAAATGAATTAGAAGAAAATAATTCTATAGAAGAGGCAAGTACAACATCAGATAAAACCGTAAATGAAGTAAAAGAAAATAAGATAGCTTTAAATACAGAAAATTTAGCAACTCCAGAAAAAACAAATACTACTCAAAAGCAAACAAACACAACAAAGAAAAATACTAATACAGTTGCAACACAAAAAACTACAGAAAAAAAGAAAGAAATCAAATTCGAAAAACCTGTAGAAGGTGAAATATTAAAAGAATATGCAAAGGATAATTTAGTATATTCGAATACATTAAACGAGTGGACAACTCATATGGGAATTGATATAAAAGCAGAAAAAACTACAGTAGTAAAAGCAGCATATGAAGGAACTGTAGAATCTATAAAAAACGATCCAAGGTATGGTTTAACAGTTATCATAAAGCATGATGATGGTTTTAAAACAGTATATTCTAATTTATTAACAGCTGAGTTTGTAGTAGAAGGAGAAAAAGTAACTACAGGACAAACAATTGGTACAGTTGGAAATACTGCAACATTCGAAGTAGCAGATGAAAGTCATTTGCATTTTGAAATTTTAAAAGATAATGTTCAAGTAGATCCCACAATATATGTTAATTACTAATAAAGAAACTTAATATAAATAAGGGAAAAATAGCGGTATAATGCCGCTATTTTATTGTTATAAAATAAACAATAAAAAAAGTTAAAAAAAATGAAAAAATATGTTGACAATAAAATGGGGATATGGTAATATAATTAA
>CALXKK010000023.1 GCA_944388935.1 uncultured Clostridia bacterium | reverse complement strand
CCCCTGTTCAATACAGAAAACATTCCGAGTTAGTAGCCTAATTTATACTGTCCAACTTTTTGGGTTCAGTACAGTCCCTATACTTGTAATTTTTTTATAATTCTTATCTCTTCGTATAATTTATCTACCATTTCCTTTCTTGTTAAATATGCAGTTTGATATTCGTGGTATATTTTATGGATATTGTCAAAGTTTTCTCCTTCTTGAAAAAGAATTTTCATTCCTTCTTTATAGTAATTTTTCTTTTTTTCGGAATGAGATTTATCCATTTTTTCTTCATATTCTAAAATCTTTTCTATTCTTTTTATTTGGTCTTTTAAATAATCAACATAACCTGTAACACAGCTAATTTCATAGTATGTGTCATCAATAACAACTTTAAATAATGCTTTTACCACTTTTTTATTAAGTTTGCCAAGTTTAACACCTTGTGCTGCATTGTCTAAGGCTGCTACCTTTATGTTCGGTTCAGTATCTTTTATCAAATCCTTCAAAGTATCTGATATATGAATGTGTGTTTTATATTGCCTTTTTGTAACTAAGGCATCATAATCGTCAGCAACTTTTATAATTTGGTCTTCATATGGAATTTCTTTTCCAACCAAACCTTCTGGGTAACCAGAACCGTCTAATGCTTCATGATGATACTTTGGACCAAGTGCATAAGGTCTTAATTTTAAATCATCCATACACATTTTGTAACCGATAAGAGTATGTGTTTTCATAATTTGGAATTCCTCAGGTGTTAATCTATCTGGTTTATTTAGAATTTTAGCAGGAATAAACATTTTACCAATATCATGAAGATATGCACAAATAGTGCAGTATGCGGTAAAATTTTTATCACAATGCAAATATTCGCATAATCTACAAGTAATACTTGCAACATTTTCACTATGGACTCTAGTAAATGGATCTAAGCTATCTAACATAGTAAGTTGATATCTCATAGTAACGTCCAAGTTATACGATTTTAAAGTTGTTTTATCATAAAAATCGAATTTCTGCTCTAACATCTAAAACTCCTCTTTTGTAAAATTTTTAATTATATCTTTAATCTTCTAATTTCTTTTAATTCAAGATTTAACTTATCTATATGCTCATTTCTTTTTGCTAATGCTTCAATGTATTGTTTAAGAATACCTTCAAAATTTTCTTCTGTTTCACCCTCTGCAAATAACATTTTCATTCCTTCAGAATAATAATTTTGATATCTTTTAGTACGTGAAGCTTTTTTCTTTTGATAATATTTATCAATTTGTTTTAATCTTTTTATATTTTCTTTTAGAAAATCTAAATATTTAAAATCATTAGAAATTTCATAAATTGTATCATCAATTACAACCTTTTTTAGCGCCTTTGTTGCAGGTATATTATTTTTGCCAGTATGTGCATTTTCTATTAACATTTTTAGGGTATCTGTAATTCCAACATGGGATTTATATTGTCTTTTACTAACAATAGCATCAAACTCATCTGCAACTCTAATAATTTGGTCTTCTATTGGGATTTTATCACCTTTTAATCCATCTGGATAACCGCTACCATTTAAGGCTTCATGATGCCATTTTGGACCAGCAGCAAAAGGTCTTAAATCTTTGTCGTTCATACACATTTTATATCCTATAGTTGTGTGAGTTTTCATAATTTCGAATTCTTCATCTGTAAGTTTTCCAGGTTTTTGAAGAATAGAAGGTGGTATGAACATTTTTCCTATATCATGCAAATATGCACATGTAGTGCAATATATTGTAAAATCTTTATTTAAATGTAAGTAATCACAAATTCTACAAGTTAAATTTGCGACACTTTCAGAATGTTTTCTAGTAAAATTGTCTAATGAATCTAACATTTTTAATTGATATCTGGCGCTAGCGTCTAAATCATAAGATTTTAGAACACTTTTATCATAAAAATCGAATTTCTCTTCAAACATTTTTATCTCCTTTGTGCATTGTTTCTATTTAAAAATATAATATCATTAAATGAAATAAAGTTCAATATTGTTTTTGTGCAATTATTAAGCAATTAATTACTCCGAAAATTGGTTCCCCTTAAAAGTGTTTAAGGCTATCCACCAATTTTTCCGTAATTAATTGCTTATATATACAATGAAGACTTAAACAATTTTTTTAACGCTTTTGTTGATTTATATCGATTTTTAATATATTATAAAGGGGTACAAAACAATAAAAGGTGATAAGAAATGTATTTAAAAAGATTAGAGTTACAAGGATTTAAATCCTTTGCAGATAAAACTGTTTTAGAATTTATGCCAGGAATTACCACTGTTATAGGACCAAATGGTTCAGGAAAAAGCAATATAGCAGATGCAATTCGCTGGGTATTAGGTGAGCAAAGTATAAAATCTTTAAGAGGTTCAAAATCAGAAGATATTATCTTTGCTGGTACTCAAAGTAGAAAATCATTGGGCTTTGCAGAAGCATCATTAGTTTTTAATAATGATGATGGTAAATTACCAATAGAATATGCAGAAGTTACAGTAACAAGAAGAATATATAGAACTGGTGAAACGGGATATTTTATAAACAAAGCTCCATGTAGATTAAAAGATATTTTAGAATTATTTATGGATACAGGTATTGGAAAAGATGGATATTCTATCATTGGTCAAGGAAAGATTGATGAAATATTAAGTAATAAATCTGAGGATAGAAGACATATTTTCGAAGAAGCTGCAGGAATTGTAAAATATCGTACAAGAAAAGAAGAATCAGAGAAAAAATTAGAAAGAGCAAAATTAAATTTATTAAGAATAAATGATGTATTGTCAGAAGTAGAAAACAATTTGGAGCCTTTAAAAATCCAGTCAGAAAAGGCTAAAAAGTTTTTAGACTTAAGAGAAGAATTAAAGGGAATAGAAGTTGGATTATTCCTTTATAATATAGATTTATATAAGGAAAGATTAGAGAAAATATCTGCTGATGAAGAGATTATGAATTCAACATATGAGTCTGAACAAAAAAGCCAAGCTGAGAAAAACGAAAAGAAAAATAACCTAAAGGCAGAAATAAACAGTCTGATAGAAGAAATAGAATCTATGCAAAATATAGGATTCGAAAGTAGTAATCAAATAGAAAAAATAAATTCTAGTATCAGTGTTTCAGAAGAAAGAATTAGCAATATACAAGAAAATAATAAGAGATATAACGATGAAATTGCAGAAATTAAAGAAAAAATTACAGAGTTAGAAGAAGAAAAGAAACAGAAAATTGCTAAAAAGGAAAATCTATATAGTAATAAAGAAAAATTTGAAAATGAATTAAAAGAAAAAGAAGAAGAGTTAAATAAATTAACAGCAAAGCTTTCAGACAAACAATTGGAAATTGAAAACAAGAAGAAAATAATAGAAGAGAATACAGACAAAAAATATGAATTACAAAACGATATAAATACACAGGATGTAAAAACAGAATCTCTAGAAAAAAATGAAAAAGCAAAAACCGATGAATTAGAGCTTACAATTTCTGAGTTGGATCAGTCAAGATTAAAGAAGAGTGAAATAGAACAAAACTTTTTAGAGATAGAAGAAAAAAGAAATAAAATAAAGAATGAATTGGATGAAATAGAAAACAAAAAAACTGAAGCAGACAACAAAATAAAGAGTTTTGAAACAGAAATAAATAGTTTAGGACAACAAATAAGAATGAAAGATTCTAGGTTAAAATTCCTAGAAGAAACCGAAAAAGAAAAAGAAGGATATACCAAGAGTGTTAAATCTTTACTTAAAGCAGCAGATGCAAACCCAGAATTAAGAAAAGGGTTACATGATGTTGTAGCAAATTTATTAAATGTAAAAAAAGAGTATGAAGTTGCAATAGAAATGTGTTTAGGTGCTAGCCTTCAAAATGTGGTTACAGAAACTGAGCAAGAAGCTAAGAAATTAATAGAATATCTAAGAAGAAATAATTTAGGAAGAGTAACATTTTTACCAATTTCTGCAGTTAAAGGTAAGAAAATAGAAAAAGCAAATTTAAAAGTTAATGGAGTGATTGGAATTGCTTCAGATTTAGTAGAATATGACAAAAAATATGATGGCATATTTAAATATTTGTTAGGTAGAACTGTTATTGTAGATGATATGGAAGCTGGAATTGCAGTTGCCAAAAAGAATAATTATGCTTTTAGAATTGTTACATTAAAAGGTGATATAATTAATTCTTCTGGAGCTATGACAGGTGGTTCTGTTCAAACAAAGACAGTAAATATTTTAGGTAGAAGTAGAGAAATAGAAGCATTAAAAGAAGAAATAGCTAAACTTAATACAAAGCTAAAGAACAAGGAAAAAGAGAAGGAAGATTATTTAGCAAGTATAGAAGAATTATTAGAAACAATAGAAGGTCTAGAAAGTAATCTACAAGAAATAGATATAGAATATGCAACACAAAAACAAAAAGTGGAATTAATATCAGAAAATGTAGATAAATTAACAGTTAGAATGAATAAAACTAAAAAAGAAATCGAAGACATAAAAAATCAAAAGAAAGAAATTGCAGAAAACAAAGAAAAACTGATAGAGGATTTAGCTAATTTAGAAAAGGAAATAGAAGAGCTAAATATAGAAGTAGAAGAATATGTTAGATTAAATAAAGATGACCAAACATATATAGATAATCTAAATATGGATATAACAAATTTAAAAATTTCTGTTTCTTCTTTCGAAGAGAGCGAAATGTCAATAGATGAAATGACAGAAAGAATAAATGTAGATATAGAGAATAATAAAAACAGTATCGAAAACAAAAAAGCGCAAATAGAAAATAATAATCAAGAAGAGGAAAACTTAAAAGGACAAATAGAAGAATTTAAAAAACAAATAGCTGAGATAAAAGAAAATGTTAAAAATAGTGGTTCAAAAATAGAAGAACTAAAAGATACTAAGAATGCAAAAAATGAAACATTAGAAAAGATAGAAAAAGAAATAGAAGAACAATTTACAAGATTACAAGACTTAAAAGAGCAATTAGTAAAAATTGATTTAAAGAAAAATAAAACATCACAGGATTTGGAAGATGTTATTAACAAAATGTGGGAAGAGTACGAATTAACGCCAAATAATGCTGGAGATTATGTAAAAACTACAGACCCTAGTAGAACACAAAAAGATGTTAATTATTTAAGAAATCAAATTCGAGATTTAGGAAGCATAAACATAGACTCTATACAAGAATATCAGAAATTAAAAGAAAGATATGATTTTGTTTGTGAGCAAAGATTGGATTTAGAGAACTCTATGGCTAAATTAAGAAATGTTATCTCAGAAATGATAACTATTATGAAGACCCAATTTAAAGATAAATTTAAGCTTATAAATAAGAATTTTGATGAAGTCTTTAAAGAGTTATTTGGAGGCGGAAAAGCAGAATTAATATTGGAAGACGAAAATGACGTATTAAATTGTGGCATAGATATTAGGGTACAACCACCAGGAAAGAAACTTCAGAATATGACTTTATTATCTGGAGGAGAAAAAGCGCTTACAGCAATAGCAATATTATTTGCAATATTAAAAATAAATCCTGCACCATTCTGTGTACTAGACGAAATAGAGGCAGCATTGGATGATGTTAATGTAAATAGATATGCAGAATATTTAAAGAAATTTTCTAAGGATACACAATTCTTAGTTATAACACATAGAAAAGGAACTATGGAAGCAGCAGATACAGTTTATGGTATAACTATGGAAGAAAACGGAATAAGCAAATTGCTATCTATGAAGTTGAAATGAACTTTAGGGACGGACCTTAAAAGTTCATAAGTATACATAATTAAAAAGTATAATAAAGATTTAAGTCAAAAGTTAAAACTGCATATAAGTCGAGAAAATAGAGTAATGACAAAACATTACTCTATTTTTTGTAATAAACTTACACAAAGATTCTTAACAATCCAATTATTATTAATATAACACCTGATATAATATTCCACTTTTTAAATGAAGTATTATATTTAACTATTTGTTTCCCAAGATTAATACCCACATTTAGGAAAATAAATTGGAAAAGTGGCACAAGTATTGGAAATAACAAGCTGGCTAAACCAAATGATGTACTGGTAATACCTACACAAATAGAGTCCAGCGAAAGTGCTAAAGCCAAATATATGGCTTCATTTTTTTCTATAATTTTAGAATTGTTTAAATCAGAAGAGATAGGATTTCTAATAATTTGTATAGTAATCCCTAAAGGCTTTAAAAATATTTTAAAAATTTTTTGCTCTTTTTTACTCAAGGCTTCATATATAATTATTAGTCCCATAATTACTAATAGAATAACACTTATAATTTTTATTATTTTTTCTGGTAGTATTGCAATTAAAAAATATCCAAATATAACGGATAAACTAACAAATGCTAAGGAAACAAAGAATAATATAAATTTTGCAGAAGTTGATAATTTTGTCTTTCTAAGACCATATGTAATTCCAATTCCAAATGCGTCAACACTCACAGAAAGAGCAAGTGCAATAATTGTTATAATCATTTTTTCACCTCGTAAAAATATAGTAAAATCACTTTTATACATAATATGTAAACAACAAAAATTAAGTGACCAAACAGTAATTCAAAATGTTGTAATAAAAAAACAAAACAGGGATTTCTAGGACCGTCCCCAAATCCCTTAGGAATAAAAAAATATTTTCAGCATATAAATTAATAAACTTATACAAAGGAGAGATTTATATGTGGCATACTAAAAATATTAAAGAAATAGAGAAGGAACTTAGGACAAATATTAAGACAGGCTTAAGCGACAAGGATGTAGAAATAAGACAAGAAGAGTTTGGGAAAAACAAAATAGAAGAGGGAAAGAAAGAAAGTTTAATTGTAAAATTTTTAAATCAATTTAAAGATTTTATGATAATAATTCTAATTATTGCAGCGATTATTTCAGCATTGGTAAGTTATTTGGAAGGGACAGGAGATTATTTTGATTCCATAATAATTGTTGCAATAGTTATTTTTAATGGATTAATGGGGCTAATACAAGAAACAAAAGCGGAGAAATCTATAGAAGCATTAAAGAAAATGTCTGCTCCAGTTGCTAAAGTTAAAAGAAATGGAAAAATATTTACAGTAAATGGAGAGGATATAGTACCAGGAGATATTGTTATTTTGGAAACGGGAAATTATGTACCAGCAGATATTAGGCTAATAAGTACATATAATTTAAAAGTGGAGGAATCAAGCTTAACAGGTGAAACAGAAGCAGTGCAAAAAGATGAAAATGCAATCTTTAATGATGAAAAAATACCATTGGGAGATATGTATAATATGGTTTTTGCAGGCACTGCAGTTGTAAATGGACATGCAGAAGGAATTGTTATAAATACAGGAATGAATACAGAAGTTGGAAAAATTGCTAGTATGATTATTACTAATGATGCTCCGATGACTCCTATACAAAAGAAATTAGGAGAAGTTGGAAAAGTATTAGGAATTGCATGTGTGGTTATTTGTGCATTAATATTCTTAATAGGAGTTATAAAGAAAATATCTGTTGTAGAAATGTTTATGACATCTGTTGGTTTAGCTGTGGCTGCAATTCCAGAAGGGTTACCAGCAATTGTTACAATAATTCTTTCTATTGCAGTAACAAAAATGGCTAAAAGAAATGCAATAATAAGAAAACTCCCAGCAGTTGAAACTCTAGGAAGTAGTAGAGTAATATGTTCAGATAAAACAGGTACACTTACAGAAAATAATATGAAAGTTGTAGAAATTGTGGGCAATAAAAATAAAGTATTAGAGTATGGAGCATTATGCTGTAATTGTGAAATAAATGATGGAAAAGTAGAAGGGGAGCCAACTGAAGCTGCTATAGTAAGGGAAGCTGTTAAAGAAAAAGTAAATAAAGTTTTACCACGAATTTTCGAAATTCCTTTTGATTCAGAAAGAAAATTAATGACAACAGTAAATGAATTGGAAAATGGAAAATACAGAATTATAACAAAGGGTGCACCAGAAATATTATTAAGCAAATGCGATTATTACGAAGAAGACGGTAGAGCTAGAGATATGAGCAGTTCATATCTTAGTAAAATAAAAAATAAGAATGAAAAAATGGCGGAAAAAGCATTAAGAGTATTAGGTGTTGCATATTTAGATGTAGATATAATGCCTAAAGAAATAAGCTCCAATTTTATAGAAAAGGGATTAATTTTTATAGGATTAATTGGAATGATTGATCCACCAAGAAAAGGAGTTAAGGAAGCTGTTGCAGCTTGTAGGAGAGCTGGTATAAAAACAGTAATGATTACAGGAGATCATATTACAACTGCCAAAGCTATTGCCAAAGATTTAGGAATATTAAAGGGAAGAGAACTAGCAATAACTGGACAGGAATTAGATGCAATACCAGATAGTAGATTAGAAAAAGAAATAATGAATTATTCAGTTTTTGCAAGAGTCACACCAGAGCACAAAGTAAGAATTGTTAAAGCATTTCAAAAAACAGGTGCTGTTGTTGCTATGACAGGTGATGGTGTAAATGATGCACCAGCACTTAAAAAATCAGATATAGGTATTGCAATGGGAAGAAAAGGCACCGATGTAGCTAAAAATGCATCAGATATGATTTTAAATGATGATAATTTTGTTACCATAGTAGATGCGGTAAAGCAAGGAAGAAATATTTTTGATAATATTAAAAAAGCGATACACTTTTTAATTGCAACTAATATAGGGGAGATAGTTACTATTTTTGTAGGATTATTATTAGGAGTAAAATCACCTCTACTTGCAATACAGCTATTATGGATAAATCTAGTTACAGATTCTTTACCAGCTATTGCATTAGGATTAGAGCCACCAGAAAAGGATATTATGAATAGACCACCAAGGGATTCAAGAAAAAGTATTTTTGCAGACGGATTAATGGGCAAAATAGTAGCAGAAGGTTTTATGATAGGTATGTTTACAATTTTAGCATTTTTCATTGGAAATAAATATTATGGACTTGAAGTTGCAAGAACAATGGCGTTCATAAGTTTAGGAATGTTAGAACTAGTACATTGCTTTAATGTGAAAAGTGAAGAATCCATATTTAAGGTTGGAATATTTGAAAATAAATATTTAATAGGAGCATTTATATTGGGCACAGTTTTACAATTAGGAATAGTGTTTATTCCAAGTTTGGCAGAGATATTTAAATTGACTGAGTTAAATTCAACTCAATGGCTAATTACTGGATTAATTTCTATTTCCCCAATAATTATAATTGAAATCCAAAAGAAGTTTAATGAATTAAAATTTGGTAAAGTAATATATGATTATAAAACAAATCAAGAAATATAATAAAAGAGCCTACTTTTAAAGTAGGCTCTTAACAAATATCTATTGGTTATTTCCGTTATCCTCGGTCGATAGTGTTAATTTTATAATTGTTCCTTCTTCTACAGCAGTATCTACCATTATACTTTGACTTATAACTGTTCCAAAACCTTCGGATGTTATATTTAAGTTGTTTGCCTTTGCCATATTTGTAGCTTGGTCTAAAGTTTTTCCTTTAAAATCTGGAACTTTTACAGAAACTCTAGTGTCATTTTCCTCTGTGTATAACATTATTATAGAATTCTTTGGTAAGCTAGAACCTGGCTTTGGTGTTTGGTCTGTTACTAAAGTAGAATTTTTATCTCCACTTATAGATACTTTTGTTGTAAATCCAGCTTGTTTTAATAATTTTTCAGCTTCTGTAACCGTTTTATTTCTGATATCCGGAACTGTAATATAACCTGAATCATCTTCTACATCATCTGTAGTAGTTTGAGCATTGCTAGAAGTAATTCCCATATATGGCAATATTTCAGATAACATTTGTGAAACTACAGGTCCACAAACTTGTCCACCTTGATGGCTACCTTCACCATTAGGGTTTGGATCTTTTATAGTAATTAATAAACAAATTTCTGGCTTCTCTGTAGGAGCAATTGCTACATATGATGCAATATATCCTTCGTCCTCTTTGCCAGCCTGTGGTTCTGAAGTACCAGTCTTTCCACCTATAGAATAACCTGCTACTTTAGCAAGTCTACCAGAACCATCTTCTACAACAGATTTCATTAAATTTCTCATTCTTTCAGAAGTAGATTTAGAAATTACTTGTCTTACTTGTACAGGTTCTATATCTGTAGTTGTATTTGTTTCTGGATTTATAATTTGTTTTACTATTCTTGGTTTCATTAATATACCATCATTAGCTATAGCAGAAACTGCAGAAACTAATTGAATTGGTGTAATTGTAAATCTTTGTCCAAATGACATTGTTGCAAGTTCTACCTCATTAACATCATCTAAATTCCAATAAGTACTGCTAGCTTCTTGAGGTAAATCTATACCTGTTTTATCGAAAAATCCAAATGCTTGGTAATATTTATATAAAGTAGCTGCTCCAATACGTTGACCTAATTCGATTAAAGATGGGTTACAAGATTGTTCCAATGCTTGTCTTAATGTTTTAGCTCCTTTATGATTTTGACTCCAACAACTAATAGTTCTGTCGCCTACTTTAATAGAACCATTACAATAAAAATCATTTGCAACATCTTCACTTGTAATATCTTCTTCTAAGGCAGTAGCAGCAGTTATTAATTTATATGGGGAACCAGGTTCATAAGGGGTAGAGATTATAGAATTTTTCCACATATTATATAATTCTTCTGATTGTGTAGATGAATCTAATGTATCCCAAGTAGCTTTTAGCTCTTCTGTATTTGGTTCGAATGGGGTATTTAAATTATAATCTGGATAGCAAGCCATACCTAACACATCTCCTGTGCTAGGAGCCATAGCAACAACATTACCACTTACAGCATGATTTTCTTCTACAGCTTGTTTTAAATATTTTTCCAAAACTGTTTGAATATTTACATCTATTGTTAAAACAATGTCACTACCGTTTTCAGCAGGAATATAAGTTTGATTACTGTCTGGAATTTCTTCTTGAATTGCATCTGTAGAAGTTGTTAGTTTCCCTGGGGTACCTTGAAGTACCTTGTTCCATTTATCTTCTATACCTTGAATACCGGTGTTATCTGTACCACAAAATCCAATTAGGTTAGAAGCTAAATTGTTATAAGGATAAACTCTTTTGGTATCTTCGTCTATATTTATACCAGTACTTATTTTCTCGGAATTCATCCATTCTTTTAATTTATCTATTTTGTCTTTATCCACTTTTTTTGCAATAGTTTGAACACTTGAATCACTATTTACTTTGCTTAATGTCTCATTATAATCTAGTTCGAATATTTCGGAAAAAGCTTTAGCTACTTTTTCTTTTTTGTTTTTTGTATCTTCATCATTAGAACCAACAATTTTTTTAGGATTAATTGTTACAGTATCTGTAGGAGTGCTTATTGCTAATTTTTTACCAGTGGAGTCGTATATGGTACCCCTACTGGTACTTATAATTTGATCTGTTGTTTGTTGATTATATGCTTGTTCTTTTAAGCTTGAACCGTCTACAAATTGTAACCATATAAGTCTAACAATAAGTAGTAAAAACAATATTACCAATGTAGCTAAAACAATTCTAAATTTTTTAACCGCTAAAACATTAGTGGCGAACTCATTATTAGCAGATTTATATAATGTAGCATTACGCTTTCTAGTCTTTGGTAAATTAAATTTATTTGTATTGTTACTTTTCTTTTTTTTCTTCATATGCATCACCTAATAAAACCAATTTAAAAATACTGCATATATTGTATATTAAGTGCCTTTTAAAATCAACTAAATCACATATTTTTCACAAAAAGAGTTTGACATAATTCCAAAATGCTTGTTATAATTAAAAAGATAGTTAATAAAGAGTTTGGAGAAATATTATGAATTTGTATGAAGAAACTAAATTTTTAATGAATAAATATAATGTAAAGGCTAATAAAAATTTAGGTCAAAATTTTTTGATTGATGAAAATGTTATAGAAACAGCAATAGAAAAATCAGATATAAATGAAGAAGACTTGGTTATAGAGATTGGACCGGGTCTTGGAACATTAACTAAATATTTATTAGAAAAAGCGGGAAGAGTTATATGTGTAGAATTAGATAAGAAAATGATAGACATATTAAACGAAAGATTCTTTTTATATAAAAACTTTGAGGTAATAAATAATGATATCTTAAAAGTAGATTTAAATAATATAATCGATGAAGCTAAAGAAAAATATAGTCTAAAAAAAGCGAAGATTGTAGCAAATTTACCATATTATATAACTACTCCTATAATAATGAAATTATTAGAAAATAAAATAAATATAGAAAGTATAACTGTAATGATTCAAAAAGAAGTTGCAGACCGTTTAGCAGAAATACCGGGGGGAAAGAATACAGGAGCTATAACATATACAGTTTATTATTATGGAAAAACAGAGAAATTATTAAAAGTTCCAAAAACAGCTTTTATTCCAGAGCCATCTGTTACATCAGAAGTAATAAAAATAAATATCAGAAAAGAGCCTCCAGTAAAAGTAGAAGACGAAAAAGCATTCTTTAATTTAATAAAAGTATCATTTTTGCAACGTAGGAAAACTTTATTAAACTCACTAACAAATAATGGAATATCAAGCAAGGAGGAATTAACAGAAATTTTAAGAAAATTGAATATTGATGAGAGAATAAGGAGTGAGAAGCTTACGATTCAAGAGTTTGCAGATATTGCTAATTTACTTAAATAAGAATGTATATTAAGCCCGCACTAGCAAATTGATTTCAACGAAATTGGTGGATGGTCCTTGACGAATGTCAAGGGGGACCAATTTCGATTGAAACAATTGCGGTTAAGCAGGGCTTATATTGCTAATATTAAAAACATTAGAAAATTATTGCTAAAACATAAATTGGATGGTATAATGTATGTGTAAAAAAATATGAAAAAAGGAGGTAAACATGAATCAAATTCTGGTTACGGAAAAATTATATATAACACCTGAATTGAAAAGAAAAAAGAAATTTTATAAATTTGAACTTTTTATTTCTTTTTTAATTGTTTGTGTTTTATCTTCTTATTACATATACGCTGAGTATAATAAAAATAGAGATGAAGCTTTTTCACAAGCATTATTAGCACAAGCTAATATTATAGGTGAGGACCAAACTACGAAACCTACAGATAAATTAGTAGTTAATCTTGATAATGATGCAAATGTAGTTGATGACTCTGCATTAGATAATTTAGACGAAGAAACTAAAAATATTTTAACAGAAGAATTTACAACCGCTGATGGTCAAGTATACAAACCAATTGCAACAATTAGAATATCTAAAATAAATATTTATTATCCAATTCTTTCAGAAACAACTGATGAATTGTTAAAGAAGGCTCCAACAAAGTTTTGGGGATGCAATCCAAATGAAGTAGGAAACTTCTGTATAGCAGGTCATAATTATAGAAATAAAAAATTCTTTAGTAAAGTTCCAACATTGGAAAATGGTGATGTTATAGAAATTACCGATACAAAAGGTAGAACAGTTAAATATACAGTATATAACAAATATACTGTTTCACCAGAAGATATGTCACCTATTAGTCCTTTAACAAATGGAAGAAAAGATATTACATTAATAACTTGTACAAATGATTCAAAGGAAAGAGTTATTGTTAAAGCAACAGAGGTGTTATAATGGAATATAATGTAGGGGATATAGTAAAAACTAAAAAGCCACATCCTTGTGGAAGTAAGTTATGGAAAATAACAAGAGTAGGTGTGGACTTTGGATTAAAATGTGAAGGTTGTGGACACTTCATTTTAGTAGAAAGACAAAAAGCATTAAAAATGATAACTAAAAAAATTAGTAGTGAAAAGGATTAAAATTATAAAATAGAAGAAGTGCAATTTAAAATTGCACTTCTTTTGGTATAAATTTAAATATATTTTTCTATCTCTTTCCAAACATCTTCTGTATAAATTTTTCTTTCTGCAGAAAATGGTAAAGTTGGAATATCACCAATTGGATTTAATACTTTTTGGATTTCCTTTGTTGCTGCATCAACCTTTGTAACAGCAATTTTATCTGCCTTATTTGCAATAATCATAAAAGGCATTTTATTACTAATTATATAATTATACATTAATTTATCATTTTCAGTTGGCTTATGTCTAATGTCTACTAGAAAAATTATTAAAGCGATTTGTTTTCTTTTTTGCAAATATTCTTCTATAAAATTTCCAACAATTACTTGCTCTTTTTTAGACATTTTACTATAACCATATCCAGGTAAATCTACAAAATAAAATTTGGAATCTATGTTATAAAAATTAATTTGTCTTGTTTTACCAGGTTCACTACTAGTCTTGGCTAGTTTTTTTCTATTAATTAATGTATTAATAAATGAAGATTTTCCTACATTAGATTTACCAACTAATACAACTTCTGGTAAATTGTTTGAAGGGTATTGTTTTGGTCCAACTGCAGAAATTTCAAATTTTGGATTATTTACTATCATAAAAATTCTCCTTTTATTCTCTTACAATTAAATCATCGTTTGCAGGTCCAGTGCCTAAGTATTTAACTGGAATGCCTGATGCTTTTTCTACGATTTCTATAAATCTTTTTGCAAGTTCTGGAAGTTCATCATAAGTTTTACAACTTGAATCTATAGTCCAACCACCATCTAGTGTTTCATATATAGGTTCTGGTATTTCGTGGCTTAAGTTAATATCATCTGGATAATAATTTATAACTTGACCTTTATATTTGTAAGATGTACATACTTTTACATATCCTAGTTTTAAACCGATTTGGCCAAGTGTATCTAAATGATTAAGACATAGGTAATCGATTCCAGAAGTATATTTTGCAGAACGAAGAATAGGGCAGTCCATCCAGCCACATCTTCTTGGTCTTTTTGTTGTTGTACCATATTCGTGTCCTAAATCACGAACAATATCTCCTTCTAAAGGTGTAACATTTTCTATAACATTTCCATTTTCATCAATAGAAGCTGGAAGTTCTGTAGGGAATGGGCCATTTCCTACACGACTATTGTATGCTTTATCAACACCAATAACTGTGTTTAATGCTTGTGGAGGTAATGCTGCTCCACATAAAGTTCCAGAAACAACAGGGTTTGAACTAGTAACCATAGGGTAGTCTCCATGGTCTAAATCTAGACGGAACGCTTGAGCTCCTTCTACAACTATTTTTTCATTATTATCAATACTGTCTGATATAAGTGGACTAATATCTGTTATATATTTTGCTAATTTTTCTCCATAAATGTGATATTGTTTTGCCAAACTATTTGCATCTGCAACAGCTTCTTTCATATTATTATCTATAAATAATTGATTATGAGGCTTTATTGCTTCTTCGATTTTTTCTTTTAACTCATCTTCTGTAAGTAATAAATCATACATACGTATTCCAGTACGATTATTTTTATCTGCATAAGAAGGTCCAATACCTCTTTTTGTAGTTCCAACAGGGTGCTTTTTAAAATTTTCGTATAAGACATCTAATTCTTTATGATAAGGAAGAATTACATGTGCTCTTCCGCTAATTTTTAATCTAGAATCTATATCGGAAATTCCTGTTTCTTTTAATAGTTCAATTTCTGATAAAAGAACTTCTAAATCTAATACGACGCCAGGTCCAATTATACATGTTGTATTTGGATAAACGATTCCACCTGGTACTAAATGAAGTGGTAATTTTATTCCATTAAAAACTATTGTGTGACCTGCATTATTTCCTCCAGTAGCTCTAATTACTAGTTTTGCATCCTTTGCTTCTCTAGAGGCAATTTTTCCTTTTCCTTCATCGCCCCATTTAGTTCCTACGATAACTGTTACATTTTTGTTCATGGCAATTTCAACCCTTTCTTTAAAAAATTTATATATAAAGCCACTATCATAATCTTTGAAATTATCTTAGTGGCTTAATACCACATTTATTTATTTTTTGGTTCTATTTTTTCTAAACCACCCATATATGGTCTTAAAACTTCTGGTATAATTACACTTCCGTCAGGTTGATAATTATTTTCTACAATTGCTATTAACATACGTGGTGGAGCTACAACCGTATTGTTTAATGTGTGTGCATAATAATTTCCGTGTTCTCCTTTAATTCTAATACCTAATCTACGAGCTTGTGCGTCTGTTAAGTTAGAGCAACTTCCAACTTCGAAATATTTCTTTTGTCTTGGGCTCCAAGCTTCTACATCACAAGATTTAGCTTTTAAGTCTGCTAAATCACCACTACAACATTCCAATGTTCTTACTGGAATATTCATACTTCTAAAGAATTCTACTGTGTATGACCACATTTTATCATACCATTTCCAGCTATCTTCTGGTTCGCAGACAACAATCATTTCTTGTTTTTCAAATTGATGTATTCTGTATACACCACGTTCTTCTAATCCATGTGCTCCTTTTTCTTTTCTAAAGCAAGGAGAATAAGAAGTCATAGTATATGGCATATCTTCTTTTCTTAAAATTTGTCCTTTAAATTTACCAATCATAGAATGTTCACTAGTACCAATTAGGTATAAATCTTCACCTTCAATTTTGTACATCATAGCGTCCATTTCGTCAAAACTCATAACGCCTGTTACAACATCGCTTCTAATCATGTATGGTGGTATGCAATATGTGAATCCTTTGTTAATCATAAAGTCTCTTGCATATGTTAAAACTGCAGAATGTAATCTTGCAACATCACCCATTAAATAGTAGAAACCTTGTCCTGCAACACGTCTTGCACTATCTAGGTCTAATCCACCTAATTTTTCTAATATTTCTCCATGGAAAGGTATCTCGTAATCTGGAACTACAGGGTCACCAAATTTTTCGATTTCTACATTTTCGCTGTCATCTTTTCCGATAGGAACAGATTCGTGCATTATATTTGGTATTTTCATCATACGAACTTTAATTTCTTCTGCATATTTGTTTTCTAAAGCTTCATTTTCCTCTAATTTTGTATTAACTTCTTGAACCTGAGCTTTTACTTTTTCTGCTTCGTCTTTTTGACCATTTTTCATTAAGTTTCCAATTTCTGTACTTAATGTTTTTCTTTTATTTCTTAGCTCATCACCAGTTTGTTGAGCGGCTCTGTGTTTTTTGTCTAAGTCAATTACTTCATCAACTAAAACTAATTTTTGGTCTTGAAATTTTTTCTTTATGTTATCCTTTACAACATCAGGATTTTCTCTTAAAAATTTTATATCTATCATATTAATTCCTCCTTGTATAATCAATTGTTAGCTCTTTTGCTAATTCAAATCTATGTTTTTGACCAGTAATATTATCCAATCTTTCTGGAATCTCTTCCAAAAACATCTTTTCTGGTCTAACCCAGGTGTAGTGACCATCATCTCTTTGGTATAAAGGTTTATAAACGACCATTCTTTCCTTGGTTTCCGAGTCGTATGCAACATCTAATACAAAATAGTAGTTCCCTTTAAAGTGATGATAAACTTTACCAATTTCTACATTGTCCATAAAAACACCTCCATTTAAACATCCAAAAACGTAAAAATCGTCCTTATATAAAAATATAAGGACGAATATTAATCCGCGGTGCCACCTTAAGTTATTATAAAATAATACACTCAATTAAGTAGGGTAACCGCCTAACTTACGGTTTAGTTTTCACTAAAAATATCTAAGAGTAGATTCGCATATTATTTTTATTTACTCACACCAACCGTAAACTCTCTTGAAAAAATTAAATATGTTACTAATCTCTTATTAGCATCTTTATTAATCTGTGCACATTTTATCATACCTTTAAAAAATAATCAATAGGAAAAAGTGAATTGGGGGACAGTCTTTAGGATGGCAAAATGCAAAGAAGCATTAATTTGAGAAATCGTGGAAATTGTGCTATAATAAAAAGAGTATCACCATTTGGAGAAGAACTAAGTTTTGTGATTTATTTTGAACAAAACTCCAAGTCTGAAGAGAAAGGAAGATTAGCTAGAATTACAAACGTACTATAAATCGCACTAGAAAAGGACTTGAAATGAAGTACAACATGAAAGAAAAACTAGCAATTATTGGGATTATAGTGTTCATTATGGCTATTGCATTTGCAACATGCCAGGTTCAGGAGAGCTCTTTCGATTCTCTTTAAAGCAAATTCATCGTTGCTTGTTTTAGATGAAGTTGTTTGATGATATGTATAGAAACACCTGGCTTACGCTGGGTGTTTCTATCTTATGTATAGGTTTAAAATAGATATGTCACAAGTAATATGAAAAAATATTGAAAGAGAGTACCAAAAATGATATTGTTTAA
>CALXKK010000022.1 GCA_944388935.1 uncultured Clostridia bacterium | reverse complement strand
TTCACTCGAATATTTACTCATAAAAAATGAACCCTCCTTGTTAAACTTTTTTGTCTAACAATTTGGGTTCACTTCAGTCCGTCCCCAAATCCCTTTTTTATTAATATTGAGCACCATAGCTGCTATATAATTGTTGCATGTATGAATTATAATCGAATGGTTTTACTGTTTCTGGAGTTCCATAGTCAACTCCAAATGTATCTACTCTTATGCTTGTTATTACTGGTGGATTTACAGGAGTACTTGCTTCTGAATCTGCAGAACCAGATTCATCTTCTGAAGTTGTTACTTCTGTTTCGTTTAATTTATCTAATACATCCATTCCTTCAATAACTTTTCCAAAAGCTGCATAATTTCCATTTAAGTTTGCTCCGTCATCACTTGTCATTATAAAGAATTGTGAACCTGCTGAATTATAACCCTCTTCGTATAATCCCATTGAGCTATAATCAGATCTTGCCATAGAAATTACACCTTTTTCATGTCTTATAGTATTTTTAGTAAATCCATTTTGAACAAATTCACCCTTAATTGCATATTTTTCTGTTGTAGAACCACCATCTTCTATAGCTGATAATGTTGGAGCGCCAGAACCTGTTCCATCTGGTGATCCACCCTGTGCCATAAAGTCTTTTACTATTCTATGAAATGTTAGACCATCATAAAATCCTCTATTTGCCAATGTTATAAAGTTGGCTACTGTATTTGGTGCTTGGTCTGGATATAATTCTATTTTCATTGTACCAAGACCTTCAATTTCCATTGTTGCAACTGGATTTTGAACTTTAAATGTTGCTTTTTTGTAAATTGTAAATCCTACTAATCCTATTAATACAATTACTAAAATAATTGCTATAATCATTATTATTCTTTTTGTTTTCATTTGTTATCCTCCTAATTAAATTAAAGCATTGTCAAAAACAAATTGTTCTTGCATTCTTTTTAATGATTGTTTTATGGTTTTAGCCCTTACTTCTCCTATTCCTTCTACTTCATCCAACTCCGGAATATCCGCAGCTAGAATATGTTGGAAAGATTTAAAGGATTTTACTAAATTATCTACTATATTATTAGGTACTCTTGGAATTTTACTTAAGATTCTATATCCTCTAGTATAAACTCCTACCTCATCATAATTATCAAAATTTTCATAACCTAATATTTTTGCTATAGAAGATGGTTTTAAAAGTTCTTCATATGGTAAAGCTATTATTTCTTCTAATGCTTCATCTTCTGTTTTGTTTGTTCCTTTTCCTAGATAATCTTTAATTATTAAAAGTTCTTCCCTTTCTAATCCGCCAACTAATTCCTCTAATTGCATACTTATAAGTCTACCATCTTGTCCTAATTCTGAAATTCCTCTTTGTACTTCGTCCACAATTTTCATAACCATTTCTGCTCTTTGTATTGCTGTTATTACATTATCCAATGTAACAATATCATTAAATTCGTATTCATTTAAAACATTTAATTTACTATCAAATACTTTTTTGTATTTTTCCAAAGTTTGTAATGCTTGATTTGTCCTATTTAAAATAGTTGATGAATCTTGAATTGTATACCTTAAATTTCCTTTAAATACTGTTATTATATTTCTTCTTTGCGAAATACTTATAACTAAAGCTCCAGTTTGTTTTGCTGTTCTTTCTGCTGTTCTATGTCTTGTTCCTGTTTCTTTGGTTGGAATTTCTGGTGATGGAATTAGCTGTGCATTTGCATATAAAATTCTTTTTAAATCTGAGCTTAATACTATAGCTCCATCCATTTTGGCAAGTTCATAAAGTTTTGAAGATGTGTATTCTTCATCTATATAGAAACCACCATCCACAATATCTAAAACTTCCTTGGCATCCGAGAAAACTAATAAAGCTCCTGTTTTTGCTTTTAAAATATTATCTAGACCTTCTCTTATTGGTGTTCCAGGTGAAATTAACTTTAGTATGTCTGTAACTTCATCTTTTTTGCTAATTCTCAATTGTAACCAATCCTTTCTAGCTTAAACCAATTCCTCGCACTATTGCAATTTTCTTGCACTAGCCACAATATTTTAACGAAACCATTAAGCTATTTTAGTCCAATTGCTTTCATAGCTTCGTTAATATTTTTCACACCAATTATATCCAATTTATATGATTCTTTCAATAGTTTTTTGTTATTTTCTGGTATTATGCATTTTTTAAATCCTAATCTCTCTGCCTCTTTTAATCTCTTTTCCATCATATTAATAGTTCTTACTTCGCCAGTTAAACCTACTTCTCCTAAGACAACTACTCCTTTAGGAATACTTATATTTTTATAACTTGAGGCAGTTGCCAATATTATGCCCAAATCTAATGCAGGTTCACTTACTTTAAGACCACCTACAACATTTAAATATACATCTTGATTTCCTAGCATAAAATTAGCCTTTTTTTCCATTACTGCTACAAGTAATGTTAATCTATTATAATCTATTCCGTTAGCTGTTCTCCTTGGAAATCCAAAAACACTCTGCGAAACTAACGCTTGCAATTCTACCATAATTGGTCTTGTTCCCTCCACTGTTGCTACAATGGCAGAACCTGATGGATTATCATCTCTTTCTGATATTAGAATAGATGAAGGATTTGTTATTTCTACCATACCTTTTTCTTGCATTTCGAACATTCCAACTTCATTTGTAGAACCAAATCTATTTTTCACTCCTCTTACCATTCTATACGAAAAATATCTTTCGCCTTCTATGTATAGCACTGTATCTACCATATGCTCTAAAACTCTTGGCCCTGCTATATTTCCGTCTTTAGTTACATGTCCAATTATAATTGTTGTTATTTTTCTAGATTTACAAATCTTCATTATTCTTGCAGTTATTTCTCTTACTTGGCTTACACTACCTGGTGCAGATGATATTTCTTCTGAATACATAGTTTGCATAGAATCTATTATTACTAATTTAGGGTCCAACTCTTTTATATTCTCATCAATAATATCTATATCTGTTTCACCTAAGAATAAAATATCATCATTATGGATATTTAATCTATCCGCTCTTAATTTTATTTGTTCTGCAGATTCCTCTCCAGAAACATATAAAACCTTTCCATCACCTTTTATTTTATCGCAAACTTGCAAAATTAATGTTGACTTTCCTATTCCCGGTTCTCCACCTACTAATACTAAAGAACCTTTAACTAGTCCTCCACCTAATACTCTATCTAGCTCTGCATATCCTGTCGAAATTCTTTGTGCATCTTCTCCAACATAACTATTTAATGGTTTAGGTGCTTCCTGTACTTTCTTTTCCTTTTTGCCATTTTCTACTTTAGTAGAAATTTTTTCTTCAACAAATGTATTCCATGAATTACAAGCAGGACATTTTCCCATCCATTTTGCAGATTCATATCCACATTCATTGCAAACAAAAATTGTCTTCGCCTTCATATTGCTCCTCTTCTTACCTTAATTCTTCTAATCCTAATGATAATATAAACATTGCATGTGACCAGCCAAGACCAATTACCCAATTAGACTTCATTTTTTCATTATCAACTTGTTCTGCAAGTAAGCCTAAATTTGTTGCTGTATCTATTACAAATTTAAAACATTCATCTGCCTCTTCATTTGCTCCTATCATTTTATAATACATACACATCCATAAAGTTGCTATAGGCCATGGATTTTTTCCACCTCTATAATTATCATTTTCAAATCTTAAATATCCACTTGTGTATGTTCTTAATGTTAGGTTTAATTTTTGCACTGTATTTTGAACTAGTTTTTCATTTGGTTTAAATACATTAAATGGTGTGACTGCTCCTAATATGCTTATATCCATATAATCATCTTTAGTATTTCTCTTTAAAGTATTCTGATCTTTATTACATAAATTTTCTAATATATAATCTTTAACAATTTGCTTGTATTCAGAAAGCTCTTTAAAATCTTCTGGTAACTTGAATTTTTTATTTTCTCTTTGTAATTCTTTATATATTTCTTCCATTGCATTAAATGCTGCATATATTGCAGATAGAGAATACAAATGTATTCCTTCATTCATTTCCCATAAATCATAGCTCAAATGTTTATATATTTGTTTTCTATCTAAATAACTATATTTTTGGTCAAGTTCTGATTCTTCTTCATCTTTTCCTAAAATATGATCTACATATTTCTTTAAAAATCCTATTGCATTTTCGCACATGCTTAAATTATTTTTTAAGAAATCCATATCTCTTTGCTTTAATCTAAATTCTTTTATTTTAAAATGTTGGTACAATCCAACTACTACACTTGCTGTTTCATCAATTTGATATCCCCAACAAGGGGCTAATCTTCCATCTGTATAAAAACGTTGTTCCCACATTCCATTTTTACTTTGAGTCTTTTTTAGAAATATATTATAGAAATTGTCCGAATCTTTATACATTCCAACCATATCCAAAGCTTGCGAAATTGTTACCGCATCCCTTGGCCAACAATAATCATATCTTCCACAAAAATCTCTATCTTCATCTGCTTCTAATGCTGCAATTATTCCTCCAGTTTCTTCATTAACTAGAAGTGGAAATAATAAAATCGTTCTTCTTAAAATCTTTTGTATTCTTCCATTATATATAGGTCCATAATCTTTTACTTTCAACACATTATGTTTTTCTACATATTTTCGCCAATAATTTTTAGTATCCATCATCATCTTTAATGTATTAAATTTCTTTATTCTGTCCATCTCTTTTATCAAGTCATCCAATACATCTACTTTATAGTTTTTATTTATATAGATATATATATTAAACTCTTTAGATTCTCTAGGCTTTAGCGCTCCTATATCATAAGAAATTGCAGAATGATTGGACATAGCAATATAATCCTTATCGTGTAAAACACCTGACTCAATATTTTCATCCACATTATTTAATTGATAATTATATATTGGCATATTAGAAAATGTTGCCATTGCAAAATCGTGACTATATTGAATCATAGCATTATCACATATTCTAACTCCAACCATATTATTTAAATTAGAAAAAAGTTTTGAATTTATTAAGAATTTTACATCCAAATCTATCTTGCTATAATTTGTAAAAGTATATCTTTTTACTAATACATCTTCTTTCATTGGAATAAAATCTTCCTGTTTCATATTAAGTTTAAAATATGTGTTTTCTATCTCTGTATTTAAAACATTTGTATCTGCTGAATAATATTGATTATAAACATTATTAATATCTCCACTTAACCCAATTAATGCAGAATCATTTATTTTTACCTCTGTTTCATAATAATCTATGAATTGTCTATAATCTGCTGTTGGATAGCACAACCTTAACAACTCACCTTTTTCCGAAAAACTTGCAATCATTTTTCTATTTCCTATAATTGCATCATTAAAATATTTTTTCTTCATTAGTATCTCCTTTATTTATTTAAAATTCTATTAATTTGATTTTGTAATTCTTTAATCTTTGAACCTAAGCTATTTAACTCATTGTTCTCTATGTTTGTATCTGATGAGTTGTCATTTACTACATCTTCTATATCGTCAATTTCTTCTTTTAACGCATTTAATCTATCTAAAATTGCAAGTTTTGTAAATTTATTATCTTCTTGTTTTGTTCTTCTAAATCTACCAACTAATTTAACATTTGTATCTGTAATTTCGTATGTTTCACCAAAACTTGGTATAGAAACTGGTAGATTTGTAGTTTCTATTATTTTATTTTTTAGTTCTTCTTGACCATCTGGTTCACCATGTACTAAAAATATGTGTTTAGGTTTTTTCAAGAATGAATATACAAAGTTTAATAATCCTTCTTGGTCTGCATGTCCAGAATATCCCTCTATATATTCTATTCTAGCATTTACTGCTATTTCCTCTCCAAATAATTTAATTTTTTTAGCTCCATTTACTATGCTATATCCTAGTGTTCCAGGAGCTTGATATCCTACAAATAATATCGTGTTTTTAGGATTCCATATATTATGTTTTAAATGATGTTTAATCCTTCCAACATCGCACATTCCACTGGCTGATATTATTATACATGATTCATCACTTTCATTTAATGCTTTTGATTCTTCTACTGTACGCGTAAACTTTAGACCTGGAAATTCCAATGGGTTATTTCCTTTTTGTATGTATGCTTTAGTTTCATCATCAAACAAGTCCATATTTTCTTCGAAAACTTCTGTAGCAGATATTGCAAGAGGACTATCTACATAAACAGGTACTCTCATTAATTCTTCATATTTTTTCTTAAATTCCTCATCATCTCTTTTATCTTTTAACTTATTTATCTCAAATAGTATTTCTTGTGTCCTACCTACTGCAAATGATGGTATAACAACAGTTCCTCCTTGCTCCAATGTTTCGGAAACAATATCCAAAAATAATTCTGCTTTATCATCATTTCTCATATGTAATCTATTTCCATAAGTTGATTCCATTACTAGATAATCTGTATCTTCTATCATTGTAGGTTCGCTTAATAGTGGAATATCATTATTTCCTAAGTCTCCAGAAAATACAATTTTCTCTTCTTTATCGTTTTCTCTTATCCACACTTCTATAGTTGAAGAACCTAGCATATGACCTGCATCATTAAATCTTACATGTATGTTGTCATCTATTTCTACTATTTCATCATATTTTACAGGTTTAAATAATTCCAATGATCTTGCAGCTTCTTCTGCTGTATAAAGTGGTTCTAATTCTTCTTCACCTTTTCTTATTCTTTTCTTGTTTCTCCAACCAACTTCCATCTCTTGTATATGACCACTATCTGGTAACATTATAGAGCATAAATCACAAGTAGCCTTTGTTGCAATAATTTCTTTTCTGAATCCTTCCTTATATAATTTTGGAATTCTTCCTGAATGGTCTATATGTGCATGTGTAAGCAGCATAAAATCTATGCTATTTATATCAAATTCAAAAGGCTCTTCATTTTCTAATTCTTCTGTTGCTTTTCCTTGAAATAAACCGCAATCAACTAAAAATTTTTTACCTGCACCTTCAACTAAAAAGTTTGACCCTGTTACAGTTTTAGTAGCACCTAAAAAAGTTATTTTCATCCTTTTCCTCCTCTATGAAAATATTTTTATCTTTTTCTTTTCTTTTACTTTATATTTTCCTATATTTTCCGGAATACTAATTTCTAAAGATGTCTCTTCTAAATCTCCATCCAAATAATTTACTCTTATTCCCCCTGGTATTTTTTGCATATTTACTTCTGCATTCTCCAAATTGATTATTCTTAAAGAAAATATGTTTTTTAAGATTTCTTCGTTTATATATCTATTAGAATTTACAGAATTGATAATTCTTTCCTCTAAAGCTTTTTTTATTAAAAATGTTCTCATATTATCAATATCTTCTCTAAGTTCTTCATTATCTTTTACTCGTTCTTCACTTGTTATAGGAATTAAATTATAATATCTAAATTCATAAATAAGCTCTAGAACTTCTTTCTTGCCAGTTAATTTTTCTGCTAATATTTTATATCCTTTTAAAAATATTTTTTGTAAATTAATTAATTCTTCTATTGCTGTTGTATTACTTCTAGTTACTAATTTATAATCGAAAAGTTCAACTTTTTTAGTTGGTTTTATTCTTTTCATGAATTGTCTAGGATCCAATGTTTTGTTATATTCTAATATTTTATCCATACATTTTTTTCTTTCGGAAATTAAGAGCTGCTTTAATTCTGCTTCATCCTTTATATCCTTACCAGCCTTTTTACGTGCTATTAATTCTTTTTTTAATTTATCTGGATCATTTATACATCTATCTAAATTATCTACCATTTTTAATAATTTCTTTTTATTTATTGATACTTCCTCGATGTATTTTTTCATATCTTGTGGTTCTTCATCATCTGACTGTTCTAATTCCTCTATTCTTTCGGGATGTCTTTCTAAATATATTTTTAATATAGTAATTAAAATTTGATTAAATAATTGCTCTGCCATTTCATTATCATATCTTCTATTTAATTCTTTCTTTAATTCTTGAATATAATCTATTTTTTCATCTTTATTATGTATCCAATTTTTTAATAAATCATCTCCTGCAATTATTCTAATATCTTGAAAAACTAAATTAGAGTATATATCTTCAAATTCACTAGGTGTTATATACCAAGAATATCCATTAAAATCTCTTAAAAGTTCAATATTATTGCTTGCATTCCCACTTTGGAATATTTCTGTAATTGCATCTTTTAATATTCCATATTTTGAATTTACCATTTTTTCATTATGATATAAACTATATAACCCCTCTAACATATATTTTTCATTTGCAAATACTTCTAATTGTTTTTTTGCTACATTTGCAATATATTTTTTCTTTTTCAAGATATTACTTCTTTTACTCTCTGGTTTTATAACAGCTAAACTTTCACAATTATTTTTTACAATGTCTATAAAGTTTTCTATAAATTCTTCTTTTTCTGCTACATCTCTTTTTACAGTTTTATAGTCATTATAATTTGTTTCCATTTTATATAGGATACTTAAAATTAAATTTTTACCCATAACAGAAAAATCTTTTTTTTCTAAAACTTGTTCTAATAAATTGTTATAATCCTTGTATTTTAGTTTTGAAAAAATTTTTTCTTTTGGCATATTTTTTCACCTTTCCTATGTATTCTCGTTTGGATTAGCTCCCATTTTTAATTCATCCAATCTTTCTTTTGTTATTAATACTTCTCTTGGTTTACTTCCTTTATATCCAGAAATTATTCCTCTTTCTTCCATTTGATCTATTATTCTGCCTGCTCTCGCATATCCAACCTTAAATCTTCTTTGTATAAAAGATGTAGAAGCTTGTCCTGTTTCTACTACAGTATCTATTGCATCCATTAATAATGGGTCAACATCATCTTCTTCTGCAGCTTTATCTAATTCTTGATCTGATGAATTTGATTTTTCTATACTTTCTATAATATCTTCATTATATTTTGCTTCTCCACCATTAAATTTCAAGAAATCTACTATCTTTTCTACTTCATTATCTGATACAAAAGAACCTTGAACTCTCATAGGTTTTGATGCTCCAGATGGATAGAATAACATATCTCCTTTTCCTAATAATTTCTCTGCACCTACTGCATCTAATATTGTTCTAGAATCCACTTGTGATGAAACAGCAAAAGCTATTCTAGAAGGTATATTAGCTTTTATTATACCTGTAATTACATCAACAGATGGTCTTTGTGTTGCTATTACTAAATGCATACCTGCAGCTCTTGCCATTTGTGCTAACCTACATATTGCGTCTTCTACATCTTTTGCTGCAACCATCATTAAATCTGCAAGTTCATCAATAATAATAACTATCTGAGGAAGTTTTCCTGTTCCTCCTTCTTTTTCTATTGCTGCATTATAGCCTTTTATATCTCTTACACCTTTATCTGCAAAAAGACTATATCTATTTACCATTTCTTGAACTGCCCAAGCTAACGCTCCTGCTGCTTTTTTAGGATCTGTTACAACTGGTATTAATAGATGTGGTATACCATTATAAACTGATAATTCAACAACTTTTGGGTCTACCATTAGTAATTTTACCTCATTAGGTTTTGCTTTATACAATATACTTGTAATTAATGTATTTATACAAACACTCTTTCCAGAGCCTGTACTTCCTGCTATTAACACGTGTGGCATCTTAGCAACATCTGCTATAACTGCTTCACCTGCAACATTTTTGCCTAATGCTAGTGCCAATTTAGATTTGTGATTAACAAACTCTTCTGTTTCTATAATGTCTCTTAAATGTACAACTTCATTTTCTTTATTTGGTATTTCTATTCCAACAGCTTGTTTACCTGGGATTGGTGCTTCTATTCTTATACTTTGTGCTGCTAAACTTAAAGCAATATCATCTGCAAGATTTGCTATTTTACTTACTCTAACACCTTCTGCAGGTTTAACCTCATATCTTGTTATTGCAGGTCCTACAGAAACATTTTCTACTTTTGCAGAAACGCCAAAACTATATAATGTTTTTTGTAATTTTGCTGCAGTATCAGCTAAAGCCTTCTTTCCACCTTTAAATACTCTTCCTTCTCCTTCGCTAAGAAGTTCTATAGGTGGGAATTCATAATTTTCTTCTTCCTCTGTTAAACCATGCTCTAATACTAATACTTCTTTTGTTTTTTCTTCTTTCTTTTCTTGTTCTTGTTTAAATAAATTAGCTTCTATTTGATTTGGCTTACTTTCTTTCGCTTGAATTTCAGATTTTCCATGAGTTAATTTTTTCTTTTTAGGTTCTGTTTCATTTAGGTTAATAGTAATTTGGTCCTCAATTGGAATTTCTTCTTTTTCTTGCTCTGGCTCTTTCTTATCCTTTCTATCCTTCTTGTTTTTCTTATTTCTTTCTTTTCTCTTTTCTACTAATATTTCTTTTTCATCATCCTCGTCTTCTTCATCTTCATCTTCGTCGTCTAAATATTCTCTTCTTTCCTTCATTCTTTCTGCCCAATCACTTATTATCTCGGCAGGTTTTATTTCGAATAAATTAATTAAAGTAATAAGAGCAATTCCAATTAATAATATAATTCCTCCAATTGTACCTAATAATTTACAAATTGGTAATGCTATTGCAGCTCCAACTACTCCTCCTCCAATATTCTGTGTTCCTAAATCATAGGCTTTTTCTAAAAATGTAGAAAAATCTAGATTAATAGACAAACTTCCATTGTTTATCTCTATAATTATCATAGTTGCTGCAACACATAATAAAAATATTATATAATTTATAATTTTCTTGCTTAGATAATCTTTATCATCAACCGCTATTTTTATAGCAATTGCAAAGGTTCCAACTGGTATAATATATTTTATCCAGCCCATTATGCCTCCAAGCACTGGGCTTAAATGTTCTCCCATCCAACCTGATTGTGCATATATTAAAACGCATAACAATAAACTAGTTATTATCATAATAACTACTACTAAATTTTTATCTATATTATTTTTTCTTTTTCTACTTCTTGTTCTTGAATTTGACCTTGCTCTGCTAGTAGACGTACTTCTCCTTGTGGTTTTTGCTCTTCTTGCTTTCGCCATTACATTCCCTCCGATTTCATAGTATATAAAATTAAAAAAGTCAGACGTCTGTATTATTTGCTATAAAAAATACCGACCTCTGACTTCCAATTATTTTAATTCTTTTCTATTATTTTGTATAACTTTTAATGCATCTTCTAATGTTGTTTGAATACTTCCTAAGACATTATCAGCATATTCTTTAGTTCCTTGTGATATTTCTCTTGACATTTCGTTTGCTGTTTCGATTATTTGTGCTTTTTGTTCATATGCTTTTTTAGTAATTTCATGTTCATCTATCATAGAAATAATTCTTGTTTCTGCTTCTTTTACTATATCATTTGCTTCCTTTTGAGCTTCAGTTAATATTCTTTGTCTCTCTTCTTTTACCCATTTTGCTTGTTTTAATTCATCTGGAAGTTTTAATCGTATTTGTTTTATGACTTCTAGAATCGCTTCTTTATCAACTATTGCTTTATCAGTAAATGGAACTTTTTTACTTTGTTCTAGTATTTCTTCTAAGGTTTCTAATAACGTGAAAATCTCCATTTGTTTACTCCTTTCGCATAAATATTAACCTTGCTCTCCCATATTTTCTAATATCGTAAATATTTATACTTACTTTTAGTTCTTCAATTTCATTTTTTACTCTTTCTACTTCATCTGTTTCTGCTACGATTATACCATTTTCTGATAATAAATTTTTATCATTTATTATTTGTATACTATTACTAATAAGTTTAGTTTTATATGGTGGATCTATATAAATGAAATCAAACTTTTCGTTTGAGGTTTTTAAGAAATTTTCATAATCTGTAAATGCAATTTTTACTTTATTTTCCATTCTTAATTTCTCTACATTTTTGTTTATTATCTCAATTGCTTTTTTGTTTTTATCACATAATACAGCTTTTTGTGCTCCCCTGCTTATACTTTCTAAGCCTATTGCACCACTACCAGCAAATAAATCCAATACTACTGCATCTTTTATATCATTCTGCAAAATATTGAATAAAGATTCCCTAACTCTATCCAAAGTTGGCCTAGTATCTAGCCCTTCTAATGTATATAATTTAGTTCCTCTTGATAATCCGCCTATAATTCTCATATTACCTCTTTACACCATATATTTTATAAAATATTAAAAATATGTCAATATTATTAATATAAATGTAACATACATTTAATAGTTTTGTAACAAAGTCAATAAAAGACAAATCTGCCATAAAAATAACAAAATTTGTCTTTAGTTGCTATATGTATCTAGTTATCTTCTTCTTTATTTATATCTTTTAATAATTCTAATTGAGATATTAATAAAGCTTCCATTTTTGCTTTGTATACATCAAATTGTTGTTTAACATCATCTAGTTCTTTTTTCTTCATATTTATTTCTTGTACCAAACTATCAGCCTCTTTTTGTGCATTTCCTTTTGCGTCTTTTACTATTTGATCAGCTTGCTGTCTTGCTACATTTTTTACTTCTTCTGCTGTTGATTGTGCCATAACTAAAGTACTTTGTAATGTTTCTTCTATGTTTTTATAATGTGCTAAACTTTCTGTTAATTCATCTATTTTTTTCTTTGCTTCTGTACTTTCTTTATAAGCTTTTCCATAATCTTTAGTTAATTCGTCTAAAAAGTCATCTACTTCTTCTACACTATAACCATTAACCATTTGTTTTGAGAACTTTTTATTTTCTATATCTAATGGTGTAAGCATATCCTACGCCTCCTTTTATGCGTTATAAAATTTGCAACTTTAATATAAGCACGGTAATTCGTGCTTATATTTAGTTCTTTGTATTATTTTTTAACCAAGATACTGATAATTTATTTGATATTTCTTCTCTTGCCATTTCATTTGTAATTTCGTAATTGTATGGTGCTATTAAGAATATTGAATTTGATACTTTTTGGATATGTCCATCTAATGCGAACACTCCTCCACTTATGAAATCTACAATTCTTCTAGCAACATCTTTATTTACATATTCTAAATTTACAATTACAGATTTCTTTTCTTTTAAGAATTCACATATTTCTTCTGATTGGTCAAATGTTGTAGGTTGTGAAATTACCATTTTTATTTGTTGAGTTTGTGGCATAGCTACCACTTTTTCTTTATTTCTCTTTCCAAAGAATCTTTTATCTTCTACTTCTTCGTTTCCTTCGTTATCATAATTATCGTAATTATCATAATTATCATATTCATTGTTATCATATTCTTTTTCTTCAACTTCATCAGTTTCTCTATCCATTCCAAATAGATCCCATACTTTGTTCATTATAGCTCCTGCCATCAAAAAAACCTCCTAATATTTCTCCTTTGTTGGTATTTGCATATAGTATCTAACTTTTTTTAATTATTGTCAATAGTTTTATGCTTTTGTAATTTATTCTTAATATTATTGTAATATATTTGTAATATTACTTAGCTATTGTTTGAATTTCATCATACATATTTATTTTTGTACTTACATTCAAATCTGAAGAATTATATCCCATTTCTTTTAATTCATCTGAGCTATAATTATCTATTATAGAATAGCTTTCGTTTTCTTTTTCTACTTTTACTAATACTTTATCTAAGTATCCGCCTTTATTTCTAACTACATATGCTAAATTATTATCTTTTATAATTGCTGTATTAGGTACTTTATATCCAGAATATTGCCAGAAAATAATATCAAAAGAAATCTTTCTATTGTTAATTAATTTTTCCACATCTTTGGATATTTTAAAGACTACTAATACATCATCATTTGTTTGCTCAGTTAAATTTTCTACAGTACTTGGAATTTCGTCACCATTGGATAAACGTAATTTCAAACTACTTCCTTGTTTAATATCATGTAATTGATCTTTCTTTAATATTGTTGCAATATAACATACATAATTATTTACTACTTTTCCACATTCAGTATTTGTTGCAATTGTTTGTCCAGTTTTCAAATTTAGGTTTTCAAAAAAAGATCTATTATAATTACTAAAATCATTAGGAGTTAATACATCTTCTAATCCATCCACTTTGTATGATACTACACCACTCATTGGTGCTTTAATATATTCACTTCCCGAATTTAATTGATTTTCATAATTTTTTCTTTCTTGTATTAAATTACTCAAATAAGAACCTGCTGGACTATTTTCCCCAACTATATTTGTCTTTTTAGTAATATAATTTTCAATTTCCTTTTTATATTCAGATATTTTTTGAATATCATTATTTTTAGAAATTTCTGCTAACCTTAAGTCTATTTCCTTGTCTAGCAATTTTATATCACTAGAAAGAGCACTATTCGTTGCATCGCTTTTTTGTGCTTCATCAATCTTCTCATCTAATTCTTGTATCTTTTTTACTAAATCGTCTTCGCCTGATGAATAATATCTAAAAATATTTTCATCTTTTGCACATTTTTCTCCTTCTGCTTTTATTTGAACCATACCATTTTTGTAATTGTTTCCTTGTACTTTTGTTTCATTTCTTATGATATATCCTTCTGCTTTTTGTTCTTCAGAAATAGAACCCTCTTCTACTAAAAATACATCTGTTGGATGTGCAAAAAGTTGCCATGCTGCATAGCCAGCATATGCTATTATTAATATAATTAAGATACTTATAAAAACAATTTTTATTTTATTCTTTTTTCTTTTGCCATCTACTTTTTCTTCCAATTTATCTCCTCCAAGATAATCTCTATGTTTTTATTTACTCCATCTTCTGCATTTAACCATTTTAAGCCTTTTATTCCCTTAAACCAGGTAATTTGTCTTTTAGCATATCTTCTACTTTCTTGTTTTATTTTTTCTACCATTTCTTCGTAAGTACATTTATTTTCCAAATATTCTACTACTTCTTTATATCCTAAGCCTTGCATTGCTGTTGGAAATTCATTATATTTCTTCTTTATATTTTTTACTTCTTCTACTAAACCATCATCTAGCATTCTATCTACTCTTAGGTTTATTCTATCATATAACTTTTCTCTATCATAATTTATAGCAAATACTTTATAATTATATTTTGGTGGTACTGCTCTAGAAATTTTCTCTAATTCTGTTTTATTTTTACCTGTCTGCTTATATATTTCTAAAATTCTTAGAATTCTTTTCTTATCATTTGGACTTATTTTTTCGCAAGCTTCTTTGTCTATCTTTTTTGCTTGCTCATAAAACTTTTCTAGTCCTTCTTTTTTTACTTGTTCTTCCAAATACTCCCTATATTCCTTATCAAATTCTAGTTTTGGATAATTAATATTATATATTAAACTATTTATATATAAACCTGTTCCTCCTACCACTATTGGAGTATATCCCTCTTCTATAATTTTTTCAATTGTTTTTTCTGCATTTTCTTTAAATTCTGCAACAGAATATCTTTTATCGGGAGAAACAATATCAATCATATAATGTTTAATTCCCTGCATTTCTTCTTTGGTAACTTTTGCTGTTCCGATATCCATATCTTTGTATATTTGCATAGAATCTGCAGAAACAATTTGTCCATTTATTCTTTTGGCAAGTTCAATAGATAAACCTGTTTTACCAGAAGCAGTTGGACCTCCTATTACTATAACATTTTTCTTTGACACTGTTTCTTCCAATTTTTCCTCCATTTTATTATTTTCTTTCAAATTTTCTTTCAATCTCATACTTAGACATCTTAATAACTGTTGGTCTACCATGTGGGCAAGTAAATGGATTTGGTAGTTTTAATAATTCATCCATTAAACTTTCTACTTCTTCTTTTGATAAAACCATATGTGCTTTTACTGCTGCCTTGCACGCTATTGTAGCTAAGAATTTATTTTCGATTTCTTGTTTTGCAGTTCTTGAAACAGAATTTATTTCATCCAATGTCTCTAAGAATAATTCTCTTGTATTTAAATCTATACATATACTTGGCGTTCCAGAAATTTTTATTGTGTTATCTCCGAATTCTTCTATTATAAATCCAGCTTTTCTAAATAATTCCATATTTTCTCTTGCGATATCCATTTCTTTATGTGTTAATGTTATTATATCTGGTAAAATCATTAATTGAGAATCTTTTTCTTCATCAGAATAGAAATTCTTCTTTACTTTTTCGAACATAATTCTTTCGTGTGCAGCATGTTGATCCATTATATACATTTCATCGTCCATCTCGAAAATGATATATGTATTAAATACTATTCCGATAAATTTATATTGTGGTTTATATTTATAATCATCTTTTATGTTATCAAATAAAGTAGTGTTATCTTCTTTTGTTAACTCCTGTGGAGCTTCTTTCTTTTCTTCATCTTCTGTTTTTGGTGGTTTTGTACCAAAAATTTTAAAGTACATTTCGTCGAAGCTTTCTTTCTTTTCATCTTCTTTAATATTTTCGTTTGTTAAATTTTCTATTTGCTTATCTATCTCTTTGCTTGCATCTTCAAGTTCTTTTATATTTAACTTTTTCTCCTCTACTGGCTGTGTTTCTGTTTTTGCTTCATTATTATTAACTGTGGTTGTTAAATCTTGCTCATTAGCTTGTTCAGGTACTTTTATTGTATCTGTTTCCATAGCTTTATTTGTTTCTTCTTTAGGTTGATTTGTAACTTTGTCTGTATCTGCATTACTGTTTAAAGGATTATAATTTATATCCTTTTTACTCTTTTCTAAATCTTCCTTTATCTTTTTCTGTAATTCAAGTAAACTATTAAATGTATTTTTTTGTATTGCTTGTGCAGTAGAAGATCCTCTACTTCCAAATAAAGAACTATTTAATGTATGAGATTTATCATCCTCTTTTTCTGAACTTTTTATTAAATCATTTTTTAGTAAAGTATCATTTACAGCATGATATACAGATTTAAATATTTTAGATTCATCAGAAAATCTAACTTCCAATTTTGCTGGGTGAACATTTACATCTACTTTAGCAGGATCCATATCTATGTTTAATATTGAAAATGCATATTTACCAATTGTAAGTAATCCTTTGAATCCTTTTTCTATTGCTCCAGATAAAGTCTTATCTTTTACATATCTTTTATTTACAAAGAAAATTTGATTAGATCTATTTGATCTTGCTATTTCTGGTTTTCCTATTACTCCAGTAATGTGGATATCTTCATATGTGTAATCTACTTTTAACACATTTTCTGCAATATTTTTACCATATATAGCATAGATAACTGCTTGTACATCTCCATTTCCAGATGTTTGAATTACAACTTTACCTGTATTTATTAATTTAAATGATATATCTGGATGTACCAATGCCATTCTTGTAACTGCATCCTCTATATAACCTGATTCTGTAAAATCCTTTTTTAAGAATTTATATCTAACAGGTGTATTAAAAAATAGATTTTTTACAGTTATTGATGTACCAGTTTTACATCCAATTTCTCCTTCTTCTAGTATTTTACCTGCTTCTACAACAACTCTTGTTCCAATTTCGTCATCTGCAGTTTTTGTTATTAATTCTACATTTGCAACAGCTGCAATACTAGCTAAAGCTTCACCTCTGAATCCCATAGAATGAATATTTTCTATATCGCTAGCTTGTCTTATTTTACTTGTTGCATGTCTTTCGAAGGCAATTTCTGTATCATCTTTTGCAATTCCTTTTCCATTATCTGTAATTCTTATAAAAGAAATTCCTCCATTTTTTATTTCTACAGTTATAGATGTAGCACCAGCATCTATAGAGTTTTCTACCATCTCTTTTACAACTGATGCAGGTCTTTCTATAACCTCTCCTGCGGCTATTTTATTAATTGTTAAATCATCTAATAAAACTATTTTTCCCATAAATTTTATCTCCTTTTCCTTTATACACTACCATTCTGCCAGAAATTATATCATTAATTTTTTAGTAACACAATAGATATATTTAGAATAAGATATATCATACTAAGAAAAAACTTAGGCTTTTGAAAGAAAAGGGAGGTAATATTTATGTGTTGTAATAATGATTTATTATGGTTCATCATTCTTTTCTTAATACTTTTCTGCGGATGTGGAAACAGTAGAAATTCTGGATGTGGATGCGGATGTGACACACCTTGTGACCCTTGCGGTTGCTAATATGTAAGCAAAAGCTTACTACAATACTTATATATTCGAAAGGGGGGATTTACATGCCAGAAAATAGAGGTTGTGGATGTGGCTTCGGTTTTGGTGATGATTGCTGCACATGGATAATACTATTAATAATAATATTCTGTTGTTGTGGTGGAAATAGAAGAAACGGATGTTGCTAGTTATAATTTAATCGAGTAGAGGATAACACTTAATGGTGTTTCTCCCCTCTCACACCACCGTACGTACCGTTCGGTATACGGCGGT
>CALXKK010000021.1 GCA_944388935.1 uncultured Clostridia bacterium | reverse complement strand
ATCGGTTTAAGCAATATATGGTACTCAAACAATATATTTTTCAATAAAGTGTGACATATGTTTGACTAACCCACAAAGGTTAAATTGAATTATAATTTGAAACTATAGCAATTTACATAAAAATGTGTTATAATAATATTTGACATATTTTGTCGGTTGATTAGGTTTTCTTATTACGATTGTGAGGAAACGAAATGAAGGATAAGGTGTTCAGCTTTTCGGGAAATCTTGTATACAACTATGGTGATAGGAAGGAGTTGGAAGGTTCTTTTCTAGAACAGAAGAAAGGTCAGATTATAGGATATCTTCAAGAAAAGACAGCTAGAAATACATATATGCGGGCCATTAAGGGTTTGTATGATGAGACCACTAGGAAGTTGCTTTTCATAAAATTGGCGAGTGGAGATTTTAGGCCAGAAATATATATCTTTCGAGATATTAATGGTGAAGGCTGGGTGAGTGCTTATCATATAAATTACAACACATTTTCTGTTCTTGCTGGAGTACAAAACGGAACCGCTCAATTAGCATTTT
Organism: uncultured Clostridia bacterium; assembly: GCA_944388935.1. Classification (GTDB taxonomy): domain Bacteria; phylum Bacillota; class Clostridia; order TANB77; family CAG-508; genus Merdicola. Next base: position 18,076 of record CALXKK010000021.1, on the reverse strand, counting down.
TTAATGATGAGAATCAAGATGCTAAGGAGATTAAAAGGATTTATAATCATCTCTATGATGATTCTACTTCTCTCAGCAAGGAGATGGCAGAAGATGTTCGAAAATACGAGTGGCTTTTTAGCTTTGTCGAGCATCTTAAGGGGAGCGCCAAGTAGGCGTTCCCCTTTTTTCTGTTTTTATTTAAAGAAAGTTAATTTATTTTCCTAATTCAATAATAGCTTTTGCATAAATTTTACAAGCAAGAATTAAATTATCTATTTCTATATATTCATCCGTTTGATGGCACATATCTTTATGACCAGGAAAATTTGGTCCAAAAGATATACAATTTTTAAAAGCACGTGCATATGTGCCACCACCAATAGCTACAGGTTCTTCATTAGAATTTGTTTCTTCATTAAATATTTTGCATAAAGTTTGCACTAATTCATTATCTTTAGGTACATATAAAGCATTTTGAATAGCACCTTCTTCAAAACTCATGTTACTATAATTATTGCATAAAGTTTTAAACATATTTTCTATTTTTTCAATAGGAGTTTTAACAGGAATTCTTAAGTTCATTCCCATTTTTAAAATACCATTATCCAATGATAAATTAGAAACATTTAAAGTAAGATTTCCAGATTCATCTTCACAAGATATTCCAAGAGATTCTCCATTTAATTCAGTTTTAATATATTTGTTAAAGAAATCTAATAATTCTAAGTTACAATTATAATTTTTAAAGGTTAAATCTAATATTACTAATAATCTAGAAATGGCATTTACACCTGCTTCTGGAAAAGCGGCATGAGATTGAAGACCATGTGATGTAAGTTTTACTTCGTTATCATTTATTTTTTCTATTTCTATATTATAATTATTTTCTTTAATATATTTTTCTACTGTTTTAGTAAAATCATCAACATTGATGTTATTTTCAGCTATCTTCAAAACTATACTGCAGAATTTTGGAACAACATTAAGTGCATTATTATTGCAATCAATTTCTTTAATTTTTATTTTTGCAGAATCACTTGTATAATTTTCTTTTAGATAGCAACTTAAGATAGATTTTTCAGCATAAATGCAAGGAAAATCAGCATCTGGGCTAAAGCCAACAGTAGGAGCTTCTTCATGCTCTTTGTAATAATTAATGCATTTCCAATCATTTTCTTCATTAAGTCCTAAAATTAAACGAACTCTTTTATTTAACTTGCAATTATCCATAACAGCTTTCATAGCATATAGGCTTGCTACTACAGGTCCTTTATCATCAATTGCACCTCTACCAAAAATTTTACCATCGGAAATAGTAGCAGAAAAAGGAGGAAAAGTCCAACCTGTACCTTCTGGTACTACATCCAAATGTCCAATAATACCAAGAAGTTCATCACCTTTGCCAAATTCTATATAGCCACAATAACCATCTACATTTTTTGTTCTAAATCCTAATTTTTTACCTAAATCTAGCATATATTCCAATGCAGAATTTACATTTTCACCAAACGGTTTTGTTTTATCACTTGATTTTGCATAAACACTTGGAATTCTAACGATTTCTTGAGTAGTTTTTACGATTTCATCTTTTAAATTATCAATAACATCATCTAACATAAAATTACCTCTTTTCTTTTTTGCACATTATATCATTATTTAGTTTTAATGTCATATTAGGTGTAAAATCTTCTAAATCGTGATATAATGTTAAAGACAAATTAATATTGAAAAAAAGTGTTTAGAGAAAGGAGAAGCCTGGGGGAAGAATTAAGCAATATTTTAGTATTGTAAATTAACGAAAGGACAGGAAATGCAAGCTATTACTCTCACAGATGTAGAGGGTGTCTTTGAACTCAAAGATTTACTTGGACAAGTGATACCAATTTCTATTCCGAGAGGGAGGAGATTCACCTGTACAACTCGCACAGGCCACAATCAGATTATCTATAGCATTAATATGCCTGCAACTATTGAGGCTATGTGTATTGGTGCTAGCAGGAGTTTGGTAGATGGCAAGCTTCATCCGGTATGGTATACATTGGACAACTTTATTCGGGATTTAAGAATATATGACCAAGAAGTACCATACCCGGGAAAATATCTTCTTGATCTTTTGTGTGATCTCTTTCTGCAGCAAGTTAACCTACAATCTATTCGTGGTATCAGGGATTCTGATTTACGCCAGATTCGTAGGTTTGATAATAATGTTGACAAGAGTGCACAACCATTTTGGGTGAATAGCAGTAGGGATGGTCATTTCATTCTTAAAAGAGTGGGGAGTGATTGTAGCATTAAAACTACTGGTGTTCGTGCTATTTTTACTTTGGCATCTTGCGAAATTGCTTTCCAAAAGTAGTTTCAAGCGCATTTGACCAAGAACTTTGACTTATGCTCTATTCACTACAAACAAGCTACCGTGTGGGGGCTTGTTTGTGTTATGGAAAAAATTTCCTACAGCTTAATTACGAACATATGTTTACAAACGATTAAAAAGGTGCTATAATAATTTCATACTGATGTTGGGAGTGAAGAAAATGCAGAGAGCCTATTTATGTATAGATTTAAAGACATTTTATGCTTCTGTTGAATGTGTGGAACGAGGATTGGATCCTTTTAATACAAATTTAGTTGTGGCTGATGCAAGTAGAGGCAAGGGAACAATATGTTTAGCTGTATCACCAAAAATGAAAATGTTAGGAGTAAAGAATAGATGTAGACTTTTCGAAATTCCTCCAACAATTAAGTATATAATAGCAACTCCAAGAATGAAGAAATATATAGAGTATTCTGCCAATATCTATGCAATATATCTTAAATATTTTTCTAAAGAAGATATTCATGTGTATTCAATAGATGAAGCTTTTATGGATGTTACAAAATATTTAAAATTATATAAAGTAAATCCAGTAGAATTAGCTAAAAAAATTATAAAAGATATTTTTAAAACATATGGTATAACTGCAACAGCTGGAATAGGTACTAATATGTATTTAGCAAAAATTGCGTTAGATATAACTGCAAAACATAGTCCAAGTAATATTGGAGTTTTAAGTGAAGAAAAATACAAAAAAGAATTATGGCACCATAAACCACTTTCAGATTTTTGGCAAATAGGTAGAGGAATAGAAAGAAGATTAAATAGAATGGGAATCTACGATATGTATGGTGTTGCTCATACAGAACAGCGAAAATTGTACAAGGAATTCGGAGTAAATGCTGAATATTTAATAGATCACGCTTGGGGAAAAGAAAGTTGTACTATTGCTGATATTAAAGCATATAAGCCTAAAAATACTTCTGTTTCTAATAGTCAGATTTTATTTGAAGATTATTCATTTATAAAAGCAAGATTGGTGTTAAAAGAAATGGTAGAATTAGGAAGCATAAAATTAGTAGAAAATAAATTAGTAACAGATACAGTACAACTATATATAGGTTACTCAAAAGATGTAATTAAAGCAACAGGTGGAACTAGAAGATTAAGCAATTATACGAATGTATATTCAGAGCTTTTAAAGGCATTTTTAAGTATATATGATAAAACTACTAATAAAGATTTTCCAATAAGACGTATAGGAATAAATTTTGCAAATGTAATAGAAACCGAAAATATACAATTAAGTTTATTTATAGACCAAGAAAAACAAGATAGAGAAAGAAAATTAGAATTAACTATGAGTAGTATAAAAAATAAAATGGGAAAAAATACGATAATTAGAGGTATGGATTTACAACAAGGTGCAACAACAATGGTTAGGAATAAATTGATAGGAGGTCACAATGGCGGTGAATAGGAGTTGCAAGAAGGTGTAACGACAATGTCTAAAAATAAGCGGATAGGAGGTCATAATGGTGGTAAATAGAGTTGCAAGAGCAAAACAATTTCTTCCATTTGATGCTTTGGCAGGTCTTCAAGAAGCATTAAGAGAAAAAGAAGTTGAATATGAAGAAAAAAAGGATTTGTCTGAAGAAACATTAACTAAACTAGATGAATCTTTTAATAAGATTGAAATAGGAAGCAATGTTAAAATAAAATATTACAAAAATAGAAAATATAACGAAATTATTGGGGAAGTAACTAATATTGATTATGTAAGAAAGAAAATTCAAATTAATAAAAGCGAAAATATAAATATTTCTGACATTATAAATATTTCAATAAATTAAAGCTAGTTTCAAAATTCAAAGTAAAATTAATAAAAAAGGGGGAGGCGTATTTAAAACCTCCCCCTTAAAAGTGACACTTGAAACCGCACTGGGACTACAAAGGCGCCCGCTTGAACGTTTCGGTAAGCTGCCGGAAGTCTGAAGCTAACTTGCCCTCAAGACTATCGGGAGCTATACGCCATGTCCAGTTATGGTCTCCAATGGTAGAAGGTGTATTGATACGACCTTCTTCACCAAGAGATAGCAAGTCAGGCATCGCAACAATAACGATGTTTGCATGTGATGCCATAGCAGAACGAATCGCAGAAAAGGATATGGTATTATTGCCCTGGTTATCCAAATCCGGTATAGGCCAGTAATTGATATAATTCAGAGCAAAAGCATAATCCTCATCCGAAAGTTCGTCAATTGCTTGAGCCACAGTCTCACTGTCATGTGTGGACGTGTAGGCAATGCTATCTGCTTCCCAGTTATGAGGCATGTGTTCGTTATCTTCATTGGCCCTAAAGCCAAAAACCATCACACGCATTCCTGGTAAGCCAGTTTGAGCACGTAGGTTGCGAACGGAATCAGTAATGATGCCAAGGTCTTCGAGGATGAAAGGAAGTTCTCCAAACTCATCCTTCATAGCATCAAAGAAGTCCATTCCAGGTCCAGGCATCCATATACCATTTTTTGCAGTGTCTTCACCTGCAGGAATCTGGAAATAGTCCTGGAACGCGCGGAAGTGATCGATACGGATGATATCCGCAGTATCCAAGGTGTGATAAATTCGCCAAATCCACCAAGAGTAGTTTCCTTCTTTAAGGGCATCCCAATCGTAAACAGGATTTCCCCAGACTTGACCATCTTCGGAGAAATCATCTGGTGGAACACCAGCAATCCAGGTGGGCTTCAAGTTTTTATCAACCTTGAAGTATTGAGGGTCGCACCACACATCACAACTGTCAGGGGAAGGATACATGGGAATGTCGCCTATGAAGCGAATCCCATTTTCGTTGGCGTAAGCCTTGAGTTCTTTCCACTGCTTAAAGAACAGATACTGAATGAAGATATAAAATTCAATATCCCCAATCAAGAGTTCCTTATAATGTTGGATGGCGTCTTCTTCTCTGCGAATGATAGAAGGATCATCCCATTCCCAGACCGGTTTTTGACCAAAATGGTTCTTCAAAGCCATAAACAAGGCATAATCAAAAATCCAGTCGAGGTTTTGGTAATAGAAAGCTTTTATATCATCATTCAAGAAGAAAGAATTGCTAAAAGCAACCCGAAGTATGTCCATCCTTGTGTCTTCCAAAAGGGCATAATCGACCTTGGAAGGATTTGCAGGTTCAAGACCTACAAGATTGTTACTAGTGAGCAATCCCATTTCGACGAGTTTGTCCAAATCGATGAAGTACGGGTTTCCTGCAACAGAGGAAAAACACTGATAGGGACTGTTCCCATATCCAGTGTGACCCAATGGCAGTACCTGCCAATAACTTTGACCACTCCTTTTCAAAAAATCGATGAACTTATACGCTTCCTTGCCCATAGTTCCGATACCATACTTAGATGGCAACGAGAAGATGGGCATCAGTACACCACTACGACGTTTGTCGAAAAAACGTGATGTACTCGACCGTTGGTACGTACTCATACAGAGCCTCCTTTTATTGTACCAATAACAACATTTACATAATATCACGAAAAGGCTAGAAAGTCAAAGAAATCGCGGATTTTATTGTCGTTTAGTAAAAGATGAACTGTGGTGTTGAGCCACCAGATAAGATTTCTTTCTGAAAACTAGCAAACAAGTATGGAGTTCTGCTTAGTGACTTCGGGTTTTAAAATTTAATTTATTGCTTGCTAAAACATTGTTATAGAAGTATACTTTTAATGAAATAAAAAATAACGAGGAGTAACTTATGGAAAAATTAAAGATGAAAATTACAGTGTTCTTATGTGGAGCACTTGATATGGTTTTGGAATTAGTAGCAGCGAGGATATTGTCGCCATATGTTGGAAGCTCTAATTTAATTTGGACAACTATTATAGGAATTATGCTAATTAGTATGAGTATTGGATATTGGTTAGGAGGGAAAATTGCAGATAAGAAACCTGAAATAAATGTATTATCGTTTTTTATATTAGTTGGAGCGCTTTTTACAAGTTTAATACCGATTTTTGAAACGATACTTGTAAAACCATTATCTCAACTATCTGGTCATTTAGTATTTGTTGCAATAGTTTGCTCTGCAGTGGTATTTGGAATTCCAAGTTTTATACTAGCTATGGTAACTCCGTTTGCTGTAAAATTGGAAGATAATTCTCATGAAGATATAGGAAAAACATCAGGTAGTGTATCTTCGCTATCAACCATAGGAAGTATAGTAGGTACATTTGTTGCAGGATTTATATTAATACCAAATTTAGGTGTTAGGATGTTAATTGTAATAATAACACTAATTTTATTTATATTATCATTTATGATGTTTGATAAAAAAGATATAAAATATTATGCTTGCATGGCTGTTATTCTGATTGTATTATTAGTATTCAATTATTGTGGGAAATTACTTTTTGAAAATAATAATCCAGATATTGTAGCAGATGTGGACTCGCAGTATAGTAGAATATGGGTAAAAAATGTTTCTGCTGGTGATGTGAGTTACAAAACAATGCAAGTAGATACGGGTCTAGAGTCATATATAAATCAGGAAACGAACGAAATGGGTTCAGCTTATTTATATTATTACAATTTATTTGACTATTTTAATAAAGATGCGAAGTCTACACTTATGATAGGTGGAGCAGCATACACATATCCCACGCATTACTTGAAAAATTTTCAAGATAAAACAATTGATGTGGTAGAAATAGATGATAAAATGACAGAAATTGCTAAAACTGAATTTGGATTAGATGCAGACAATCCAAGACTTACGATATACCATCAAGATGGAAGAAGCTTTTTAAATAGCACAAAGAATAAATATGATACTATTTTAATAGATGCTTTTAAGGGTCTAAATGTACCATTTGAATTAACAACTTACGAGGCCTTAGAAAAAGCAAAAAATGCCTTAAATGACAATGGAATGGTAATTACAAATATAATTTCTAGTTTAGAGGGAAAAGATGAAAAATTTATTAAATATGAATATTCAACATATAAAGCAGTTTTCCCTGAAGTAAAATTGTACAAAGTAAGAGATGAAGATGATACTGAAAGACAAAACCTTATATTAATAGGATTTAAGAATGGTGAAAATATTAATAAAGAAAAATATGAGCAATATAAAGATTTGTTAGATAGAGAAGTGACAGATTTTTCTAGTGATTATGAGATTGTAACAGACCATTATGCACCAATAGGAAATTAGAAAAAAAGTAAAGAAAAATGAGACAAAGAAGAAATATTCCTAATTTGTCTCATTTTTTGCTTTTTGATAAAATCTTATTCCCATTCAATTGTTGCTGGTGGTTTTGATGTTATATCATAAACAACTCTATTTACGTGTTCTACTTCATTTACTATTCTGCTAGATACTTTTTCTAATACATCATATGGAATTTTGCTCCAAACTCCTGTCATAAAATCGGTTGTTTCTACTGCACGAAGTGCTACTGTATAATCATATGTCCTTTCATCGCCCATAACTCCAACAGATTTTAGGTTAGTTAATACTGCAAAATATTGGTTAATGCTTTTATGAAGTCCAGCATTTGCAACTTCTTCTCTAAATATACTATCTGCTTCTTTCAAAATGTTTAATTTGTCTTCTGTAATATTTCCAATAATACGTATTGCTAAGCCTGGTCCTGGAAAAGGTTGTCTATATACTAAGTTTTCTGGAATACCAAGTTCCAAACCTACTTTTCTTACTTCATCTTTAAATAAATCTCTAAGTGGTTCTACAATTTCTTTAAAATCTACATAGTCAGGTAAGCCTCCAACATTATGATGGCTCTTTATTACAGAAGATTTGCCTAAACCGCTTTCTATAACATCAGGATAAATTGTTCCTTGAACTAGATAATCTACTGTTCCAATTTTCTTCGCCTCTTCTTCGAATACACGTATAAATTCTTCACCTATGATTTTTCTCTTTCTTTCAGGGTCTGTAACTCCATCAAGCTTACTTAAAAATCTATCTTTACAGTTTACACGAATTAAATTGATATCAAATTGGTCTCTAAAAACTTTTTCTACTTCATCACCTTCGTTTTTACGAAGTAAACCATGGTCTACAAAAATACAAGTTAAGTTTTTACCAATTGCCTTATGAAGAAGAACTGCTGCAACAGAAGAATCAACACCTCCAGATAGTGCACATAATGCTTTTTTATCTCCAATTTTTTCTTTTAAGCTTTGTATTTTATCTTTTGTAAAAGAAGAAATTTTCCAATCACCGGTACATTTACATACTTCATACAAAAAGTTTCTAATAACATTAATACCATTTTCAGAATGAACTACTTCTGGATGAAATTGAATTCCATAAAAATTCTTATCTTTATTTTCCATACCTGCATTTGGACAAGATGGAGTAGATGCAATGTTTGTAAAGCCTTCTGGTAATTCATTTACAAAATCTGTATGACTCATTAAAAAGTTATTTGTATTACCAAAACCTTTAAATAATAAAGAGCTATTATCTATCTTAACAGCTGTTACTCCATATTCTCTCTTATTTGCTTTTTCAACATTACCACCTAAAGTTATAGTCATAAGTTGCATTCCATAGCATATTCCTAAAATAGGAATTCCTAAATTAAATATCTCAGAGTCACATTTAGGGCTATCATCAGCAAATACACTTGCAGGTCCACCTGTAAATATTATTCCTTTTGGATTTTTCTCTTTGATTTTTTCAATTGAAATATCAAAAGGAACTACTTCTGAATATACATTACATTCTCTTACTCTTCTTGCTATTAACTGATTATATTGTCCACCAAAATCTAAAATTAAAATTAATTCGTTTTTCATTTTTACCTCCAAACTTTTTTTAAAATATTATCATAATGAAAAATTAAAGTAAATAAAACTAGAAAAATGTTTTACTTTAAATTAAACTTGTATTATAATAGTGAATATATTTTTTTGAAGGGGGAAAAAGATGGCTAAGATTTTAGATGATATTTCAAGAACGTTTAACGAATTTTTATTATTACCAAATTTAACAGATGAAAGATGCATACCAAACAATGTATCACTTAGAACACCACTTGTAAAATTTAAAAAAGGAGAAGAAGCAAAGTATTATGCCAACATCCCAATGGTCTCTGCTATTATGCAGTCTGTTTCTGGAGAAGAAATGGGTATTGCGTTAGCTAGAGAAGGGGGTGTTGCTTTTATTTATGGTTCACAAACAATAGAAAACCAAGCAAAGATGGTAAAAAGAGTAAAAAAGCATAAAGCAGGATTTGTTGTAAGTGATTCTAACGTAAAACCAGATGCTACTTTAGGAGAAGTGCTTAATTTAACAAAAACAACAGGACATTCTACAGTTATAGTAACAGATGATGGAACAGCTAATGGTAAGTTCTTAGGATTAGTTACAGATAAAGATTATAGAGTTTCTAGAGCAAATATAGATTCACCAATATCAGATTTTATGACATCCAAGGATAATGCGGTATGGGCAAAAGAGGGGATAAGTTTACCAGAAGCAAATGACATAATCTGGGACAATAAAATTGCTTGCTTACCAATACTAGATGATGAAGAAAAATTGAAATATCTAGTATTTCGTAAGGATTATGAAGATAGAAAAAATAATCCTAATTCACTTCTTGATGAAAAGAAAAGATATATTGTAGGTGCTGGTGTAAATACTAGAGATTTCGAAGAAAGAATACCAGCATTAGTTGATGCAGGAGTTGACCTACTTTGTATAGACTCATCTGATGGATATTCAGTTTGGCAAAAGAATACAATTGATTTTGTAAGAGAAAAATATGGAGATTCTGTAAAAATAGGTGCAGGAAATGTTGTAGATAGAGAAGGATTTATGTACCTTGCAAAAGCCGGAGCAGACTTTATAAAAGTTGGTGTTGGTGGAGGTTCTATTTGTATCACTCGTGAAACAAAAGGAATTGGACGTGGACAAGCATCAGCATTAATCGATGTAGTAGCAGCTCGTGATGAATATTATAAAGAAACAGGAGTATATATTCCAGTATGTTCAGACGGAGGAATAGTACATGATCATCATATAACAATAGCTTTAGCCTTAGGAGCAGATTTTGTAATGATGGGAAGATATTTCGCAAGATTTGATGAAAGCCCAACAAGAGTCGTTAAAAAAGGAAATACATATGTAAAAGAGTATTGGGGAGAAGGTTCAAACCGTGCTAGAAACTGGCAAAGATATGATATGGGAGGAGAAAAGAAACTTTCATTTGAAGAAGGTGTAGATTCTTATATACCATATGCAGGAAGATTAAAAGATAATTTAGATATTACAGTTGCAAAAATAAAATCAACAATGTGTAACTGCGGAAGTGTTACAATCCCAGAATTCCATGAAAAAGCAAGACTAACACTTGTATCTGATGTAAGTATTTCTGAAGGAAGCGCACATGATGTAATATTAAAGGAAATAGATAATCAATTATTTTAATATGTGAAGCGTATTACTAAGCAGATTTTTATTTGATAAGGCAATAAATTCAAAAGTTGATACTTTATGTAAATTGTGGTATAATTAAATTGTTAAGTGTAGTATCCTACTTTTGCACCATTTGGAATGCTACAGAGGCAAAAGAAATTTTTGGTAGGAGGATGTTCGATGTTTACTGCTGAAAATGCACGTCAAATGACAGAGGAATCTCTTAAGAAGCAGTTAGAAGGTGTTCTGCAAGCAATAAAAGAGCGAGCGGATGCGGGGTATTCCTACTATCTGCCTGGCTGGGGGTTCACCCTTTCCGAGCCGGCGGAGAACGAGCTTAGAAAGCGTGACTTTAAGCTTGAACGTGACCGGAAAACCGACAGGATAGTAAAAATTTCGTGGTAATTCTCGCAGGTTGAAACATTGATGGCACACAAGCATGAGGGACGGATATAATCCGCCCCTCTGCTTGCGTTAAAGAAGAAGCAACAGTCGAAGAATCTTTAACTGTTCAATAAATATTTTGAAAGAATAGATGATAGGTTTCAATTGTAATTTAGCTAAAAATATGGTATAAATAAAGTGTTTTATATTATACTAGCTTTTATAAATGGTAAGATAATTTATTAATATAGGAGGAGTTATGTTTAAATTACATTCAGAATATAAACCAACTGGCGACCAGCCAGAAGCAATTGAATATTTAAGTAATGGGATTAAACAAGGAAAGAAATACCAGACTCTTTTAGGTGTTACAGGTTCTGGAAAAACTTTTACAATGGCTAATGTAATTCAGCAAGTGCAAAAAACAACATTAGTTTTAGCACATAATAAAACACTTGCTGGACAGCTTTATTCTGAATTCAAAGAGTTTTTCCCAGAAAACCACGTAGAATATTTTGTTTCATACTATGACTATTACCAGCCAGAAAGCTATATACCAAGTTCAGACACATATATAGAAAAAGATGCATCTATAAATGATGAAATAGATAAATTACGTCACTCTGCAACAGCAAGTTTATTTGAGACTAGAGATGTAATAATAGTTTCTTCTGTATCTTGTATATATGGTTTGGGAGACCCTATAGATTACGAAAACATGATTATTTCGTTAAGACCTGGTATGCAAAAATCTAGGGATGAAGTATTAAAAAAATTAGTTAAAATGCAATATACAAGAAATGAGATAGATTTTAAAAGAGGAACTTTTAGGGCAAAAGGAGATATTGTAGAAATCTATCCATCAGACCAAAGTGAAACAGCTGTAAGAGTGGAGTTCTGGGGAGATGAAATAGAAAAAATCTCAGAAATAAATCCTTTAACAGGAAAATCAATTGGAACAAGAACACATGTAATGATATTCCCAAATTCACACTATGTTACAACAAAGGAAAAAATGGATAGAGCAATTGGAACAATAGAACAAGAACTAGAAGAAAGAATAAAATATTTTAAAGATAGAGGAAAGTTAATTGAAGCACAGAGAATAGAGGAAAGAACAAATTTTGATATAGAAATGATGAAAGAAACAGGCTTCTGTCAAGGAATAGAAAATTATTCTAGACATATTAGTGGTAGAGAACCAGGCAGTCCTCCATTTACTTTATTTGATTATTTTCCAAAAGATTTCTTGCTATTAATTGACGAATCTCATGCTACAATACCTCAAGTAAGAGCTATGTATAATGGTGATAAGGCGAGAAAGGATTCTCTTGTGAATTATGGATTTAGATTACCTTCAGCTTATGACAACAGGCCTCTTACGTTTAAAGAGTTTGAAGAGAGAATAAATCAAGTTATCTTTGTAAGTGCAACTCCTGGTGATTACGAAAAAGAACATAGCAAAGATAACGTTGTAGAACAAATTATTAGACCTACAGGATTACTAGACCCTAAAATAGAAGTAAAACCAATAGAAAATCAAATTGATGATTTAATAGAACAAATTAGAGAAAGAACTGCTCGTAATGAAAGAGTTTTAGTTACTACATTAACTAAAAAAATGGCAGAAGATTTAACAGATTATCTAAAAAATGTAGATATAAAAGTTAATTATATGCACTCAGATATTAAAGCATTAGAAAGAATGGAGATAATAAGAAATCTTCGTTTAGGAGAATTTGATGTTTTGGTAGGTATAAACTTGTTAAGAGAAGGTTTAGATATTCCGGAAGTTTCATTGGTAGCGATACTTGATGCAGATAAGGAAGGATTCTTGCGTTCAGAACGTTCATTAATTCAGACAATAGGACGTGCAGCAAGAAATACAAATGGAAAAGTAATAATGTATGCGGATGAGCTAACAGAATCAATGGAAAAAGCTATAAGTGAAACAAACAGAAGACGTGAAATACAAATGAAGTATAATGAAGAACATGGAATTACTCCAAAAACTATTAATAAATCTATTAGAGATACAATTAGAGCTACTGTATTGGAAGATGTTTCTTCAGACTATGAGATAAAGAAAGATGACGATATTGATGAGATTATTACAAAATTAACTGATGAAATGCTTAAATGTGCATCTAAAATGGAATTTGAAAAAGCTGCAGAATTAAGAGATAAAATTAAAGAATTGCAAAAATTGAGTGATAAATAGTAATATGAAATATCTCCTCTGGTTAACGCCAGGGGAGGTTCTATTTTCCAACAGAAAATTACAAGATTTAATATAGATATTGACTTTTAAATTTGCTATATATAAAATAATAATATATGAAAATAAAATAAATGCGAAATGTATAGTTTCGTTAAAAAAATATAGTAAATAAGAGGGAGAAATTTTTATGTTTGGATTCAAAAGAAAAAATGAACAAGATGATACAGAAATGGTGTTAATACCTAAAAAGGTTAGTTTTTTATCTAGATTAGCTGCATTTTTTAAAAAAGACAAAAGTGAAGAATTTTATTCCGATCAATCTTTTTATTCATTACATTCATATGTATTAAATGGTGTAGATAATTTGGGTTTGGAAACTTTTGATGCAACTGTTAATTTGGAAGGGCAAGAACCATATAATTTTCATCATATGAAAGAAATTGGTTTATTTCAACATCCAGATGGTGATGATACAAAAGTAATTGTGACTGATTTTGAACAAGGAGAAGCCTCAGACGGGGCAAACTCAAAAAAATTGAGAAAAATATGTTTCGAAATTCCTACTAATTATATATTAGAAGAATTTTTGTCTAATGATGGTTTATATAATTTAGTCAAATCTGGAAGATTAAATATAAATGATTTAGATTATTATAAAGTAAATCCTGTTGGAAGGGTACATTTAAATTATAGTAGAGATTCACTAGCTCAAGCTGATATAGAAGACAATTCTCAAGAGTTTATAGATTACGTAGATAATAAACTTACTAAAAAATGGTTAAAAGAAATGAAAACTGAAAAAGAAGAACAAGAAACAGATAAGCAACAAAAAGATGTAGACAGAATGTTCGATGCACCAGAAGTAAGTAGTGCATTTGATTCAAAAGAAACACAACAAGAAAATAGAATAAATGATAATAATATTCGTGTTGCACCGGGGAAAAAAGCTATATATTTTACAGATCCAGACGACGGTAAAACCATAGTTTTAGATGAACTTACAAAAGTAAATTCTGTTGTCCATAATGATGAACAGATGTCAAATTTATATATTGCTAATTATTCAACAAGGGGAGATTTTTCTGATCAAGAATCTCCTAATCCAAAACAAAAAGTAGCATTTGAACTTTCTGATAAAACAATGGAAGATTTATTAAAAAATCACGATGAAGGTTTAAATTTTGCCTTTAGAACATTATTTTCAGAAACTAATGTTAGCCAGTACTTAAATGCAGATAAATTAGGAGATAGGCACATCGGTTATTTAAAGAAAACAGATGAGGGATATAGGATTATATTAGGAAGTAAGACTTCTAAAGGATTTTTAAATTCACTAAAATTGGAAAAGGCTGAAACTTTAACACAAAATTCAAATCCAATATCAACTGATGATGACGATGCTAGATAATTTACGTTACTAAAAGATACATCTTTTGTATGTATCTTTTTTTTCTTTATTTTTACCAAACTATTGTTTTTATTTTTTAAATATAATATAATATAATATAATAAGAGGGATTTGGGAACAATTAATTTATTGGGGGCAGTTTATGAATGATAAAATTGTAATTAAAGGCGCAAAAGAACATAATTTAAAAAATATAAATTTGGAAATACCAAGAGATAAATTAGTAGTAATAACAGGACTTTCTGGTTCTGGAAAGTCATCACTTGCATTTGATACGTTATATGCAGAAGGTCAAAGAAGATATGTAGAAAGTCTTTCATCATATGCAAGACAATTCTTAGGAATAATGGAAAAGCCAGATGTTGAATCTATAGAAGGATTATCTCCTGCTATATCTATAGACCAAAAAACAACTTCTAAAAATCCTAGGTCAACAGTAGGTACTGTAACAGAGATTTATGATTACATTCGTTTATTATATGCTAGGATTGGAGTGCCTTATTGTCCAAATTGTGGTAAGAAAATCGAAAAACAAAGTATAGATCAAATAGTAGACAATATAATGAAATTACCAGAAGGAACTAGAGTTCAAGTTATGGCACCTGTAGTTAGAGGTAGAAAAGGTGAATATACTAAACTAATACAGGATTTATTAAAAGAAGGTTTTATTAGAACTAGAATAGATGGCGAAAATGTAGAATTAACTGATGATATAGAAATAAATAGAAAGAAAAAACATAATATAGATTTAATTGTTGATAGACTTGTAATAAAGCCAGAAATAAGAAGTAGGTTAACAGAGTCAGTTGAAATTGCTTTAAAACATGCAAATAATATAGTTACAATAGATGTTCCTGGTAAGGGAGAAACATTATATAGTCAAAATTATGCATGCCCAGATTGTGGTTTTAGCTTTCCAGAATTAACACCTAGATTGTTTTCATTTAATAGCCCAGATGGAGCTTGCCCAGAATGTACAGGTATAGGCTATTTAATGAAGATGGATGAAGATTTAATAATTCCAGATAAAAATAAAACTTTATATGATGGCGTTAAAGCTTTTGGTTCTAGTGCAATGAAAAAAGGAGAAACTATGGCTAAAATGTATTTTGAGGCTATAGGAAAACATTATGGTGTAGATATTAAAGTTCCTATAAAAAAATTACCAAGAGATTTTCTAGATAAGATATTATATGGAACAGGTGATGAGTGTATAGACTTTGAACATACATCTCCTTTTGGAATAAGAAAATTCAGTGCACCGTTTGAAGGTGTTATCCCAACATTAGAAAGAAGACATAATGAAACAAAATCACAAGCTATGAGGTCTTTTTACGAGCTATATATGAGTGAAAGTCCTTGTCATTCTTGCCATGGAGCAAGACTTAGAAAAGAAGTTCTTTCTATAAAAGTTGGAGATAAAAACATTAATGAGTTAACAGATATGCCAATTAATAAAATAAGAGATTACCTAAGAAATTTGGAGCTTACAAATCAACAAAAAATGATTGGAGAACAAATTTTTAAAGAAATAGATAAAAGACTAAACTTTTTAGTAGATGTTGGGCTAGAATATTTAACACTATCTAGATCAGCAGCAACTTTATCCGGCGGTGAATCTCAACGTATACGTTTAGCAACACAAATTGGTTCTGGATTAACTGGTGTATTATATATTTTGGATGAGCCAAGTATTGGTTTGCATCAAAGAGATAATGATAAACTTTTAGCAACTTTGAAGAAGTTAAGAGATTTGGGCAATACTGTTATAGTTGTTGAACATGATGAGGATACAATGTATGCAGCAGACCAAGTAATAGATATTGGACCGGGTGCAGGTGTGCATGGCGGTAATGTTATGGCACAAGGAACTGCAGAGGAAATAAAGAAAGTCGAAAATTCTATAACTGGTCAGTATTTAAGTGGAAGAAAGAGAATTCCTGTTCCAAAGAAGAGAAGAAAGACAGTAAAGGGTAAGGCGATAGAAGTAAAAGGGGCTACAGAACATAATTTGAAAAATATAAGTGTTAAGTTCCCTCTTGGAGTATTTAATTGTGTAACAGGTGTTTCTGGTTCAGGAAAAAGTACATTGGTTAACGAAATATTGTATAAAACAATTGCAAAACAATTAAATGGTTCAAATGAAAAACCAGGAAAATGTAAAGAAGTAGTAGGAATAGATAAGATAGATAAAATAATAAATATAGATCAATCACCTATTGGTAGGACGCCAAGGTCAAATCCTGCAACATATACAGGTGTGTTTGATACAATAAGAGAAATATTTGCAAATACAAACGAAGCTAAATTACGTGGATATTCAAAAGGTAGATTTAGTTTTAATGTTCAAGGTGGTAGATGTGAATCTTGTAATGGTGATGGTTTAATAAAAATAGAAATGCACTTCTTACCAGATATTTATGTACCATGCGAAGTATGTAAAGGAAAAAGATATAATCATGAAACATTGGAAGTAAAATATAAAGGAAAAACAATTGCTGATGTTCTAGATATGACGGTGGAAGAAGCTTTAGATTTCTTTAGTAATATTCCTAAAATAAAACAAAAGATTCAAACACTTTATGATGTTGGTCTTGGATATATTAAATTAGGACAACCTTCTACAACCTTATCAGGTGGTGAGGCACAAAGAGTTAAGCTTGCAACAGAGCTTTCTAAAAGAGCTACTGGAAAAACATTATATATATTGGATGAACCTACTACAGGGCTTCATATTGCTGATGTTCATAGATTGGTTAATATATTGCAAAGATTAGTAGATACTGGAAATACAATAATAGTTATTGAGCATAATTTAGACTTAATAAAAACATGTGATTATATAATCGATTTAGGACCAGAAGGTGGAGATGGCGGAGGCGAAATAGTAGCTGTTGGTACACCGGAGCAAATATGCAAAAATGATAGGTCATATACAGGAAAATTCCTAAAGAAATATTTGGAAGAGTAATACTTTTCCTGCTATGTAAAAAAGTACACTGAATGCAATAATCAGTGTACTTTTTGATTTGAGGTTTATTTCCTCAAAAAACTTTATCTATCTTTTGTCATTTAATGTTTCATTATCAACTGGTTTATGTTGATTTGTATTATTTCCTTGTTGTTGTTTGTTTTTCTTATCTTTATTTTTACTCATTTTCAGCACCTCCATAAATGAATATATATTTATTTTTTACATAAAAAATAAAAATATTCATAAATTAATAATATAGATAAATATAGGTTTAAAATAGATATGTCACAAGTAATATGAAAAAATATTGAAAGAGAGTACCAAAAATGATATTGTTT
>CALXKK010000020.1 GCA_944388935.1 uncultured Clostridia bacterium | reverse complement strand
ATATATACTACTTTACTGGAATTTTCTGTTTGAATTTTTTAAAATTTTTATACTAGAATTTACTTTTTGATTCAACCATTTTTGATATTTTAAAGTTGTCATAGTCTATCTCATACTTATAAGCAGATTCGTTATTAGATTTTATAGAAATAGAATTATCACTTTCATTTAACTCTGCATCTAGTCCTGTTTCCCTTAATCTTTCCACTGTTACAAGACCTTTAATTTGATTGATTCTATTCGAATCCCCTGAAGCCTGCTCAATTAAAGATCTGTATTCATCTTTGTTTTGCAAATCATCTTTTGCTAAATTTAATGCCCTTTGCACTTGAGATTTAAATTCGTCCTCATCGAATGCATCAACAATTCTACTCCATTTTAATGTTCCTTGATAGTTTATGTTATTCACATCAAGTCCTAAATTTTGAACTTTTTCATTATACAAATATTGTAATCTCTCAACAACTGACTTGTATAAAGTATTTAAATCCTCAATGTTCATTTCATTTACACTTACAGCATTATCAGAATTTAAACTTTCTATATCCACGCTAGATGTAAATTCTTTTTTATCGCTATAATTTATTTCATTTGTTTTGTTTCCATCAAGATTTTCAAATTTAACATTTATATTTAAATTATCTGATTCTATATTACCATCTAATTCTATTGTTAATGCATCTCTAGCTGTTGTTGTTTCTCCTGTTTTTGAAACATACTCTATATTTAATGAGTTTTTGCTATCTGATGTATTTCTTTCAATTGTTAGTGTTGTATTTATGTTATTTCCATCATTAGATGTTTTTGTTATAATAACTTTCTGGTTAGCATCAGAAATATTGTTATCTATTGTGTAATTATAATCTTTTGTTTCAATTTTAGTTGTTAAAAGCTGCATGTTACTTTCATATACAGTAATTTTTACTACATTGTTACCTTGAATCTGCTCTCTTTTTATTTCATCAATTTTTTCTTGTATATTTTGTTTTATTTGAACAGTATATGAAGAATCTAATTGCAAGAATTGAACTATATATTTTAATGTTAATTCATCTTCCATTAATGTTTCCAAGAAATCTATTTTTAATGATGCAATTTCTTGTTCTGTTAAGCTTAATGAATAAGCATTTGCTACAACATTTTGGCCATTTACTGTTAAATTAACCTTCTCTTGTTTTGAATAATGATTAGTTGGAATATTGTTGTTTAATAAGTTTTGATATGTTGACAAAATTCTAGTTTTGTCGTCCGCATTCATATTTTTATAAATATTATAATCTATTCTGCTAAACTGATTAGGTATACTATCTGCATTTTCTATACCTAATTTGTTATATATATCCCTTAAGTTTTCATCTTTTACAACTAAATATTTATATACTACTTCATCAGATTTTATTCCATAATAAGTATTATCTCTTATCACATTAAATTTAAATTGTTCTTGGTCATTATATGAAATTTTCATTTCAGCTTCTTGTTTCTTATCTAATAAGTTACTTTTAGTTTCATAACTTAATTTTAAACTATTTACAAAATCATCAAAGTCTTTTGTATCACTTTCTGAGTCATTAGACATACCTGTTTTCAATGTCAACTCTCCAGTTCCAGTGTATGCATTATTATCTATTTTTTGATAATACCTATCTAATAAATTAGTATCAAAAACATTTGCTATAGAACCGTTTTGATATAAGTATTTATAAAATAATTCATCTGAACTTTTAAAAGTATCTGTTGCATAATTTAAATATATTAGTACTCCTCCAATTATTAAAAGCAGAACTATTAAGACAGAAAGTGTTATAATTAAAATTCTTTTCTTTCTACCCATCATATCTTTTTCCTCCTATCTTTTGTACATCTTTTCTATATTTTTTGTCTTTGTTTAACTGCTTCATACATTATAATTCCAGCTGAAACTGAAGCATTTAACGATGTTATTTTCCCTTTCATTGGGATTTTTACAGTAAAATCGCAATTTTCTTTTACTAATCTACTAATACCAAATCCCTCACTTCCTATTACAAAAGCAATTGGTATTGTATAATCTTCTTCGTAATAGTACACATTTGTATTCATATCTGTTCCGCATATCCAAACATCATTTTCTTTTAAATATTTAATCGTTTCGTTTATATTATTTACTCTTGCAATTTTCATATATTGTACAGCACCTGCAGATGTTTTATTAACAGTACTATTTACAGCTACTGCTCTTCTTTTTGGAATTATTATTCCATGAACACCTGCTGTTTCTGCAGTTCTAATGATTGAACCTAAATTGTGTGGATCTTCTATTCCATCTAATATTAATATAAAAGGCTTTTCATTTTTCTTTTTCGCTTCATCTAATATATCATCTACTGAACAATATTCAAATGGAGGAACTATTGCAATAACGCCTTGATGATTGTGGGTCTGGCTCATTTTGTCTAATTTTGATTTTTCTGCTTGTACTACAACAATTTTATTTTCTTTTGCTTTTGCAATAATTTTATTAATTGATCCATGCTTCTCTCCCTGTTGTACAAATATTTTATTTATATCTTTTCCAGACTCTAATAATTCTAATACACTATTTCTTCCTTCTATCTGGTCCTCATACTCTTTTTCTCTCATAAATTCCTCCCTATTTTTCAATTTTACTCAAATCACCCTTTAGTGGAATAACTCCCCAACCAACTAGTTCATCTGCGTATGGTTCATAAATATCATTTTTTAAGAAAACTTTTTTACCGAAATAAAAACCAAAAGCTATTTCTGCGAAACTATTTGCTCCAATATAATTTTTAATTCCGTTTTTTTCTTCATTTACAACTAAGACATAATCTGTTCTTTCATTTTGTATTTCCGAAAAATGTAACATAGCATGCTCTCTTTTTGGCATTGGAGTATAAAATTCCTTTGGTATTACTACCTCGAATCCTTCTTTTCTTAAATTTTCTCCCAATTTAATAATATAATCTTTAAACGTCCTACTTCCACATAATACTATTCTTTTCAATTTAAGTTACTTCCTTTTTTATTATTTATCTTCATCTAATTTTAATACTGATAAGAACGCTTCTTGTGGTATTTCTACGTTACCTATTTCACGCATTTTTTTCTTTCCACGTTTTTGTTTTTCTAATAGTTTTTTCTTCCTTGTAATATCTCCACCATAGCATTTTGCAAGTACATCTTTTCTCATTGCAGAGATTGTTTCTCTTGCTATTATTTTACCTCCAACAACAGCTTGAAGCGGTATTGTAAACAAATGACGAGGTATTACAGTTTTTAATTTTTCTATCATCTTTCTGCCTCTATCATATGCAGCATCTTTATGTACTATAAAGCTTAATGCATCCACACTTTCTCCATTTACATATATATCTAATTTTACTAAATCTGACCTTCTATATTCTTTTAATTCATAATCAAATGAGGCATATCCTTTTGTTTTTGATTTTAAGGTATCAAAAAAATCATATATTATTTCATTTAAAGGTAATTCGTAAATTAACATTACTCTGTTTTCATCAAGATATTTCATATCTTTATATATGCCTCTCCTATTCTGGCATATTTCCATGATATTTCCAACAAATTCCTTTGGTGTTAATATTTCAGCCTCTACAAAAGGTTCTTCCATATAACTTATTTCTTGAGGTTTTGGTAAATCTGCTGGATTATATAATTCAATTACCTCACCATCAGTTTTATGTATTTTATATATAACTGACGGTGATGTAGTTATTAAGCTTAAATCAAATTCTTTATCCAATCTTTCTTCTATTATTTCCAGATGTAACAATCCTAAAAATCCGCATCTAAATCCAAAACCAAGTGCATTTGATGTCTCTGGCTCATATTGAAGTGACGCATCATTTAATTGTAATTTTTCCAAAGCCACTTTTAGATTTTCATAATCGCTTCCATCAACAGGATATAGCCCACAATATACCATTGGATTTACTTTTTTGTATCCTGGTAATGGTTCATCTGCTTTATTATCTTTTAAAGTAATTGTATCACCAACTCTTATATCTGATAAACTCTTTATACTTGCTGCAATATATCCAACATCTCCTGCAATTAATTCATCACAAGGATAATATCTTCCAGGTTCAAAGAAACCAACTTCTGTAACTATAAATGTTTTATTTGAAGACATTAATAGAATTTCATCTCCAACTTTAACCTTTCCATCTCTTACCCTTACATAACTTACTGCACCTTTATAATTATCATAAAAAGAATCAAATATTAAACATTTTAAAGGTTTATTCTTATCCCCTGATGGTGCTGGAATATCTGTTACAATTCTTTCTAATACTTCGTCTACATTTAGTCCCGTTTTAGCAGAAATACATGGGGCATCCTCCGCTGGAATTCCTATTATATCTTCTATTTCTTTTTTTACCTCTTCTGGTCTTGCATTAGGTAAATCTACTTTATTTATAACTGGCAAAATTTCCAAATTATTATCTAAAGCTAGATAAACATTTGCAAGAGTTTGTGCCTCTACTCCCTGGCTAGCATCTACTACTAATATTGCTCCTTCGCATGCTGCCAAACTTCTTGAAACTTCATAATTAAAATCCACATGTCCAGGTGTATCTATTAAATTAAAAATATATTCTTGTCCATTTTTTGCCTTATAAATCATTCTAACAGATTGAGATTTTATTGTTATTCCACGTTCTCTTTCGATTTCCATGTTGTCCAATACTTGTGATTCCATTTCTCTTTTTGAGAGAACTCCAGTCATTTCAATCATTCTATCTGCTAATGTTGATTTTCCATGATCTATATGTGCAATTATGCTAAAATTCCTTATGTTTTGCTGTTTATCCTCCATAAAAAGTCCTCCATTTTTCGCTGTATTTATTTTATCATAGCAAACATCTAAACGCAATATTGATTTTTTAAAATGAAAAATGTTATAATACGGAGGATTATAGGAGGTTTTGTTATGGAATTTATTTTAGCTTCTTCTTCTCCTAGAAGAAAACAATTATTATCAACTATAGTAAGTAATTTTGACATTATTCCAAGTGATGTCGATGAAAATAAAATAAAGAAAATGGAAAAAGATCCAGAAAAATCAGCTCAAAAATTATCATATGAAAAAGCATATTCAATTTTTTTAGATAAATATAAAGAAGATAATGAATATACTGTAATTGGTTCTGATACTTTAGTTTCTTTTGGGAATATTATATTAGGAAAACCAAAAGATAAAGAAGATGCAATTAGAATGTTAAAATTATTGCAAGGTAATTCAAATGATATATATACTGGAACCACAGTTATTATAAAAAAAGAACATTCTATTATATTCGAAACGAGAGTTAATAAATCAACTGTTTATTTTAAGAATATGTCTTATTTTGATATTTGTTCTTATGTTGATACTAAAGAACCTATGGATAAGGCTGGTGCTTATGCAGTACAAGGAATTGGGAAAGTATATTTAAAAGGTTATGATGGTGATTATAACTCTATTGTAGGTCTAGATACACATATGATAAAAAGTATTTTTGAAAAATACAATTTAATATAAAGGAGTTTTCATATGTTAAACAAATATTTAGAAAAACTAGAATTTAATAAAATAAAAGAAAGTTTACAGCAATATTCAAAAACATATATTAGTAAAAAATATTGTAGCAATCTATATCCTTTTACGGAGAAAAATAAAATTTTAAAAGCTTTAGACGAAACAAATGAAGCTGTTATTTTAAGGTATAAAAAAGGAAATATTCCAATTTACGAAATTTCAGATGACATTGAAGTTTGTTTAAAAACTTTAAGCAGTAATAGAGTTTTGTCTATTTCTAATATTTTAAATATTGGAAAAATATTAAAATTATCTAATGACTTAAAGGAGTATTTCTTTTCTGATGAATTAATAAATTTGGATGAGTTTAAATGTCTATATAATTATTTTGATAATTTATATGTTAATAAGGATATTGAAAACCAGATTTTTTCTGCTATTATTGATGAATATACACTAGATGATAAAGCTTCTAGTAATTTATTTAATATTAGATCTTCTAAAAGAAAAATAGAACAAGAAATAAAAAACAAATTAAATTCTTTTATATCCTCTTCTACTTATTCTAAATATTTACAGGAACCAGTTGTAACTATTAGAAATGATAGATATGTTATCCCTGTTAAAGAAGAATATAAATCTAATATAAAAGGATTTATACATGATATGTCTAACAGTGGTTCTACTGTTTTTATAGAACCAATTTCTATATTTGATTTAAACAGCAAAATAAGTAATTTAACTGTTGAGGAAAATATTGAAATAGAAAAAATATTAACAAATCTTTCTAATTTACTTTTTGGAATATTAGAACAATTAGAAAATAATATTAGAATTATTGGAATTCTAGATTTTATATTTGCAAAAGCAAATTATTCTATTGATTTGGACGCCACACGTCCTATACTAAATGATAAAAAACAAATTAATTTAATTAAAGCTAGACATCCTTTAATTAATAAAGATACAGTAGTTCCAATTGACGTAAATCTGGGTATATCTTTTAATACTCTTGTTATCACTGGTCCAAACACTGGTGGAAAAACTGTAACTTTAAAGACTATAGGGTTAATACTTCTAATGGCAATGTCTGGTTTAAATATACCAGCAAAGGAAAATAGTAGTATTTATGTTTTTGATAATGTGTTTGCAGATATTGGGGATGAACAAAGTATTCAAGAATCTCTAAGCACATTTTCTTCTCATATGGTAAATATTATAGAAATAATAAAGAATTCAACATCTAATAGTTTAGTTTTATTGGATGAACTAGGTTCTGGAACTGACCCAATAGAAGGTAGTAGTTTAGCAATTAGTATATTGGAGCATTTATATAATCAAGGTACTTTAACAGTTGCAACAACACATTATCCAGAAATAAAAAACTATGCCTTAACCAATAACGGATTTGAAAATGCAAGTCAGGAATTTAATATAGAAACCCTCTCTCCTACTTATAAGCTTTTAATTGGTGTTCCTGGAAAAAGTAATGCTTTTGCAATAAGCAAAAAACTAGGACTTCCAGAAGATATATTAAAAAGAGCAAATGATTTTATAAATTCTGATACCGTTCATATAGAAGATTTACTTAAAAGTATTTATGATAATAAATTAAAAATTGAAAATGAAAAATCCGAAATAGAACAAAAATTAGATGAAGTTTCTAGATTAAAAGATTCACTTTCTAAAGATTATTCTGATGTTCAAAATAGAAAACAAGAGATCATTGATAAAGCTAAATTAGAAGCACGTGAAATCTTATATTCTGCAAAAGATGAAGCAACAGATATTATACGTAAAATGAGAAAAGCTTCTAATAATTCTAATTCTTTAAAAGATTTAGATAATTTAAGAAATGATTTAAATAATTCTATAAAAAAAGTATCATCAAAAGCTTCTAATATTTCAAATACTAATACAAATCTGGATGTAAATAATTTGAAAGTTGGTATGGAAATTTATATAAATAAATTTATGAATAATGGAACTTTGCTTTCCTTACCAAACAAAAATAATGAAGTTCAAGTACAAGTTGGAAGTATAAAATCTTTTGTTCCAGTTACCGATATATCTATTGTAAAAGGAAACACTACTAATAAAAAGATAAACTCTAAATCTTATTCTAATATATCAAAATCCAAAAACATATCACCAGAAATTAATGTAATTGGACAAACTGTTGATGAAGCAATATTTGTTATAGATAAATATTTAGATGATTGTAGTTTAGCAAAACTAGAAACTGTTAGAATAGTACATGGTAAAGGTACAGGAAAATTAAGAAATGGAATTCATAATTTTTTAAAAACAAATCCACATGTAAAATCTTTTAGACTTGGTACTTTTGGTGAAGGTGAGATGGGAGTTACTATTGTAGAGCTAAAATAATAGTATATAGAATTTAATTTATATTCAAGAAGTGGCTACATAACCACTTCTTGTTTTTTTATCCTACACTGCTGCTCTTAATTCCATTGCATGCTTTAATGAGATTTCAGAAACAATTCCACTTGAAATTCTTGCTATTTCTTCTATAACTTCTTGCTCATTTAAATTCTTTACTTTTGTTTTGGTTGTATTTCCTTCAACTTCTTTATAAATATAATAATTTGAATCTCCTTTAGCAGCAATACTAGCTAAATGAGTTACTATAATAACTTGATGCTTTTTAGCAATTGTTTTTAATTTTTCTCCAACAGCATTACCTGCTTTTCCACTAATACCAGTGTCTATTTCATCAAATATTAAAATTGGCACTTCATCTACATCTGATAGAACCGTCTTTATTGCTAGCATTATTCTAGACATTTCTCCTCCAGATGCAGTTTTTATTAATGGTTTAAAATCCTCTCCTTTATTAGTTGTTATCATAAATTCTATATCATCCATTCCATCTTTATTGAAATGAGTATTTTGAATATCTACTTTAAATTTTGCATTAGGCATTTCCAAATCTGAAAGTTCTTTGTTTATTTTTGTTTCGAGTTCTACAGCATTTTCTTCTCTTGATGTATGCAATACTTTTGCTGATTTTTCTAGTTCATCTGTTAGTATTTCCAATTCTTTCTTTAATTCTTTGTTTTTTTCTTCTGAATTTTCTATTTTTTCTATTTCCTCTTCTATCTCTTTTTGATAATTTAATATTTCTTCTATTGTATTTCCATATTTTCTTTTTAAATCATTTATTTCGTCTATTCTACTTTCTATTTCATCCCTTTCTGATTCTTCAAAGGAAGTATCAGAATTATAATGATTTAAATCTATTCCTATTTCTTGTAAATCATAGTAATTACTTTTTAAAGAACTTAAAGTTTTCTGATATTTTACATTAATATCTTCTATTTTTTCTAAGTTTCTTATTGCTACACCTATTGAATTTAATGCATTTTCATTTATTTGCATATCTGCTTCTCTTAAACTTTTAGATATTTTTTCTGCATTTACAATTAAGTTTCTTTTTTCTTCTAATTCCTCGTCTTCATCTACTTTAAGATTAGCATTTTTTATTTCATTTACTTGATAATATAATAAATCTAATTTACGTTGTTTTTCTTTTTCATCCCCATAATTTTCTTTTAGTTGTTTATTTATATCTACATATTTATTATATAATTCTATATATTCTGATTTTCTTTTTAAAAATTCTTTACCTAAAAATTTATCTAAGTATTTTATATGGTTTTCCTTATTTAATAAATTTTGATTATCATTTTGACCATGTATATTTATAATATTATTCATAAATTCTTTTAGTTCTGTTACAGTTACTAATCTTCCATTTATTTTACATGTATTTCTGCCATTATCAAAAATTTCTCTAGATATTATGATATTCCCATCCACTGCATTTGGATGATTTGGTAAATATATACTTACTTCTACAAATGAATGATTTTCACCTTTTCTAATCATTTCTTTAGAGAATCTTCCACCTGCAACTATTCCTAAAGCTCCTATTATTAATGTTTTTCCAGCTCCTGTCTCTCCAGTTAAAATATTAAAACCTTTTGAAAAATCGATTGTAATTTCATCAATTATCCCTATGTTCTTTATATGTAATGTAGATATCATAAATACACCTCTTATTTTAATTTTTTAAATGCTTCTGTAGTAATTTCTATCGCATTATTTTTCATTTTGTATAAATCTAATAAATTATTTTCGTTTTTTTCCATATATAATAAATATTCTATATTACCTGCTGGACCTTTTATTGGAGAATATGTTACATCTATAATTCTAAAACCTAATTTATTGGCTAATATAACAATATTTTGAATAACCTTTTGATGTACTTTAATATTTTTTACTACTCCATTTTTACTTAAATTTTGACTTCCAGCTTCGAATTGTGGTTTTATTAAAACAACAGCTTTTCCTTTAATCTTTAGTAACTCATATATTTTAGGAAGAACATGTGCTTCTGATATAAAAGAAACATCTGAACTAATAAAATCTAACTTTTCTATTTTATTTGTATCTAAATCTCTTATGTTTGTTCCTTCTAAATTAATAACCCTTTTATCTTCTTTTAGTTTTTCATCTAATTGTGAATGTCCAACATCTATTGCATATACCTTCTGAGCCCCATTTTTTAACATACAATCTGTAAAACCTCCAGTTGATGCACCTATATCTGCACAAATTTTATTTTTTAATACAATTTCAAATGTATTAATTGCTTTTTCTAATTTTAATCCACCTCTACTTACATATTTTAAAGTAGTTCCTTTTACTTCTATTTCATCATTATCATCTATAATTTTACTTGCTTTAGTAACCTGTTTTCCATTTACATATATATTCCCCTGCTCTATTTCGTACTTGGCTTTTTGCCTAGTTGGAAAGAATTTTCTATTTACTAAAGCAACATCCAATCTATCTTTTTCTTCTAACATTTTTTGCCTCTCTTTTTAAAACTTTTGTTCGCTTATTATTATATATTATTTTTATATTTTGTCAATACATTTTTACGAAATTTTGTTCCTATTGACTATATTTAATTTTTATGATATAAATAATGAGGTTTGCAAATGGCCCGTTGGTCAAGCGGTTAAGACGCAGCCCTCTCAAGGCTGAATCATGGGTTCGATTCCCGTACGGGTCACCAAATAAAACTTTAAAGAGTATTAAGTATTTTAACTTAATACTCTTTTTTACGTAATTATTGATACAACAATATATAAATATTTATTAATTATAAAGATACAGCTCTAATTTTGTATTATGTAAAATAATATGATATAATATAATTGTATTTAACAATTGAATAAAGACAAAAGAAAGGAACATGTATCCTTACTTAGAAAACAACTTGTTCATGCATTCGTATTATAAAGGGAGGAAAGAAACATGTGGTTTTTCATTCTTTTGCTACTGGCTTGTGGAATTCTCTATGTTGGCGATGAAACCTTTTACCTTGGTCTGTATCTGATCGTTTTGTTCTTCGTAAACTGGGTAATCAACAAGCTACTCTATCCAGCCGCTGAGTCGAATGGTGAAAGAATTACAATATTGGTAATTAAGTTCATCATCTTTTTGCTCATCACCGTTTGGTACTGGTAATGGGACGATCCTCATGATTAAAGAGTTTATCATGAGGGTTTTCCCATTTTTAAAGATTTTTTTAACTCCTTAATACTCAATTGTCATATTTTTCTAAATTTTGGATATATTATTAGTACAAGTTATTAAGGAGTTGATATTATGAAAGCCTCACAAATACATGAAATTTTAAGAAATAAACAAAAAGTAGATATTTTCTACAATGAAAGACCTGTGTGGATACAAGAAGTTAATAATGATATGGCTAAAGTTGGATTTATTGATAATTTTGAAGAAAAAGATGTACGTATAGAAGATTTGTATGAAAAGAATTTATATAATAATTAAATTTCAGAAGAAAATAAGATCTACTCAAAAATGGTACTAATGAATTCTCATTAATACCATTTTATATTTTATATAAAATTTCATAGTTCTTTCAAGTTACTATTTAGAAACCTCTTGAAGATCCTCCGCCACCGGAAGAACCTCCTCCGCCAAAAGAACCTCCACCAAAGGAACCACCACCGAAAGAGCCGCCGCCAAATCCTCCTCTTCCTGGACCAATTCCTCCAATGAAGAAAAATCCATGTCTAGCTGAAAAAAACATTACCAAAATAAATAATATAAATATAATTACATGTGGCATCAGTCTACTAACTGTATTTGTAGATGTATTTGTTCCTATCACATTACCCGATTGCGCACCATCTATTGAAATTCCATATTCATTTTCCACTTCTTCTAATACTGCATTAAATCCATTTTTTATTCCATCATTAAAATTATTTTGTCTTAAATATGGAATAATATAATTATCCTGGATTCTTCCTGTTTTACCATCTGTTAATATTCCTTCTAACCCATAACCTACTTCTATTCTAAATTGTCTTTCCTCATAAGCACATAGTAATAATACACCATTATTCTTATCTTTATCCCCGATTCCATATTCTCTAAATAGCTCCGTTGCATAATCTTCTATTGATTTACCTTCTAAATTTTGTACAGTAACTACTACTATCTGTGCTCCTTCTTTCTCCTCTAAAGCTTTATTCATATTAATAATATAATTTTCTGTTTCATCATTTAATAAATTTGCTGAATCATTAACATAGAATTCACTAGTTTTAGAAACTATAGCAAATGAATAATTGCTCAATAATATAATGAAAAAAATACATATACAAATTATAACTTTAAATTTTCTATTGAACTGTATTAAAGTCAACTGTTGGTACCTCCTCGCTTCCTTCTGTTGCTTGGAAGTATTCTCTTTCATCGAATCCAAACATTCCTGATATTATATTTGTTGGAAATCTCTTAATCTTTGTATTATATGTTCTTACAGCATCATTGTAGTCCTTTCTTGCTGTTGCAATTCTATTTTCTGTTCCAGCTAATTCATCTGATAAATTAATAAAGTTTTGTGATGATTTTAAATCTGGATAATTTTCTACAACTACTAGTAAATTGTTCAAAGCTCTTGTTAAATCTTGGTCAGCATTAGCTTTATCTTCGACAGAAGTAGCTCCTGCTAATTTTGCTCTTGCATCAGTTACTGAGTCTATTACACTTTGTTCTTGATTTGTATATCCTTTTACTGTATTTACTAAATTTGGTATTAAATCTGCTCTTCTTTGTAACATTGTATCTATAGTTGCAAATTTATTATCTACATCCTCTGATAAAGCAACTACACCATTATAACTAGATGCTAAACCTGCTATTACTATAATTAGTAATACAACTACTACTATAATTGCTATTGTTGATTTTTTCATTAATAAATTCCCCCTTATTTTATATTAATATAACCGCTACTTAAGTTTTTATTCTTATGTAGCGGTTTTTATGCTTATTTTAAAATTTAAATTCAAGCGGGATTTTAGGACCATCCCAAAATCCCTAAATACATTTTATAAATAATTTAGCGGATTAACTCTATTACTATATCCTCCTGGAGATACTCTAACTTCGAAATGACAATGTGGACCTGTTGAGTTTCCAGTATTACCTGAATACATTATTAATTGTCCTTGTTTTACTACTTGACCTGCACTTACAACTAATGAAGATGCATGTGCATATAAAGTATACAATCCATTATAATGCTTAATTTTTACATAATATCCATAGCTATCTGAACCACCCCATGTAGCTGTAACAACAACACCATCTGCTGCTGCATATACTGGTGTTCCTACTGGTACGCCAAAGTCTACAGCACCATGGTATTTTCCACTAGAATAATACATTGTAGCTGTAATACTTCCTGTTTTAACTGGTCTTATAAATCCAGAAGAACTTGTTCCAGAAGTTGCAGCTGCTGACTGTGCAGCTTGGATTTTTGCTTTTAATGCTGCTTCTTGTTCTTTTTCTTTTTTATCTAGTTCCTTCATTTGTGCTTCATATTCTTCTACATTTTCTTCCAAATCTTCTGATTGTTTTGTTAATTTATCAACTTTTGTTTGTTCTTCGTTTTTAGCTTTACTTAATTCTGATTGAACAGATTCTAGCTCAGTCTTTTTAGACTCAATTTCATCCAAACTTGCATTCAATTTTGATTGTGTGTCTGCTATTTCATTCTTTTCATTTTCCAAGTTTTGTATTAATTCCTTATCTGCTGCTGTTAATGTTTCTATCATGTAATAATTAGATATAAACTGTGTTATATCAGCAGAAGATAACAAAACATCCATATATGAAACTTCTCCAGATTCATATAATGTTACTAATCTTTCGTCCAATAAACTCTGATTTTTCTCTCTTTCTTCTTCTAGTTGGTCTAGTTTCTTTTGCATTTCATTTACTTCATTAGTTTTTGTTTCAATTTCACTTTTTAGTGAATTTATTTGTGATTCATAAGATTGTATTTGGCTAGATAAATCATTTACCTTATCTTGTGATTCTGCTTTTTGACTGTTTACTTCATTTAGATTTTCTTTTGTTTCTTTTATTTTTTGATTTAATTCGCTTTTCGAAGCTGCATATGTTACTGATAATGAATTAAATATTACAACCATTGCTAACAATATTAGTATAAATTTTAAGCATATTTTTTTCATTTTTTATCCTCCGTTATTTAAAGTTAATTTACTCCGCTTTGATTGGTTACATATGGTAATGGATCAACTGGTGTTCCATTTATTCTGACTTCAAAATGGGCATGTGGTCCTGTTGCATATCCTGTTTCGCCAACCTGTAAAACTACATCTCCTTTAGATACTGTTTGTCCTAAAGTTACCATTATTTTACTTCCATGTGCATATAATGTAGATACTCCTCCTCCATGGTCTATCATAACCATGTTACCATAAGCTGTATTAAATTCTGCCTTTACTACAACTCCATCATTGGCTGCTAGGAAATTAGTACCTGTAGGTGCAGGTATATCGATTCCTGTATGTAATTTATATACACCTGTTATAGGATGAACTCTCATCTTAAATGTTGAACTTAATTTTGTATACCCTGGCACTGGCCATTGCATTTCTCCTCCAATATAATTTGGATTAATTATTAAGTTATTTGCTGTTATAGATTGAATCTCAGATTCTATTTGGTTTAATTGTGCTTGATAAGCATCTATTTCTGATTGTATTTGTTTTTCCTGGTCTGTTAACTGTGATGTATATGAATCTTTCATAACCTTTGTATTCTGTAATATGATTGAAGCCTTTTCCTTTTCTTGTTTTGCTGTATCAATCTGTTGTTTCTGTTCTTCTAGCTTTTTCTTTTCGTCTTCTATCGTTTGTTTTTGTTTTTCTATTGTATCTAGAAAATCCACATTATTATTTGCTAATATTGATAGCAAATAATAATTAGATAGAAAATCTGTTATTGTTTTTGAACTTAATACTACATCTAGGTATTCTGTTGAACCTGCTTCATACATAGTTACTAATCTGTCATCTAATAATTTTTTCTGGCTGTCATAATTTTCTTGAGCTTTTTTTATTTCTTCTTCTGTGTTTGTAATGCTATCTTGTAATGTTACAATCTGAGAATTATAATTATTTATTTCCGTTTCATATTGTGTAATATTGCTATTTAACTCTTGTATTTGTTGTAGGTTTGCTGTTAACTCTTCTTGTACTGCCTGAAGCTGTGTTGTTGCCATATCTTGATTTGCTTGTACTTGTGTCTGCTGTTCCTGTAAATCATTCAAATCAGCCGCAAACACTACCTGAAAACCTAAAGTTGATATTAATAATGTTGATATCATCAATATTCTTAGAAATCTTTTCATATTATACTCCTTTGCTATACTTTTAAATATCTACGCATAGAAATACAACTTCCTAAAACACCGATTCCAACTCCTAATATTGTGTAAACCAATACTATTAATCCAAACATATCTGCAAATGTTAATAAGTTTATATTCATAGCTGATACAACTTGTGATTCTAATATTTTTCCTGCAATTAAGTTATAATTTATTCCTAAGATAATAATTGAAATCGCTCCTGATATTATTCCAATTATTATACCTTCTACAATGAATGGCCACCTAATAAAACTATTAGTTGCACCAACATATTTCATTATAGATATTTCTCTTCTTCTTGCATGTACAGTAAGCTTTATTGTATTTGCTATTATAAATATTGATATTAAAATTAATATTACCAGTATTACTCCTGTTATTATCTTAACTCCATTTGCTAAACTAATTAAAGTTGATACCGTTTCATCTTTACTTGTTATATTTTTTATTACCTTTTCCGAATCGGACTTGCCATCGTCATAGGCTTTTATTTTTTGTTGCACTTCATCACTCTTAGTTAAATCTGTTAATGTTACAACATAAGATGCTGGGAATATATTATTTTCATCATATCCAGATAACAAATCTTCCCTATCCTTAAATTGACTTTTAAGTTGATTTAATGCATCTTCCTTTGTTTTATATTCTACTGTATTTACTCCATCTATATTTCTTATGTAATCCCCTATTGCTTTTGTTTGGTCTTCTGAAATGTCATATAGGAATACCTCTATTCCTTGTTCACTTTCTATTTGTTTCATTATGCTATTAATATTTTCTGTAATTACAAAGAACACACCAAATATTAACATTGTAAGACTCATTATAATTATTGAAGCACTAGTAGATTTTTTGTTTTTGAATACGTTTCTTATACCTTCCCCAATTAAATAAGTTATTACATTATATCTCACAATTCATACCCACCTTTTTCATCATCTTTTACTATAGAGCCCTTACGAATATGAATAACTCTCTTATTCATTTGGTCTACAATATCCTTTGCATGAGTTGCAACAACAACTGTTGTTCCTCTTAAATTAATATCGTTTAATAAAGTCATAATATCCCATGCTGTATCTGGATCTAGGTTTCCTGTAGGCTCATCAGCAATTAACATTGAAGGATTATTAACCAAAGCTCTAGCAAGTGCTACTCTTTGTTGTTCTCCTCCTGATAATTCGTTTGGATACATCTTTGCTTTTGCACTTAATCCTACCAATGATAATACCATTGGTACTTGTCTTCTAATGTGTCTTGGTGTAGCTTTAACTATATACATTGCAAAAGCTACATTTTCATAAACCGTTTTATCTGGTAATAATCTGAAGTCCTGGAATACTACTCCCATACTTCTTCTTAAATATGGAATTCTATTTGGTTTTAAAAATGTAGTATCTTTTCCATTTATTATTATATTTCCAGATGTAGGATTTTCTTCTTTTAAGATTAATTTAATTATTGTTGATTTTCCAGAACCAGAAGCTCC
Organism: uncultured Clostridia bacterium; assembly: GCA_944388935.1. Classification (GTDB taxonomy): domain Bacteria; phylum Bacillota; class Clostridia; order TANB77; family CAG-508; genus Merdicola. The sequence continues at coordinate 5,751 of CALXKK010000020.1, read as the reverse complement.
TACTAAAAAAGCAAATTCGCCTTTTTCTATGACAAAGTTAGCATTTTTTATTGCTTCTGTACCTGTTTCATACTTTTTGCAAACATTTCTAAATTCTATCATCTCAATTGCTCCTTAATTCGATATATTTTTGTTTATATCTACAAGATATAATAACAATAAATGCAATTTATTGCAAGAGGTTAAACAAAAATTCACATTAATTATCTTGTGTAATTGCTTCTACAATAGCTGTTTTATCAATTTTAAAATATTTTAATAATTCTCCTGCTTTTCCTGATTTACCAAATCTGTCATTTATCCCCATTCTATAAACTCTTGTAGGATAATTTTCTGCTAATACTTCACATACAGCAGAACCTAATCCCCCAATTATATTGTGATCTTCCACAGTTATGATTTTTTTAGTTTCCTTAGCAGATTTTATAATTATTTCTTTATCAATTGGTTTTATAGTATGCATATCAATAACTCTAATGTTTATTCCTTTAGTTTTTAATTCTTCCATTGCTTCAATTGCTTCTGATACAACAACTCCTGTAGCAATTACTGTTGCATCAGTGCCATTTCCTATCTGCACCCCTTTACCAAACTCAAATTTTTGATTTTCATATATTTTAGGTGTTGCATATCTACATAATCTTAAATATACAGGCCCGTCAATTTTTGCTATTTCATTTACTGCCCATCTTGTTTGCGCATCATCAGAGGTACACATAACTTTCATATTTGGAATTGTTCTCATTAAAGATAAATCTTCTATCATTTGATGTGTAGCACCATCTTCACCAACTGTTATTCCTGCATGTGTTGCACAAATTTTTACATTTAAATTTGGATAACAAATACTGTTCCTTACTTGGTCATATGCTCTGCCTGCAGCAAACATAGCAAAAGTACTTACAAAAGGAATTTTTCCGCAAGTAGCAAGTCCTGCAGCAGTACCCATCATATTTTGTTCTGCAATTCCCATATCAAAAAATCTATTTGGAAACTTTTGAGCAAAGTAGTTAGTTTTCGTAGTAACTGACAAATCAGCATCTAAGACAACTATTTTATCATTTTTTCCTCCTAAAATAGCTAATTCTTCTCCAAAGCTTTGTCTTGTCGCTATTTTTTCATCTTTATTCATCAGCTTCCCCTCCTAACTCTTTTAATGCTAATTTGTATTCTTCTTCATTTGGTGCTTTTCCATGCCATCCTGCAACATTTTCCATAAAAGACACACCTTTTCCTTTAATTGTCTTGGCTATTATTGCTGTTGGCTTTTCTTTTACTTCTTTAGCTTTATTTAATGCATCTTCTATTTCTGAAATATTATTTCCATCAATATTCATTACATAAAATCCAAACTCTTCGAATTTTTTATCTATTGGATATGGGTTTATTACTTTATCTATACTTCCATCAATTTGTAAATTATTATTATCAATAAAGATACATAAATTATCTAATTTATATCTTGATGAAGCCATTGCAGCTTCCCAGATTTGTCCTTCTTCTATTTCTCCATCACCTAATATCGCATATACTCTGTAACTTTTTCCGTCCATCTTACCAGCTAATGCCATTCCATTTGCTGCAGATAAGCCTTGTCCTAATGAACCTGTAGACATATCAATTCCAGGAATATTTCTCATATCAGGATGTCCTTGAAGTTTTGAATTTATATTTCTAAAATTTCGTAATTCACTAATATCAAAGAATCCCTTTAATGCAAGCGCTGCATATAGAGCTGGACAACAATGTCCTTTAGATAAAACAAATCTATCTCTATTTTCATCTTTAGGATTTCTTGGATCAACATTCATCTCTTTAAAATATAATACCGCCAGAATGTCCGCAATAGACAATGAACCTCCTGGATGTCCAGATTTTGCATAATACACCTCTTTTATTGTATTAATTCTAATCTGCTTTGCTACTTCTTTTAAATCATTTTCCATTATATCTATTTCTCCTTACATTTTTCTATATAAACGGGCAATAAGAAATCTTTACTTATTGCCCCCTTTTTAATGAATTTATTTAATTTATATTTTTATATCTTCTATAATTTGCATATGAAATAATAAGTATAATAAAGCTTATTGGCAATACAATACTAACCATTTCTGTACCTGTTTTAGGTAATGCGTCAGAAAGATTTTTTTCTGCTGTTGCATTATAGTAATAAGCTGTATTATTCCCCGAATTATTAGTATTTGTCGTTCCAATTCCTATGTTTGTATTTGAATTATTATTTCCATTATTATTTAAATTTTCATTGTCAGTATTAGTATTGTTGTTATTACTATTATTTGTATTTGAATTATCTATGTCTGTATCTGTATTTGTGTTGGTATTTGTGTTGGTATTTGTATTAGTGTTTGTATTTGTATTTGTATTTGTATTAGTATTTGTGTTTGTGTTGGTATTTGTGTTGGTATTTGTATTTGTATTTGTGTTTGTGTTCGTATTTGTATTCGTGTTTGTATTTGTATTTGTATTCGTGTTTGTATTCGTGTTTGGATTTTCTCCTGAATTATCTTTAGTTGTTATAGCTTTTACACATAAGTTTGATTCTTTAAAACTATAGTCTCCTAATGTTAAATTAGTAAAATCATTCCATGATTGCCAACTATCTGTTGATAGATAGCTCTCCCCTGGATTTGCAGATACAGTATCAAATAGTGTTGAAGATGTAGTTAAACCACTGTCTTTATAATTACATTCAACTCCAATTTTAAATTGTTCTGTCGACTTAAGTTTTACAGCTACTACAAATTTATCTCCAGTAATTTTTACAGGATTTTTCAATTTAAATGTGTTCCATGAGCCATTTAGATCAGGTTTATCTACTTCAACTTTATGTAATTCTGAAGAATATAAATTGTCGTCAGCTGTATTTACATATACTTCTACTTCGGCATTTCCACTTGCAGCTACTTGCACTTCATCTATATATTCATCTTCATCGCTCTCTTTGGTAAAGACATTTGCCATTCCTACAGCTCCACCTGGATTAACTGTTAAATAGACTGTCGCTCCATAAAAATCATTTTGATATATTGTTTGATTATCTGTAATATCTTCTGCTCCCATTACACCAGTTAAATTTTTTTCTATATTAACATCATCATATGAAACATATATGTATCCATCAGCAAAATTTTCTGTTCCATATGTATTTAAACATATATATGCTCCTGGATTTTTTGGTTTCTTGTCAGGATTAAAATAATTTACTGGATAATTATCGTCCCATCCAACAATTGTTAATTCGTGGTCTATGGCATATGAACTGTTATCACAATAGTATGAAGTTGAATGCATTGGATCTGATGGATTATTATAATAATTTCTATCACTTCCAACTGTTGTTGCTGCTAGTCCTCCATATTTCATTATATACTGTTTTATATCATTCCTAATCAACCTTACTTCATCATCAGAATATTGAATACCAGAGTCATCTTTATATGTAACATTTCCACTAGAATCTATTTCTTTATTTATGCTAGGGAAAATTTTTGCATCTGTTACCCTCATTTGAGCTTCTTTTTGAATCTCTGATAAATTTATTTTGTCATCATTATCTTCAAATGGCATATCTTGTTCTAATACAGCTCCTGTACCATTTGTAAAATATCCCAAACCTACTGTAGCATTTCCACCACTACCAACTTCTCTGTTATATCCTTTTGGATTTGTTCCATCTAAAAATGTTTTAGCAGTAGCATATTCCATATGTCTTGCTGAATATTTTGGTATAACATCTTTTTGATGTGATATCGCTAAATATGATTCTAAAACACTATTCATAGCAAAAGCCCAACATTGTCCTGTCCTTCCTTGATTATTTACAGGTACGTTAATATCATCTGTTAAGCTATAATGACTTGGGGTTATGGCTCTTGCAAAAAGATTTTGTACTCCAAAGAATAATGAATTTGTACTATTTTTAGCTTTTTCAGAAATATCCGTGGTAGTAGCTACGGGCATAATTGTACTATTCTTTTCATCAGCTGAAAGATTATTCCATTTTTCGAAATCGCTAGAAACATCTAATGAAAGAGTTGATTCTCCTCCAGGTACATCTTTTGCTAAAGATATATTGCCTATGTTAAATATTATCGTAAGCAAAATTAATATTGATATAACTTTTTTTATTTTATTCATAAGCAAACCTCCACTTATACTTATATAATAACATATAGATATATTATTTGATATAAAATCTCTTTTTCTTTTTAATTACAATTTTATTACAATTTCTTTACTGTCACTGAATTCAATTTTTCTATACTTTATTTCACACGCATCAAACAGCCTTTTAGAGGCTATTACTTCATCTGTATCAGCATACTTGTCTGTTAAATATATTACTTCTTTTATTCCTGATTGGATGATTTCTTTTGCACATTCATTACAAGGAAATAAATCTACATATATTTTTGCACCTTCTAAATCTTTTCTTGACCCTCTGTAATTTAAGATTGCATTTCTTTCGGCGTGAACGACATATAAATATTTCGTTTCTAGAGGCTTACCATTTCTTCCCCAAGGGAAATTATCGTCATCGAATCCATTTGGTGTCCCATTATAACCTATGGATAATATTCTATTTTCTTTACTAACTATACACGCTCCAACTTGAGTGTGTGGATCTTTACTTCTCATAGCTGACAATTTTGATATTGCCATAAAATATTCATCCCAATTTAAATAGTTTTTTCTTGCTTTAGAATTTTCTTGCATATATTTGCCTCCTATATCATTTATAATATACTTATTTTTTTATATTTTTTCAATATATTTTATAGAAATTTTAAGAATTATAAAATATAATTTACATTAGGAGGTAAATATATGAAAATTAATCCAGATTTAAAAGAATATATCGAAAAAAATGTTTTTCCCATTTATGAAAACAATGAAAAAGGACATGGAATTACCCACATAAAATATGTTATAAGAAGAAGCTTTGAATTAATTAAAGAAAATAATTTAAATGTTAATTATGATATGGTATATACTATTGCTGCATACCATGATATTGGACATCATATAGATGCTAAGACTCACGAGATTATTTCTGCAAAAATTATGTATGATGATAAAAATTTACTAAGATTCTTTTCAAATGATAAAATGTTAACTATGAAAGAAGCCATTGAAGATCATAGAGCTTCTTCTAACCATGAACCTCGTAGTATATATGGAAAAATCGTTTCTTCTGCTGATAGAAATAATACTGTAGAACAATGTTTAAGAAGAAGCTATCTTTATGGAAAAAGACATTATCCTAATTATAGCGACGAAGAAATATTTAAAGATGCTTATAATACATTAAACAAAAAATTTGGAATAAATGGATATGCTAAGTTTTATTTTAAAGACTCTGTATATGAAAATTTCTTAACTGAAATTAGAAATTTATTAAAAGATAAAGATGTTTTTTGTAACGCTCAAAGAAACTATATCGAGGATTTAAAGAAAAATAATAAACTTTAATTTTTTTCTAAAAATATATTGACAAAGGAAATAAAAAACATTATAATCTATACTTGTCAGGAGCTAATGCAGGTGTAGTTCAATGGTAGAATTCCAGCCTTCCAAGCTGGCTATGCGGGTTCGATTCCCGCTACCTGCTCCATTTTTTAAATTTTAAATAAATATCTCAAGAGCAAACGCAGGTGTAGTTCAATGGTAGAATTCCAGCCTTCCAAGCTGGCTATGCGGGTTCGATTCCCGCTACCTGCTCCATTT
>CALXKK010000019.1 GCA_944388935.1 uncultured Clostridia bacterium | reverse complement strand
CTTGTGGTAGCGGTTTGAAGTATAAAAACTGCCATGGAAAGAATAAATAAATTTAAAATTAAAGAAGTGTAAACCAAGTAAAATTGGTGACACTTCTTTTTTTTATTGCATAGGAAAAATCGCTAGATTTTTCTGGAGCAACAAGGTTAAGTTACCTATGTCAGTGCGATTGCGAAGCAATCTGCACATGTGGCGAAGCCACTTTTCTTATAAATTTTAAAGAAAGTATAAAAATATTGATATAGACTTATTATATGTTATAATGTAAATGTAATTAATACAAAAGTAAAAATGCTATAAACAAAGGAGCAATTTATGAAAAGCGAAAGAATAGAAATGTCTCAAGAACAAGCCCAAAAAATTTCAAATATGTTACAGAGTCAAGGCGTTTCAAAAGCAGAAATTGACCAAATTATAAATGGAGAATATGAAACATGTGACTCGGAACATAATTTAGAGAGTACATTTGGAGGCTTAAAAAAATATGGAGATATTTTAGAAAAATTATCAGATGGATATACAATAGATGAATTACATACACAAGGAATATCAACACAACAAATACAAGAATTTCAAGATATGCTACAAGAAAAAAATCTTACAGTTGATAATGTTAAAGCAATATATCAATATTCTACAGGAAGTAATATGATTTTAGGAATAAAAAGAGGGGTAACAAAAGAAGCTATACAAGAAAATATTATGCAAGAATTAGAAGAAAAATTGCAAATAAGGGGAGTACCAGATGTAGATATTGAAAAAACAAAAGAATTTGTGAAAATGGCTGATTATCAAGAAACATTACATAGTAATTATGATAGAGCAGATAGTTATATGAGAAATATAGGAATAAAGCCAGAAGCTATAGTTAGTGTTAAAACTGCAATGAAATCAATGGATAGGTGTGCTCAAATAGATCAAACGATTGTATCGTTAGAAGAAGGACTAAGTAAAACTGGTTTGCCTAAAGCAATAAAACTTTATAGAGCTGTAAAAAGTAGTTATTTAGAAAATAGAATTCCAGACGGAGAGGATTTTAGTAGTTTGGTAGGCAAAACGATAAGCAATAATGGACAAGTAAGTACTTCTCCCTTGTATGATTCTTCATTTGCAAAGTATGATGATTATGATACTGTTTTTGAAATATATGCACCACAAGGAACTAGAGGAACTTATATAACGGAATTGTCTGCTTACGAAGATACGGAACAAGAAGTATTATTAAATCCAAATGATTTATATATAACCAATGTTCAAACAGGTGTAATTGATAAAAACGGAAGAACAAAGAATTTAATACAAGCTTTAGCTTTAAGTAAAGATAGAGAATGTTATAAAGAAGTAGAACATTCTAAGCCAGAATTACAACAAGGTGTTATAAAAAGCGAACAAGATGAGGATTCTACTACTAAATTACCTGCAAGACAAAATAGATTTGCAAGATTTTTTAATAAGGTTAGAGCAAGATTTGCTAGGCATAAACTAAGAGACTCTCAACCTCAAGATGACTATTTACCACAAACAAAAACCGACAAGGGAAAAGTAAAAAGAAAAAAACCGTGGGAATTAAATCCAGATGAAAGGGCTAAAATACAAAAAGAAACAGTTGAAATAGCAAAAAAATATCGTGACCAGCAAGAAGGCCAAGCGCCAAATGAGATGAATATGGATGAAATGAAATTATAACCAGCCAGAATAATTAATAAGTGTAATAGAACAAAAAGAAGAGGAAATAATTGCGCCTCTTCTTTTTGATTTATATGCTTTAATAGTTTAATTTAACAACTGCTGTACCATTAATTATTTTTATGCATCCCTCATTAGGGTATATAGGCATATTTAGATATTCTTCTGAATTCATTATTTCGGAATAATCTTCACCAGTATAAATATCTCTACCAATACCTAAATGGTCTTGTAAGTATATTTGCCAAGTCCAAATATTTACATCAGAAACATCAAAATTAGTTAATTTTAGTAGGCTGTCGTTTTGTATACTAAAATCTAAATGCCCTAAAACAACTACAGGAGTAGTATTTGTAATCTCATCATTATTTTCTAATTTTTCAATAATCATATTTCCAACTGCATACATTTGGTCATTATATAATTTTGTAGCTACATATGTAGCATTATTAGATAATACAAAAGTCCAAATAATTAATGCTGAAATAAAATATGATAATAACTTAATTATATTGTCTAATTTAGAATCTTTCATTATTTCTATTTGCTTTAATAGCACTACAATTGGTAAATAAAGTGATGTTGACATTAATAAGTTTATTTCCCTTGATTGTGCAATTAATTCTATAGAACAAGCAAAAATAGGGAAAATAACAAGTGATGCAACTAGCAAAACAATACTTATTGGCTTTTTGTAAATTTTTCTGTTTATAACTAAAACAATAAAATTTATTAAAATTAATGCAAACATAATGTAATAGAAAATATTTCTAAACCATCCAGTATTATTATAAATATTATCAGAAAAATAGAATTCTATAAAAGTTATATAAGTATTTTTTATTGATGGAATTATATTCTTTATTGTCTCTAAGCTAAAAATTGTATTTCCGCCACTATATGAAGTTATATTAAGTCCTAATATTTTAATTATTATATTTAAGCATATGTAATATAAAATCATTCCTAGAGCAATTATTCCTATATCTATAATTAGCTTTTTAAAAAACTCTTTATAACTTGAAATATCATCCATTATTTTAAAAATATAAGTAATAATTAATAAAGCTGTTATTACACATAGATATGCCTGATAGAAGGCGAGTGTGGCAATTACACAAATTATTGTAAATAATACATTTTTAAGAGTTTTTTCTTTGTTTAAAAAATATATGGATAAAACTGCAAACAACATTGCAAAAGTATATCCATTTGCTGTATAAGGATACATTAAAGTAAGAGAAACTGTAGGTGTTACAACAATAAGGATACTTGTTAAAATTCTTATATATTTCTTTTTTATATCTAAAGCTTCATTTAAGAATATAGCAGAAAAGGATAATGTAATTAAAGAAATAGTTGTAGTTAGAATAGAACCTACAACTGACCCTCTTAAAATATCAGAAAAAGGAATAAAAAACCTACCTAATGAAATTTCCCAGCCTTTAGCTAAAAAAGAGCCATAATGCCAATAAGCATCATATGCTAATAATTCATTTGAATATAATGCAAAATGTACTAATAATCCAATTATAAATGTAACGAAAAAAATAATTTTTCTATCTTTTGTAAACCAATTAGAGATTTTGCTAAAAATATTATCTAGAGTAATATTCTCTAACATAAAAAATTCCCCCTTTATTTTATTCGATTTAGATATTATATTATAAATATTTCGTTGTCAATATAGTTGAAGATATGATAAAATACTAACGTAAAATAAGTATTGGAGATGTGAATATGGAATTTGTAAAAAGAATAGAAAAAATTTGTGAAGAACATAAAAAAGTTGCATTATTTGTAGATATGGATGGCACAATTGTTGAATACAAGATTTATCAAGACGGTTTTATTACAACCGAATCAAAAGGTTTGTTCGTGAATCTTCCACCTGTAAAAGTTATAATAGATAAATTAGAAGAGCTAAACAAAATTCCTAATTTAGATATATTCATTTTATCTATGTCAAGGAGCAATATAATTAAAGAAGAGAAAAAGGAATGGTTAAAAAAATATGCTCCATTCATTAAAGAAAGTAATTATATCATTTTAGTAAGAGAAAATGGAGATTACAATAATGATACAAGAAATTATATTAAAGTAAATACAATGAAAGAAAAGCTAAATGTTTATGATTATGTTATGTTGTTAGACGATGAACATAATATACTTAGAACAGCTCAAAAAGAATTAAAAGATAAAGGAGGAGTTTTTCATATTTCATCTGCAATGATTTAATAGAAAGGAGTAGAATATGGCAGGTTATGTAATTCATTTAGCTGTTGGAGAAGAATATTTAAGAAACTATCCAAATGAAATAAAAAACTATAATGATTTTATAGAAGGAATAATTTATCCTGATTCTGTCACAGATAAGTCTTTAACACATTATGGGCCAAAAAGTAGCCAACCAAATTTAAAAGATTTTTTTTGTGATAGAGATATTAATAGTGATTTTAATAAAGGATATTTTGTACATTTAGTTACTGATTATTTATTTTATAATAAGTTTTTAAAAGTATTTTCTAAGAAATATATTTATACTGATTATGACATATTAAATAAAGAATTGGAAAATAAATTTCAGGTGAAAGTTCCAGAAAAGGTTAAAGATAAAGTATTTTATAAAACTGGAGAAACTAAAATCTTAAACTTAGAAGATACAATAGAGTTTATAAAATCAACTGCAAAACATAATTTAAATGATATAAAAACAGCAGTATTAAATGGAGATAATTATTGGCTAGAAATTAGGCCAATGAAAAGAATATAAGCTGCTATATGGAGGTACATATGAAAATTTTAATAGTTGGAGGAGTTGCTGGTGGAGCAACTACAGCAACAAGATTAAGAAGATTAGATGAAAAAAGTAAAATAATTATATTTGACAGGGGTAACTATGTTTCTTTTGCAAACTGTGGTTTACCATATTATGTTGGAAATGTAATTACAAAAAAAGAAAACTTATTATTGCAAACTCCAGAATCATTCAAAGAAAGATTTAATATTGATGTTCGATTAAATGAAGAAGTTATTAAAATATTTAAAAATGAAAAGAAAATACAAATAAAGAAACAAGATGGACAAGTTTATGAAGAAGATTATGATAAATTAGTTTTATCACCTGGAGCAGAGCCAATAAATCCATTTAAAGAATTAAAAAGTAATAAAATAAAAACTTTAAGAACTGTTAATGATGCAGTAGATATAAAAGAATATCTAGGAAACAATAATGTACATAGTGTTGCAATTATTGGTGGTGGATATATTGGAATAGAAATGGCAGAAAATATAAAAAAGCAAAATGAAAATATCAAACTTACAGTTATAGAAAAAGCTGACCATTTAATAGCTCCATTAGATAATGATATGTCTTGTTTTGTTAAGAATACTTTAAATAAAAACAATATAGATACTATTTTAAATAATGGTGTGCAAGAAATAAAAGAAACTGATGAAGGTTTGCTATTAAATTTGGATGAAGATACTTTAAATGTAGATTTTGTTATATTATGTATTGGGGTTAAACCAGAAACAAATCTTGCTAAAGACGCTAATTTAGCACTTACAGATAGAGGAAGAATAATTGTTAATGAGTTTATGCAAACAGACAATGAGGATATTTATGCATTAGGTGATGCAATAGAAGTTATAAATCCTATAATAAATAAAAAAGCATATGTTCCTCTTGCAGGACCTGCAAATAAACAGGCCAGAGTTGTTGCAAATCATATTTATGGAAAACCAGGAAAATACAATGGAACAATCGGAAGTAGTATATTAAAGATATTTGATAATAATTTAGGAATGGTCGGAATAAATGAGAATACAGCTAAAATAAATAACATAGATTATAAAACAATGATAATAACACCCTTTTCTCATGCAACATATTATCCTGGTGCAACTCGAACAACTATAAAAGCATTATATGAAGATAAAACAGGAAGAATATTGGGAGCACAAATATGGGGAAAAGAAGGCGTTGATAAAATTACAGATATATTATCTGTAGCAATTAAGCATAATATGAATGCAGATGACTTAGCAGATTTAGAGTTGTCTTATGCACCACCTTTTTCTTCTGCAAAGAGTCCAGTAAATATACTAGGCAATGCAATTCAAAATACATTAGATGGAATGATGAAAACTATAACATGGCAAGAAGTTTTAAGGTTAGATAATCCATTTATTTTAGATGTAAGAACAGATGAAGAGTTTGCCTTGGGTCATATTGAAAATGCAAAACATATACCATTGGATGAATTAAGAAGACATTCAGATGAAATTCCAAATGATAAGAAAATATATGTATATTGTCATACGGGTCTAAGAAGTTATATTGCAACTAGAATTTTAGTAGGAAATGGTTTTGATGCATTTAATATATTAGGGGGATATTATTTTCACAGTGTTATAAAATAATATAAATTTACATAAAAAATGAACTTTTAAGGTCCGTCCCTAAAGTTCAAAAAGAAATGGAGTGAAGGAATTGATAGAGTTAGAAGAAAACCAAAAAGAGCTTCAAGAATTATCTAACAAATTAAAAGAAATCGGTGAATCTCTTTGAAGTAGATAAGCTTAAATCTAGATTATCAGAATTGGAGAAGGAGACTCTAAAAGAAGATTTTTGGAGTAATGATAATAGTAGTATTTTACAAGAAATTAAAATTTTAAAAGATAAAATTAATTCTTATACTAAAGTAGATTCTTCTTTAAAGAATTTAGTTGAAATGAATAATTTATTAACAGAAGAAGAGGTCACAGAAGAGAAAGATAAAGAAGAGGAAAATAAAGAACTTGTTAAAGAACTATTAAATGATACCAAAAATCTTAATACTGATATTGAAAACTTAGAAATAAAAACATTATTGTCTGGTAAGTATGATGCAAATAATGCAATTGTTTCCATGCATCCAGGTGCAGGAGGAACAGAGTCACAAGATTGGGTAGAAATGCTATATAGAATGTATACTAGGTGGGCAGAAAAACATAACTTCGAAGTAAAAGAGCTAGATTATTTAGAAGGTGATGAAGCAGGAATAAAGAGTGTTACATTTCTAGTTAAAGGCGAATATGCATATGGGTACTTAAAAGGAGAGATGGGTGTACATAGATTAGTTAGAATTTCACCATTTGATAGTGGTGGAAGAAGACACACATCCTTTGCTTCTGTGGAAGTATTACCAGAAATAAATGATGATATAGAAATAGATATAAATCCAGATGATTTAAGAATAGATACATACAGAGCATCAGGTGCGGGAGGTCAACATATAAATAAAACCTCTTCTGCAGTAAGAATTACACATATACCAACAAACATTGTTGTTACATGCCAATCTGAGCGCTCTCAGATACAAAATAGAGAGACAGCAATGAAGATGCTAAAATCTAAATTATTTGATTTAAAAGAAAAAGAACGCGAAAAAAATATATTAAACTTAAAAGGAGAGCAAAAAGATATTGCTTGGGGCAGTCAAATTAGGTCGTATGTATTTTGCCCATATACAATGGTAAAAGACCATAGAACTAATTACGAAGTAGGAAATGTACAAGCAGTAATGGATGGAGATTTAGATGATTTTATTAAAGAATATTTAAAAAAATTTAATAAATAAAAAATATATGATATAATCTATCCGTATTTAAATATTAAAGCAACAAAAAATGTTGCAAAAAGGTATTTATTTTCATATATTATATAGAAGTAGTATTTAATTAAATACACTTTTTACATTATAAAAAAGAGGTTGTCAACATGGACACTATAGTTTTAAAATTTGGAGGAAGTTCAGTTTCAGATAATATTAAGCTAAATATTGTAGCTAATAAAATTAAAGATTTTTATAAGGAAAATAATGTTGTAGTAGTAGTTTCAGCACAAGGAAAGACTACAGATAATCTATTAAAAGAAGCACATGAATTAAGTAATGTCCCAAATGAGAGAGAATTGGATACTTTGCTAAGTGCAGGAGAGCAAATCTCAATGTCTAAATTAAGCATTCTACTTAATAGATTAGGATATCCAGCAATTTCGTTAACAGGTTGGCAAGCTGGGATATTAACAAGTGGGGCAAACCAAGCAGCAGTTGTAGAAAATATAGATACTACAAGAATAAAGAAAGAACTAGCAGAAAGAAAAATTGTCATTATAGCAGGGTTCCAAGGAATTAACGAAAAAGGAGATATCACAACATTTGGAAGAGGCGGTTCTGATACTACTGCAGTAGCTGTCGCAGCAGCACTTAAAGCAGATAAATGCTATATATTTTCAGATGTTGATGGAGTGTATTCTACAGATCCAAATAAAATACCGGATGCACGTAAGCTTCCAGAACTTTCTTATGAAGAAATGCAGGATATATCAAATGAAGGTGCAAAGGTTTTGCATAATAGATGTGTAGAAATAGGCAAAAAATTTAGCATTCCAATAGTTACAAAGTCAACTTTTAATAATAGACCAGGAAGTGTTATAAGTAATAAAATAGAAGACACTAAAGTAAAAAGTATTGTAAAAAATGATGATATAATTTTAGTAACTGCAAAACAAGAAGTATATACACCTAGAATGATTAATCGTATATATAGAAAATTATTAGATAATAATATATTTATAAACAATATAATAAATAAAAGTACAACAAATTTAGAAATTCAATTTACTATAAAATCAGCAGAATTTAATAAGTTTGAGAATGTAATTACAAATGAATATCCTAAATTGGACTGTTCTTATAAAAATGTGAGCAAAATATCTATTATAGGTTATGGAATTATGAATGATTCCGAAATTATAATGAAAACAATGAAGATATTAGATACAAATGCTTTGGAAATTTTGAATATCCAGACGAACGATTCTAAAATAAGAATTATATTTAAAGATAAATTAGGTGATAATATTTTAGAGCAATTGCACAATACATTAATTAATTAACTATATGTAATAATCACCTAAATTACAGGTGATTATTACATAATTACATATTGAGGAGGATTTACATATGAAAAATATTTCAAAGGACAAGCTAAGGAAATACGAGAAAAGCTTTAATGCTTCAGAAAACAAAGTAATTACTAATGCAGTTACAAAGAATGGATTTTTTAAATCTTGCGAAAATTACGAAGAAATAAGAAATACAAGATATGAGTTTTCTGTAAATTTTAAACAAGGAGAAATTACAGACCAAAAACGTAGTGGAAGATGTTGGATTTTTGCATCTACAAATTTTTTAAGATACTTCTTAATTAAGAAATTAAATATTGATACAATAGAATTATCTCAAAACTATATAGCTTTTTATGATAAACTAGAAAAATGTAATTATTTCTTAAATAGCATTATAGATACCATTGATAGACCAACTACAGATAGATATGTTACATATTTTTTAGATAACCCAATAAATGATGGTGGACAATGGGATTTGTTTTTAAATATTGTAAGAAAGTATGGAATTGTACCTAAAAGTGCAATGCCAGAAACAATCAGTTCTTCAAACACATCAGAAATAAACAGAATTTTATATAGAGTATTAAGAAGTTTTGCTTATGAGCTAAGAACAATGTATAGTAAAAACAAAGATATGGAAAAAATAGAAAATCAAAAATTAGATATGGTAGAAAAAATCTATGCAATATTGTGTACAGCTTTTGGTAGACCACCAGAAAAATTTGATTTTGAATATACAAATAAAAATGATGAATTTCATAGGGATTCAAATATAACACCTATGGACTTTTATGATAAATATATTAAAGACTTAAACTTAGATGATTATATAAGTGTTATAAATGCTCCTAATGCTGATAGACCATTTTTTAAGAAATATACTGTAAATTATGTTGGAAACGTTGCAGATGGTAATAGAATAACATATTTAAACTTGCCAATAGAAAGATTAAAAGAAATGGCAATTGCTCAACTTTCAGAAGGAGTTCCAGTATTCTTTGGTAGCGATGTAGGAAAAGAATCTTCAAGTGATTTAGGAATTATGTCTTGTGATTTATATAATATTAAAGATATAATAAATATTGATG
The DNA here is from genome assembly GCA_944388935.1 of uncultured Clostridia bacterium. GTDB lineage: Bacteria > Bacillota > Clostridia > TANB77 > CAG-508 > Merdicola. Next base: position 16,743 of record CALXKK010000019.1, on the reverse strand, counting down.
ATACTATGGATAAAGCTACAAAACTTGAGTATAGAGAAAGCGCGATGACTCATGCAATGTTATTTTTAGGTGTTAATCTAGATGAGAATTGGAAAGCAAATCGTTGGAAGGTAGAAAATTCATGGGGAGATAAACCAGGTAATAAAGGAATATTTGTTTTAACAGATGAATGGTTTAGCAAATATGTATACCAAGTTGTTGTTAATAAAAAGCATTTAAAGACAGAGGAATTAGAAGCATATAATGAGAATAAATATTATATGGAATTGGAACCATGGGATCCAATGGGAACATTAGCAGATTAGGAGAATGTTTATGTATGATTGTATTATTATAGGTAAAGGTCCTGCAGGAATTAGTACATCAATTTATATTAGTAGGTCCAACCTAAAATGTTTGGTAATTGGAAAAGATGAAACAGCTTTAAGAAAGGCAAAATCCATAGAAAATTATTATGGGTTTGAAGAACCAATATCTGGTGAAGAATTATTTAGAAGAGGAATTAATCAAGCTAAAAAACAAAATATAGAAGTAAAAAATGATGAAGTATTAGATATTGAGTATAAAAATGATTCATATATTGTAAAGACTGTGAATAATGAATACGAAACAAAAACAGTTGTCTTGGCAACAGGAAAAAGTAGAAAAACATCGAATATATTAGGTGAGGATAAATTTGTAGGAAAAGGTATTAGTTATTGTGCAATATGTGATGGATATTTTTTCAAAAATAAAAATATAGCTGTTATAGGAAGTGGAGAATATGCACTTCATGAAGCAGAAGTCTTAGAAAATGTATCAGACAAAGTTACTATTTTTACGAATGGTGGTAAACTCCCTGAAAATAGGTCTATTGAAGTTACAAATGTTATAGAGGGAAAGATAGATGCAATAAGAGGAGATAAAAGAGTAGAAAATATTCTTTTAGAAAACAAAAGAAGTATACCAGTTGATGGAATATTTATTGCGCAAGGAATTGCTTCTAGTATAGATTTTGCTAAAAAACTTGGAATTATTGTACAAAATAATAATATAATAGTAAATGACAAAATGGAAACTAATGTACCTGGAATTTATGCCGCTGGAGATTGCACGGGAGGACTTTTACAAATAAGTAAGGCGATTTATGAAGGTGCAAAATGTGGCTTAAGTATTGCAAAAAATTTAAAAAATATATAGGAGGTTTTTATATGAGTAGAGCAATAGAAGTATCAGAGGAAAATTTTGATAAAGAGGTTTTACAAGAAGAATCTACAGTATTAGTTGATTTTTGGGCACCATGGTGTGGACCTTGTAGAATGATGGGGCCAATAATTGATGAAATAGCAGATGAGGCTTTTGAATTAAAAGTATGCAAAGTAAATGTTGATGAAGCTCCAGATTTAGCGAGAAAATATGATGTAGAGAGTATTCCAACTCTAATTGTATTTAATAGAGGAACTGTTAAATCTACAATGATAGGTTTAAGAACAAAAGAAGATATTTTAAAAGAAATATAATATAAAAAACGCTGTTACATTAAATGTTAACAGCGATTTTTTTGTATTATGCAGAATAATATATCGTTAATATTTTTGCTAAATTATGGCATATATGATAAAATACCACCATAGGAGATGTAAGATGAAAAAAGGAAGAGTTTTATTAGGAATGAGTGGAGGAGTGGACAGTAGTGTTGCCGCTTTATTACTAAAAAATCAAGGGTATGAAGTAATTGGAGTTACTTTATCTCTTTCGAATACAACAGATAGCTCAGATGCTAAAAAAGTGTGTGATAAACTTGGTATAGAGCATATTTCTATTGATATGCAAGAAAGCTTCAAAAAATATGTAATAGATAATTTTATAGATTGTTATGCGCATGCACTTACTCCAAATCCATGTATAGAGTGTAATAGAAAATTAAAGTTTGGCGGAATGTTTAAAAAAGCAAAAGAATTAAATTGTGATTTCTTAGCTACTGGTCATTATGCCAAGATTGAATTTAACGATAAATATAATCAATATGTGTTAGAAAAATGTATTAATACAAATAAGGATCAATCATATGTATTATATACACTGCCATCTGAAATATTAGAAAAAGTTATATTCCCACTTGGGGATTTTGAAACAAAGGAAGAAATTAGAAAAATTGCAAAAGAAAACGACTTAGAATTAGTAGCTGACAAACCTGATAGTGAAGATATTTGCTTTATTCCAGATGGTAATTATAAAAAATTTTTAGAAGAAAATTCAAACATTAAACCAAAGCCAGGAAATATAGTAATGAGTGATGGTACTATTTTAGGAAAACATAATGGATTATATAATTATACAATTGGTCAAAGAAAAGGAATGGGTATTTCGTATAAGGAGCCTTTGTTTGTTATAGGATTCAATGTATTAAAAAATGAATTAATTGTTGGAACAAAAGATGAAGTATATAAAAAGAAAGCTATAATAAATAATGTAAATATACTCATAAAAGGAATAGATATAGATAATTTAAAGGTTGGAGTAAAAACTAGATATTCTAAAAAAGAATCTGATGCTGTTCTAAAAAAATTAGATGATGATAAAATTGAAATTGTATTCGATACACCGGAAAAATCTTTAACCCCAGGACAATCAGCTGTATTTTATTTAGACGATATAGTTTTAGGTGGAGGTATTATAGAAGAAGCCTTAAATTAATATTGATAAAAATTAAAAGTTTTGCTATAGTAAAACAAAGTAAGGAGGGATTATATATGATTAAGGAAGCTAAAATAAGTGATTATGACATAATCTCAAAAATTGTTACAGACGATGATAAAAATACAATACTAGATGAGGATGTTAGAGATATAAGAGAAGCATTAACTAATTACAACAAAGTTGTGTTTATAGATTATGAAAATGAAATTCCAGTTGCATTTGCTAGATGTTCTTTAACAGAAGAAAACTCAAAGCCTACTGGTTATTTAGAACAAATATCTATAAAGAGAAATTATCAAAATAAAGGAATTGCAAAAAGATTATTAAATAAATGCGAAGCATGGGCAAAAGATAAAGGCTGTGAGAGATTTACAGCAACTTGTAACATAGATGATAAACATACTATGGATTTATATAATTATTCTGGATTTTCTGAAATAAGTAAGATAGCTTATTTTTCTAAGGAGCTTAATATATGAGAGGAAGAAGATTTAAAGAACAAGAAGAGGAAGATTTTGTCCCAAAAGCATTTCAAAAGGATAGAAGAGTAGATACAACACAAGGAAGAAATAATAAAAGACTATTAAATAAAAATATAAATAAAAAAACAAATAAGAAAAAACACAAAAGATTAAAACGTTTGATTTTTATTCTTATAGTAATATGTATAATTATTACAGCAATTGTATTGGCTGTATCAGCTATTAGATGGCGTAGTATTGCAGAAGATATGCTTGTAAATGAAAATTCAACAGTGGTTGATGAAGATGGCGACCAAATTGCTAAACTAGGAAGCGAGAGAAAGCAAAAGAAGATTAGTATTTCTGATATGCCAACTAATTTAAAAAATGCTTATGTAGCAATAGAAGACGAAAGATTTTATAAACACCAAGGTGTAGACATTAAAAGAACTGGAGCTGCAATATTGAGTTATGTATTTCATTTTGGAAATTCTTCTTATGGTGGAAGCACAATTACACAGCAATTAGTAAAGAATATGACAAGTGATTCAACAGATAGTATTTTTAGGAAAGTAAAAGAATGGTGGCTTGCTTGGAATTTGGAATGTATAACCGACAAAAATGAAATATTAGAGACTTATTTAAATATTATATATGTAGGACCAAGCATATATGGTGTAGAAGCCGGAAGCATATATTACTTTAATAAATCATGTAAAGATTTAAGTTTGGAAGAATGTGCTTTTTTAGCTGGAATTAATAATTCACCGAATTCATATAATCCTTTCGGAGATAAAGATAATTCTGAGAAAATAAAGAATAGAACAAAAACTGTTTTGAGTAAGATGTTAGAGTTAGGATATATTCAAGAATCAGAATATAATACTGCAGTTCAAAATGTTGATGCAGGTTTAAAATTTAAAAAAGGTAATGTTGATTCAAGCGATGGTGTATATTCATATCATACAGATGCTCTTATAACAGATGTTACTAATGATATTGCAGATAAATATAATATATCTACCGATTTTGCAACAAATTACATATATATGTCAGGTTTAACAATAACAAGTACACAAGATGATAAAATTCAAAAACAAATGGAAACTGAAATGGAAAAGAGCAAATATGTTTTACCATCTCAAACAGGAGGAGATCCATCTCAAGCTGCAATGGTTATTATAGACCATAAAACTGGATATGTATTAGGATGTGTTGGAGGTCTTGGTGAAAAAACAAAACCTCGTTCATTAAATAGAGCTACACAAAGTATAAGACAAACAGGTTCTGCAATTAAACCTATAGCAGTAGTAGGACCTGCAATACAAAAGAAAATTATTACAGCATCATCTATTTTTGATGATACTGAACAGGATTTTGCTGATGGTTACCATCCTGTTGATTATAGTAAATCTTTAGGAAAGATAACTGTAAGAAGAGCTATAGAATCATCACAAAATATTCCTTTTGTAGAAATTATGCAGCAATTAAAGCCTAAAGTTTCAATGAATTATTTGGAAAAATTAGGTATAACTACATTAACAGAAGAGGATAATAATTTGTCATTAGCATTAGGAGGATTGCAAAAAGGAATAAGTCCATTAGAAATGGCAGCAGCATATGCAGCAATTGCTAATGATGGAGAATACATAGAACCAGCATTTTATCAAAATATAAAAAATCATTCTGGTAAAACTATAATAACTCCAAAACAGGATAAGAGAAGAGTATTTTCTAAAGAAACAGCTTTTATACTTAAAAACTTGTTAACTCAACCTGTTGTAGGAAGTAATGGAACAGCAACTTATTGTAAGATAAATGGAATAGATGTTGCTGCAAAAACTGGAACTACAGACTCTAATTATGATAGATGGCTTTGTGGATTTACGCCATATTATACTGCTGTTACTTGGTATGGTTACGACCAAAATGAAACAGTTAACTTTAATAAGCGTAATCCTGCAGGTTTGATATGGGCAAATGTAATGTCTAGAATCCATACTGGATTAAAGACTGCATATTTTGAAAAGCCAGCATCAGTTCAAGCGGTTACTGTTTGTTCAGAGACAGGTATGAAAGCAAGGACTGGCTGTCCAAATACATATACAGAGTATTTCTTAATGTTTACTGTTCCAGGATTATGTGATAAGCATAGTGGAACTGAAGTAAAATCTACAAATACAAGTAATGAGAACAAGAACGGAGATTCTACAGTACAAGGAATTAAAAATGATATAGATGCAGAAGAACCAGTAATGAATACAAATGTTGTAACAACTGAAGAAAAACCAGCAGAAAATACTAATACAAACTCAAATTTAAATAGTAATACAAATACTAATACGAACACAAATACAAATTCAAACTCACATAATAATTCAAATACTAATAGCAACACTAATTCAAATTCACATTCAAATACAAACTCTAATAAAAATAGTAATACAAATACTAATACCAACACAAATACTAACACTAATACTAATACAAACACTAATTCTAATAGTAATACTAACTCTGATACAGAAACAGATAGTTTAGAAGAATAACAAAAATCCGCGTATTTTATTTAACATAAAGTACGTGGATTTTTTTGGCTCTATATCTTATGTATATAGCATAGCTGTAGGGATAAAGCATAACAATAGTTGATTGACAATAATTCTTTTTTTATGATATAATAACGATGATTAATGCCGTTTAAATTTTATAAAAAGAGAGTGATTTATGGAAAAGCAAAATATGTATTTAGGAAATGCTTCGAAATCTGGGATTTTTACATATTTATTTACAAACGGTAAATTAAAATATATTTCTTCAACACAAGATTTTGAAAGATGTACTTATTTAACTCAAGATGAAAATTATATATTTGCAGTTCAAGAAATAGGTGATGAAAACAATTGCGGATATGTAATTTCATACAAAAAAACTTCTAAAGGATTAATGTATATTAACAAAAAAACCTCTTTAGGAAGTAACCCATGTCATATAGATATAAGTCCTAAAAATAGGATGTTATTTATTTCTAATTATAGAGATGGGTATTTTAGTACATACAAAATAAATTTTGATGGTTCAATAGGTCAATTAATTCATAATGAAGTTATTGATTCTAAAAAGTCACATTTACATTGTGCAAAAGTATTTAATAATGAACAAAATGTAATAACTGTAGATTTAGGAATGAATATTCTAACAGTCTATGAAATTAACTCTAATAAATTAGTAAAATTATCAAGCAAGAAATTAAAAGATGGCAAATTTATTTATACGACATTAAGAGGGCACAATAGTATATCAGTATTTAAATATGAAAATAATGAATTAGAATTGCTACAAAACATTTTATCCTATGGAAATACTCCTAGAGATTTAGAAATTGATAAAATACAAAGATATTTATTAGTTGCTAATCAAGATTCTGATGAAATTTCAATTTATAGCAGAGATGTTAACACTGGTAAATTAAAATTCATTAACAAACAGAATACTTTATTACCAACCTGTATTTTATCAGAATAGGGGGAATGTATGAAAAAGAGGCTATTGATTGCAGTTCATACTCTTCAATTAGGGGGAGTAGAAAAAATAGTAATTAATTTATTAAAAAGAATGGATAAAGAAAAATACGATATAACGTTATTATCAATAGTAGATGACGGTATTTTTAAAAAGGATGTAGTAAATATACCAGGGATTAAATACAAATATTTTTTTAAGGCATATTTTAAAAAGAGTAGAAATGATATTAATTCTAAGTACCACAAAATAAGTACTAAGACAATGAATTTGATTTGGAAATGGTATTTATTCTTAATGAAATTTTTTCCAAAATATTTGTACAAAAAGAATATAAAGGAAGTATATGACATAGAGATAGCTTTTCTTGAAGGAAAGGTAGCAAAAATTATAGCAAATTCTAATAATGAAAAATCTAAGAAGGTTGTTTGGATACATACTGATATAGAAAACATTTCAAGAAAAAATATTTTTAAATCATTAGACGAGGAGATTGAATGTTACAATAAATTCAATAAAATAGTTTGCGTTTCAACAGATGTTAAGTTTCACTTCTGCCATAAAACTGGCATTACAGATAATGTGTTAGTACAGATGAATCCTATAAATATTAAAGAAATAAAAGAAAAATCAAAAGAACCAATAGAAGAAGAATTAAAACATAATGGAATTATAATTTGCGCTGTAGGAAGGCTTGCATACGAAAAAGGTTATGATAGACTTCTAAAAGTACATAGAAAACTTCTAAGAGAACATATAGAAAATACTATTTGGATAGTTGGAGAAGGAGTAGAAAGAGATAGATTACAAGAATATATAAGTGATAATCATCTAGAAGATACCGTTCAATTAATTGGATATTCTCAGAACCCATATAAATATGTTAAAGCATCAGATATATTTGTATGTTCATCGAGAATAGAAGGTTTAAGTTCTGTTGTAATAGAAGCTGCAGTTTTGGACAAGCCAATAATTACAACACTTTGTTCCGGAATGAAAGATATTTTAGGTGATGATAATAAAAATGCACTTATAGTACCTAACCATACATATAACCTATACAAAGGTCTAAAAAAGTTAATATTAGATGAAAATCTTAGAAAATATTATCAAGATAATATTAAAAATACGACTCAAAAATTTGATATTAATACTGTTATATCAAGTATAGATAATTTATTAGAAAGTTTGGAGAATTAATGTATGATAAATATTGGATGTAATTATATTTTAAGTAATAATTGCCAAAAAATATATGATAACTTATATGCTTTTTTAATAGAGAATAAATTTATTGATGTTTTAAAATTTCCAGGTAAGTTATGCAATTATTCTGAACTTGAAAGTTGTTTAGATTTAGCACGCAGGTTAAAAATAAAAATTGATTTACATGGATTACCAAAAATGGAACCTAAAACACATAGTGAAAGTATGCTAAAAAATATTGAATGGGACAAACTTCCTAATGATTTATTTACATTAATAAATAAAGATCGTATTAGTACTCATATTGGCGCAGATAAAGGTCAAGATATAAAAAATATAAACAATATATTAAAAGATAACATTAATTTGCTTAAAGATAATTTTTATAAAAAATATAATAGAGAAATCAAGTTTGGAGGAGAAAATCAATCTGGAGGATACAATTTGCCTTTAGATGAAATTTCACCTGCAACTATAAGTAATATATGGGATATTTTGGATTTTGGTGTGTTTGACATTTCTCATGCTAAATTAGATGCAATAGACTTACATATATCTTATGATGATTATTTAAAAGAGTTATATAATAAGTATAAAGTAAAAATATTACATATCTCGGGAAATGTTGATAGAACAGGAAAATATAAAGATAGAATTGATAAACATCTTATGATGGATAAAAGTGAAATAAGAGATATTATAAATACAATAAAACAATTTCCTAATTTGGATTTAATAATAACAGAATTTGCTTTTAATTCTAAGTATAGTTTTAAAAAGGAACTTGTAATTGAAATATGTACGCTTAAGAAAATTATAACGACTCTTGATGAAAATGAGAGTATACATACCTACGATTTTTTATCTAATCATTTAAAAGATGATATATCAAATATAAGAGAGGTGCTATAATGGAAGATTCAGTTGTTGTAATTACAGGAGGACATGGAGGAATTGGAAGAGTTGTTGTAGAGTATTTGTTAGGAAAGGGAGCAAAAGTTGTTGTTCTTGATGTTAACGATACAACATCGTCTAAACTTAAATTAAATAAGAATTATACATTCATAAAAACTGATGTAACAAATATAAAAGAGTTACAAAATGCACATGAAATTATAAAAGATAAATTTAATCATATAAATCATTTGATAAGTATGGCTGGAATAAATATGAAAAGTGAAATTAATGGAATAAAAGGTATTACATTCGAAGATATAGATAAGTCTATTAAATTAAATCTTAACGCACATATTTATTTGGTAAAAACAATGTTAGATTTAATAGAAATTACTAATAGTGATAATAAGTCTATTATAATGATTTCTTCTATTAATGCAATAACAAGATATGGTCTACCTGCATATAGTGCTGCTAAATCTGGAATATATGGTTTTATGAAATCAATTTTAAATGAAGTAGGTAAATCAAATATAAGAGTAAATACTATATCTTTAGGAACAGTTCCTCATATGGACCAAGACATAGAAGGAGACGAATATTTTGAAAATTATAAAAATCATTTAGCAATAAAAAGTTTTGTAAGACCAACAGATGTTGCAGATACTATTTATTCAATGTTAGGATTGTCAAAATGTATTAATGGTCAAAATATCGTATTAGATATGGGACAAAGTGTTTAATTTTATATAGAAGAGGTTTGTATATGGAAACAAAATGGATATCAATTATAATACCAGTATATAATGCTCAAGACACTATAGAAAAAGCAGCAAATATGGAATTAGGAATGCTACAGGAAAATATATAATGTTTTTGGATGCAGATGATGAATATATAGATGGTATATTTGAAAGAATGATAGAACTTATTAATAAATTTCAGCCGGATTTAATTAAATTTAGATATAAAAAGGACGATTATGAACAATATATGTACTTTGAAGAAGATTTAACTTTAATACATAAAGAAAATTTTTCAACTAAGGTGTATCCAATGTTTCTAGATGGTTTTCAATTAAATGCAATTTGGAACATTTGTGTGAAAAAAGAAATATTACAGCAAATAGAATTCAAAGAGAAGAATGTAAAATATGGTGAAGATTTAATGATGAACTTAGAAATCTTTACGAAGATTAAGTCAGCATTATTTATTAATGATATTATTATCAATATAATACGAATACTAGTAGTGTTACTCAGTCAAGAGATAAGAGTAAATGGCTAAGAAATTTACAGGATGCAGTAGAAGTATACACATCACTTTTCTATTATTTAAAGATTTGGAACATGGATACAGTTGAAAATATTAAAAAAGTAGAGAAGAGGGTAAAAAGAGAAATTGATGTTATAATAGAAATATTAAAATAATATTAACATGATAAATTTAAATTATCATGTTTTTTATTTGTTCTAAAAAATTAATTCACAATAATTACTTGCAAATAACATAATTGAATTATATAATTTAAAAAAATACTTTGAAAGGATGGCAAATAAGACGCGTTTAAGCAGCGTTAAGTAATGAAACTAATGAGAAAACTAAATATTAAACATATATTAAAAACAATAAGAAAAATACCACCAAAATCAATTTTAACAGTTTTATTAATAATTATTATATTAGTATCAGTAATAAGTATAATTATTGTTCAAAGTTTAAAGCAAAAAGCTGTAGTTTATAATGGTGAAAATTTAAATGAAAGTAAATATCCTGGTTATAAGGAATTAATAGATAAATTAAAAGAGGAACATCCAAACTGGACTTTTACTCTATATTATACTAAATTAAATTGGAATACAGTAATTAAACACGAAGGACATTCTAATAATAGAAAAACACCATTAAATTTAATTCCAGATTCTTCTAGTTATTCTGGTGAATGGAGATGTACAGAAGATAATGGAAAAACTTATGATAATGGCAGTTGGCTATGTGCTTCGGAAAAGGCTATTGCTTATAAAATGGATCCTAGAAATTTATTAGATGATAATGATATCTTTCAATTAAAAGATTTAAGTTATACAAAAGATGCTAATACAAAAGAGGGAATAATGAGTAAAACAAAAGACAGTTTCTTAGAAGGCGAGGATGTTGCAAATGCTATTATAAGTTCAGCAAAGGAGAATGATTTAGACCCATATTTTGTAGTGTCAAGGTTAATTCAGGAACAGGGTAAAAAGGGTACAAAATTATCACAGGGATATGAATATAATGGTAAAACAGTATATAATCCTTTTAATATTGCAGCTTCAGGAAATTCTCATACTAGTATATTAAATAATGCAGCAGAATATGCATATTCAAAAGAATGGTTTTCATTAGATAAGGCTTTATCAGAAGGTATATCGTTTTTGAATACTCAATATATGAATGTCGGACAAAATACATTATATTTTCAAAAATTTGATGTAATAAAACAAAATGAATTATATACTAATCAATATATGCAAAATTTAATAGCACCAACTTCAGAAAGTAGTATTTTGTTGGATCAATACGAAAGTTCTGATACAATTGATTCAGATTTTAATTTTATAATACCACTTTATGAAAAAATGCCAGAAGAAATTTCAAAAAAACCAAAAGAAGAATAAAAGGAGAAAAAAATGAGTTCAATAATTAGCCATGTTTATATTGGAAATATTCTAAAAGAAAAATATAATTTAGGAGATGAATTTTTATATGGTTCTATTTTGCCAGATGTTTTAGCTAAAGCTGTAAATGCACAAACTAGAGAAATGACACATTATTTACGTCATGGCATATTGTATGGAGTAGAAGGAGATTTCCCGGATGTGGAAAGATATATTAATGAAAATATGGAGATAATACCTAAAAGTAAAATGTTACAGGGGTATGTAGCACATTTAATTGAAGATATGTTATGGTTTAGTGTATATGTGCCAAAGATTGCTACAGAAAAAGATAAAAATACATTTGTTTTAAAAAAGGATAATTCAGAATATACACATGATGAGTTTTGGTCAAATATGTATTCTGATTATACTATTATAGATAAATATCTTTTAGAAAAGTCTAAAATTAATTTGGATGATTTAAAAAACGAGTTTTTACAAATTACTGAGGATTCAAATCTTAAGGATGCTATTAAAGAAAATTTTAAATTATTGGACACTGACAAAAAAGAATTATCATTAATTTCTATAAAAAGTTTTGAAGAATATGTTAAGGCATCATTAGAAAAAGTAAGTTTAGTTTTGGATAGAATTTATAGATAAATATATAATAGGGGAAAGAGGGGGATTTTTGGTCCCCCTCTTTCCTCGTTCATGATGAACAGCTATTCAGCTGATTCGGTTGTTCCACTCGGTTGCGCTGTCAACAAGGTAAAAAGCCTGTTCAAACAAGTAGTCTGAGTTTTCGGGTCAGCATCATAAATCTTGAAGCTAACTCGTACAGTTTTGCCTTCTTCAGGATTTTGTAGCCAAGCGACAGTTCCACCGATACTCGAAAGAGTAGCGAAGTCATCTTCACTGAGGGAAACATCACTTATCTCACATAGTAGGAGCACACTAATGGTGTGGTCAATGTGAGAGGTGGTAATCCAATGAAGAGTCCACTTCTGCTTAAGGGGTTTGAAACTCTGGATTCCCTTAAGCGGCTTGTTATGGTTCATAAAAAGGTTGATAGCCTTGTGCAGATGCAGAGAGCTAACCATAATGTTTAGCTTCTGGAATAGTCGCTGCTGCTGCCTAGGCGCTAGTGTGGATGCGTTAGCATCCGAGGTTAGTAGTTCTACGGTCTTACGTAGCATCTCTAGGATGCATAGGATAAAGCATACAGTTCGGTTGTAGATTTTGACAACTCGAGCTTTCTGCTCAGTCGTAAGAGGATTCACCTCCACTTTCTTTTGTTGTAAACGTACATTCTTCGTCGGATTCTTATGCATGATGTTCCCCTTCCATGGAACAAAACGACCATTTCTAACATTTTGAAAGAAATGGGTTGCACAGTTTGTGCTAACATTTTTATTATACCATAGATTTACATAAAAGACAAATTCAAGTAAATTTTTATTTCGTTTTAAAAAATTATAAAATTCTTAATATATAGTTCGCCGAAAAATATTTACTTTTTTTAAATACAATATTATACTAATAATTATATTAATATAATGTTGAGGGTGTAATGAAAGATATTAAAGAAGAATTAAAAGAATTTCAAAAATTTAAAAGTAATTATACATTTATACAACAAGAAATCGAAGAAATAAATGGAAAGCAATTCTGTGAAGGAGAACCTTTATTAGATGAGGACGGAAATGAAATAGGCGATTGCGAAAAATGGATTAATGTAGGTTATAAGTATAAAGGACCATATGCAAAAGTACTATCAAATCTATTTCCATACGAATTTAAATTCAGAGGAAAAACACTAAAAAGTATAGAATCTTTTTTCCAAGGAATAAAATTTAAAGATATAGATATGCAAAATTTTGTATTTAATTATAGTGTTTTAGACTCTAATCACATAAAAGTTTGTAGTGATTATGATTGGAAAGAAACTGGTATATTATACTGGCAGGGAATAAAAGTAAATAGATTTAGTAAAGAATATGATAACTTAGTTGACGAATTATATATTTCTGCAATTCAAAATCCTTTATATAGAAATATATTAAAAATAACTACCAGAGATATCTTACATATAATGGGAGGAGCTACAAAAGAAGAAACTGTATTTAGTAGATATGAATTTGAGTTACAATTAAACTGTTTAAAAGACTTTTTAAAGAATATGTAATCAGTTGTCGCACATTTTGCGACAGTTCAAAAAGAAAAAATAAATATAAAAAACGTGTGAAATTATACATATTTTTAAAACATGTATAATTTTTTAAATTTTTTATACATATTTATTGAAAATGTATAAAAATTATGATAATTTATACATATGGAGGTAAAAATATGAGATTAGAGATGTTACCATATAAAAATGTTAATTTAAAAACAAGTAAAATTTTAGAACAATTAACTTTATCATCAAGAGCATTAGCAGAATTAAAAGGTTATGCAAACACTATTCCTAATATGCATATTTTGATAAATGCTGTAACTATTAATGAAGCTAAAGACAGTAGTGCAATTGAAAATATTGTTACAACTCATGATGATATTTATAAAGTTTTAACAGAAAGTGGCTATAAAGAAGAAAATGCAAAAGAAGTTGTAGACTATAGAAATGCTATTTGGCTTGGATATGAACAAATTAAAAAAGATGGTTATATTAGCACAAATACTATTATAAAAATTCAAGGTGCTATTGAACATAATAATGCTGGAATTAGAAAATTACCAGGTACAGAATTAAAAAATTCTATTACTGGTGAGACAATATATACTCCACCTCAAAATGAACGAGAAATAAGAGATTATTTAAAAAATTTAGAAGATTTTATTAATAATAAAGAAGATGGTATTGATCCACTAATAAAGGTTTGCTTAATTCATTATCAATTTGAAAGTATTCATCCTTTTTATGATGGTAATGGAAGGACAGGAAGAATATTAAATATTTTATATCTTGTGTTAAATAAACTAATTGATAGCCCAATTTTATATTTAAGTAAGTATATAAATAAAACAAAACAAGAATATTATAAATTATTTAATGAAGTTAGAAATAATAACAATTTTGAAGATTGGATCTTATATATTTTAAAAGGTATTGAAATTACTTCTAAAGAAACAATCGATTTAATTAAGGCAATTCAACTAGAAATGGAAAACTATAAAAAAGAATTTAAAGAAAAACTACCTAAAATTTATTCTAAGGAATTATTAGAAAGTTTGTTCTACGAAGTTTATACAAAAATTTCATATATAGAAAAAGCATGTAATGTAACTAGACTTACTGCATCCTCATACCTAAATCAATTAGAAGGAAATGGCTTATTAGAGTCTGAAAAAGTAGGAAGAGAAAAAATATATAAAAATATGCGTTTAATAAAATTATTAAGTAAATAATTATATAATGACAAATTAGTAAAAAGATTCAGTATGCTTATTTTTGAGCATACTGTTTTTTTATAAAATTAAAGTTTAAAAAATAAGTAAAATTTAGATTATCAAAATTTACTATCTTTAAATTAAAGATAGGGAGTAGGGGAAGACCTATTTATAATTAGTATATCTAATTACAAAAATATTATAATTAATTTAATTAAACTAAAAATAATCTTAAAGATTAAAAAATATTATTAAAGGCTATTAAATTATATTTAAAATATTAAAATAAAAAATGGAGAAAAGAATTATAAAAAAATAAATTTTGTATAAATAAAATTTATTAATTAAAATAATTTATATACCGAACATTTGTTGTTAAAACAAAATTATTATATTTTATGAAAATTATTAATTACTTATTAAAGATATTTAATATCTGAAAAAATAAAATTACATTATTTAAATTATTAAAAGTCAAATACTAATAATTAATTATAAACACAAATTTACTCAAATAAGAAATTTTAAAATAATAATTATATGAGATTTAATTATAAAATAATATTCATTTGGAAGCTCTGAAAATCGATTTTAAGACATTATAATAATTAAGACATAATGTTAATCATATTTAAATTAAATATAATTATAAAGAAATATTTGTAGAAAGTCCAAAATATTAGTTAATTCAAAGGTTTCAGAAAAAGTCCGAAAAATGGGCAAAAAAGCGACGCACGAGAATCGATTCTAAGCCATTTTTATTTTTTAGGCATATAGTTTGTTGTTGTGAAAACAGAGTATTTTAGCGAAAATTAAGCATTAACAAATTTTCCTAAGAAATAATAAAAAACATAAACTATAAATAATAGTATATGTAAAATTATATAGATTTATAAAAAAGATTGCTTAAAATTGATTTTAAAGATAATTAAAATGAAACTATAATTCAGAACAAATTTAATTAAAGAATATTTATAAAAAAGTATTGCTAATATACTAAAATAAGCAATATAATATAAATTATAATAAGTAATATTTAATAATTTAAATAAGCTATGATTAGCTAAAAGCTAGATATATCAAGAACTACGTCAATTTTGTATATAGATGGGTTTACTCCTATCTCTCATTGCACAAAACTTTGCTTTTGCGCAATGTTATATATTGCTTTTTTAAGTGTTAATCCTTCTTCCTCCCTTCTACACCTCTAGCCTTCATATAAATAAATTATATTAAATACAACAGAAAAACCTGAAAGATATTAAAAACTCCCAGGCTTTTCTGTTACTTACCTTTAGTCTTCAATTACTCCTCTCACAGAATCACAAGGTACGTGAATTATATAAAGTTCATTCCAACTTGTCTTACCTTCCTCTTGGTATTTAAACAAATAACACGTTGGATTGCAATTTAAAGGTGCCTCCAATACCGTTTCAACATTAGGGTTATAAACTACATATTTATTGTGAAGGTTTACTAGGACTTGTTTTTGTCCGTTAATATATACCACCTTAGCATAATTCATGTCCTTATCAATCGGATCTAATCTATACTTCCCGTCCAAGATATAGTCTGTTATATCCTGCCTCTCAGCAAATATATTCTTCGCTATGCCTCTCACTCGCACTTCATTTCTCTTTTTCTCCGTTTCTAACAATACCTTCCAAAAAAATAGGATAAGAATTACTATAAAAGCGGGCACCAAATAGAACATCTTTCTCCTTCCATAAAAAGAGTACTATGTAAACTAAATAGTAAGAAGTATCCTTTACTATTTAGTGAAAAAGGATTATATACAATTTTTGTTTCTTAATTTTATCACATTCCTATATAATTTTCAATATACTACCATTTTTCATCGTTACATATTAATGTGGGTTAGTCAAACATATGTCACACTTTATTGAAAAATATATTGTTTGAGTACCATATATTGCTTAAACCGA
>CALXKK010000018.1 GCA_944388935.1 uncultured Clostridia bacterium | reverse complement strand
CCACTTTAGCTCAGTTGGTAGAGCAACTGACTTGTAATCAGTAGGTCGTCCGTTCAAGTCGGACAAGTGGCTCCATATACTTAAAGCTAGACTTTCTTAAAGATTGCCTAGCTTTTTGTTTTATGTTAAAAACTAGAAGGTGTTAATATGAATAAAGTTATCTTAGTAACTGGAGCTTCACGAGGAATAGGAAATAATATTGCAAAAACCTTAGCAAAAGAAAATATGGTGATTGCAAATTATAACAAATCGAAAAATGAAGCAATTAAATTAAAGGAAGATCTACAAAAAGAAAATATTAATATAGATATAATTAAAGCAGATGTTTCTAACAGAAGTGAAGTAAAAGAAATGATTGAGCAAATATTAAAAAAATATGGAAGAATTGATGTTTTAATTAATAATGCAGGTATTTCCCAATATAAATTATTTACAGATATAACTGATGAAGAATGGGACAATATTATTAATGTTAATTTAAAATCTAATTTTATAGTTACTCAAGAAGTTGTAAAAAATATGATTTCAAGAAAAAGTGGATTAATTATAAATATCTCATCTATTTGGGGAGTTACAGGTGCAGCAATGGAAGTAGCATATTCTACTTCAAAAGCTGGAATTATAGGATTAACAAAAAGTTTAGCAAAAGAATTAGGGCCATCTAATATAAGAGTAAATGCAATAGCTCCGGGGATGATAGATACATCAATGAATAGTAAATTTTCTGAAGAAGAGATAGATGATATAAAGGAAGAAATTCCGTTAGAAAGAATAGGAAAGCCAGCAGAAGTTACAAAATGTATAAAATGGCTATTAGAAGATACATATACAACAGGCCAGGTTATTTCTATTAATGGGGGCTGGAATATATAGAAAACATACAAAAAAGCACGCAATATATGCGTGCTAAATTTATTTAAAATTAATTATTTATTTTAAAGAATCTTCATTATTTACTGTTTCTGAATTTGTATTGAAAGAAAATAATTTTGGTAAATATTTAATTGCAGCGACAACAGAAGCTTTTACATTTTGCCACCAACTAACAATTTTATTTTGTTTAACAGGTTCCTCTAAACTATTTTCTTGAACTACAACTAAATCCTTTGGTAATGGTGCAATCTCGAATATATAATTTTTACCATCATTATTATCCCATTCACCTTTACCATTTTTAAAACAGAAATTTAATGAATCTTGACCATTTAGATAAATTAGAGCTTGATAACCTAAATCAGTCTTTTCCATTTTTATCTCATTAACATTTTCCCATAAAAGACCAAAACCATAATGTATGTATAGATCTGTATTTGAATCATCTTGGAAAAACTTTCCTGTATACGAAATTTTCACAACAGAATTTTCGATTAATTTATCTGTATTAAAAAATATATTTTTTATTAATTCCATATGACATTTCTCCTCATTTATCTTTTGATTATTTCCGATTAATTAAATATTGTCAGATAAAAAGTATAATTCGACAACTATATATTAAATCAACATTATTATATATTTAAGTTTTACAATATTCAATAGTTTTTTACAAAAAAATTAAAAATTATTGTAAAACTCTTCCAATTATATAAAATGTATCTTTCTTTCCAACTCTTAGCTTTGGATATTTTGGATTGTCTGGATACAAAGAAAGATGATTTTTTCCATAAATAAATAATCTTCTTATAAGAATTTGACCGTTATAGTAAAAAAGCCCAATATCATGCGCTTTTAGTGTAGCTCCTAAATCTATAAATACATAAGAATATTTTTCTAGATTCATGGCATCATCATTAATGCGAATTCCAAAAGAAGCAGAATTTAGCCCAGATGGACATTGCATAAAATGCAAATCCTTTATATCATCAATCAAAAGAATTCTATCTTCTGCTGTATATTTAAAAATATCATAATCTTTAGCTACTCTTGTTAATGGTGTGTCATAACAGGCTAAAAATTTTTGGTATGGAACATCAAGACATTTACAAATTTCTTTTAAAACTTTAACGGTTGGTTTTCTTTCTCCATTTTCTATATGTGTTAAATATCCAGTATTCACATCTATTGTATTTGCAATACTAGATTTAGTTCTGTGCTTTTTAGTTCTAATACTTCTAATTAATTCTCCTAACATATCTCCTAACATAATCATTACCTCGATTGCATTATATAAAAGTAAGAAAAAAAAGTCTACCATTGTCGAAAAAAATATTGAAAATATAGTAATATTGTGGTATATCTGTAATATATAATTATAAGAGATTTAAGGGGAGTAGACTTATGATTGATGAAAAGGAGAAAGTTGTAAAAAAGCAAGATACAACTATAAAAAAACAGGAATCAAAAAAGCCTAAAGAAAAAAATAATAAAAAGAAAATTATAATAATAAGTACTATTGTTGTTGTATTGGTAATACTTGCAATACTTAGTACAATTTTTGCGTTAATTAATATGAATAGTGATAAGGTCTTAAGTGGAGTTACCATAAATGGAGTTGAAGTTGGTGGCAAGACAAAAGACAAAATAAAAACTATGTTAGAAGAAAAAGTTAATGCCAAAAAAACAGAGGATTTAGTTGTAAAATTAAACGCACAAACAGAAGATGGTGAAGATTATAAAGGCGTAGTTAGTTTTGAACAATTACAGTTAAATTATAATTTAGATGATGCTATTAATAATGCTTATAACATAGGAAGAGGAAGTAATATATTTGCAAATAATTTTAATATTATAAAAAATTATTTTTCTAAGAACAATGTAGAAATTCCTTACGAATACAATAGCGAAGAATTAACAAAGCAAATAGATACAATTAATGGTCAAATACCGGGAGCAGTTGTAGAAAGCAGCTATTATATAGATGAAGATGAACAAGAATTAATCGTTACAAAAGGTAAAGCAGGACTAGAGGTTGATCCGGACTTATTAAAACAAGAAGTGGAAAATGAAATAAAAGATGTGGAAAACACAGAAAAAGAAATCGATTTATCCACAAAAAATAAAGAACCAGACCCAATTGACTTAGACAAAATTTATTCAGAAATACATACAGAGCCACAGGATGCATATTATACAGAAAATCCATTTACATTATATCCACATGTTGACGGAGTAGATTTTGCAATTTCAATGGATGAAGCAAAGAAATTATTAGAAGAAGACAAGGAAGAATATGCAATACCTTTAAAAATTACACATCCAAATATAACAACAGATAAAATTGGTTCAGCAGCATTTCCAGATTTATTAGGAGAATTTTCTACAAATTATAGTGCTGCAAACACAGCAAGAACTACAAATTTAAAATTAGCATCAAATAAAATAAATGGTACTGTTTTAATGCCTGGAGAAACATTCTCATATAACAAGGTTGTAGGAGAAAGAACAATAGCAGCAGGATATAAGGAAGCAGCAATATATCAAGGTGGAAAAGTAGTTGACGGATTAGGCGGTGGAATCTGCCAAATATCTTCTACATTATATAATGCAGTTATTTTTGCAAACTTAGATATAGTAAGCAGAAGCAATCATCAATTTGTACCATCTTATGTAAAAGCAGGTAGAGATGCTACTGTTGTTTATGGTGCAATAGATTTTAAATTTAAGAATTCAAGGAATTATCCTATACAAATAAAAAGTACTGTAAGTGGCGGAGTTGCCAAGATTTCTATCTTTGGAAGAAAAGAAGATACAGAATATGATATAAAAATAGAAACAAAAATAACGGGAAGTATCCCAATGCAAACAACATATGAGGACGATCCAACATTGGAGCAGGGAAAAGAAAAGGTTGTACAAAAAGGACATAATGGAACATATAGCGAAGCATACAAGGTAATGTACTTAAATGGAAAAGTAGTATCTAGAACGTTGCTTTCTAAGGATAAATATAACCAAATGACAACAATTATAAAAAGAGGTACAAAAGGAGCAACAACTACTCCAGCGAAACAGCCAGAGACACCTACTACACCAGCAGAACCAACTACTCCAACAGAACCTGAAACTCCTTCAACGCCAGCGACAGAACCGGAAACACCAACAGAGCCAGAAAATCCTACAACAGAGAGCGGAACAACAGGAGAGTGAACACGGGGGACGGACCTTAAAAGTTCATCGGTAAACATAATATTTGAACTTTTAAGGTCCGTCCCTAAAGTTCAAATTAGCTCTTGACAAATACTAAGCTTTAGTATTATACTTAGTAAGTACGCACTGGTACACTGAGAGAAAAAAATAAATATTCGCACCATTAGCTCAGTTGGTAGAGCAGCTGACTCTTAATCAGAAGGTCCGGGGTTCGACCCCCCGATGGTGCACCAAACAACACTTAATATTAAGTGTTGTTTTTTTTCTAAAAATGTGATATTATACAAAAAAATCGAAGGAGTATTATAATGACGTTAGAATTTGTAGATAATTATTTAAATGCAAAACTAGCACAGAATAGGGAAATCGTTAAGTTTTCATTTTACGAAGTTAGGATGAAATTAAATTTGTCAGAAGAAGATTCAATAACGTTTTTAAGCTTAATTGCCCAAAAATTAATGAATACAGGTTACTTAGTATACAAAACAGGCGAAGAATATACATACAAAGGAAAGACAGAAAAGATACAAGAAAATGAATTGCTAGTTGCGGTTCAAAAAGATAAAGCAATATAATACTTAAAAATATTGAAAAGGGAGAATGATTATGAAACAAATGCTAAAAAAGATATTGGTATTAATAATAGGAATCATATTAGTTATGTCCAATATATCTTTAGGAGTTTCATCACAGGATTCGCAAGATTTACAAAACAAGATAGACCAAACAAAGGACAAATTAAACGAAGTAACTACGACAAAAACAGATACAGAAAAACAGGTGGATGACATACAAAGCAAAATAGACGAATATCAAGGGTCTATAGATTCTTTAAATGACCAGTTAGATACCTTAAATACCAATATTTCGGACAATGAACAAAAGTTAGAAGAGCAACAAAAATCTTATGACGAGAATTCAAAATTATTGGATCAAAGATTAATAACAATGTATGAAGCTGGAAGTGTAACATATTTGGATGTATTGCTATCATCAAGCAGTATAACTGATTTTATATCTAATTATTACTTAATATCAGAGTTGGCTTCATATGACTTGGATTTATTGGATACTATACAACAAGAACAAAAACAAATAGAAGAGACGAAACAATCTTTAGAAAATGATAAAAATAAAATAGAACAGTTAAAAAGCGAAAAAGAAGTAAAAACTCAAGAATTAAATTCTACAAAACAAGAAAAAGAACAATATATAGATGAGTTGCAAGGACAAGCTACAGATTTACAAAAAGATTTAGCTCAGTTCGAAAAAGATAAAGCCGCTATTGATGCAAGACTTGCTGCTATAGTAGCAAATGCAAATAAAAATAAGGGTAACAGTGGAGGAAGCAGTTCTGGAGGTAGCTCTGGAAATTCTGGAGGAAACTCTGGAGGTAGTTCCGGAGGAAGTTCTGGAAGCAGCAGTAATGGAGCTACAAGTAGTAAAGGATACATATGTCCAATTCCAGGATTAAGTAAAGCCAACATAACATGTGGATTTTATGGATATTCTGGACATGGAGGAGCAGACTTTGGTGGAAATTACGGAAAACCAGTAGTTGCTGCTAAAAGTGGTACAGTCGTAATATCAGAAACATTAACAGGAAATATTCCTAATTACGATTCTAATGGAAATTACATAGGAAGCTATAGAAGTTATGGTGAATATATTGCTATATTGCATGATGATGGTAACATCACATTATATGCACATGGAAAGCCAGGAAGTAGACTAGTAAAAGAAGGACAAAGAGTTTCACAAGGACAACAAATAATGTCAGTAGGAAATACAGGTAATGTTCAACCTAGACCAACACCAAGTAACCCTAGGGGAGGAGCGCATTTACACTTCGAAGTAAGAGTAAATGGTTCACAAAGAGTTGATCCTGCAAAATATTTACCTTAAATTAAATAAAAAATAAAAAGCTGAAAAGTACTATAAAATACGGAAAAATCCGATTTTATAGTACTTTTTTGACAAAAAAACAGCTCAAAATTTTAAATAAAATGATATGTAATGAAAAATAAACAAATATTTAACACATTTGTAACAATTAGAAGAAATGACCTTCCGTAAAGCCGCTTTAGGCGATAATAAAAAGCCCCAAAAAAGCATATTGAACTAAAAAAATTATCCTGTTATAGTTTAAATATATATAATTATGCAATTTTATGAGGGGTGTTCTTATGGAAAGAGAAAAGAAACAAAGCATATGCAGCAAATTAATCACAGCATTAATTATCGTAATGATGATATTTTCATCATATGGAACTTTTTTATCTGAAGTATGTGCAGCAGTAATTGATTATAACAATCAAAAAACTGAAGCCGGAGATAAAAAGGTTAATTTTGATGCGTATTTTAAAAATGGAGATGATAAACTTCGTAATGTAGCAATAGATACAAACAGTGAGAATACTTTATATCTAAATGTGTCATTGCAAGAAGGAATTATTCAAGATGCGAAGGTTACTCTAAATAATCCAAACTTTACGCTAAATTATGATGAACTAAAAACAAATAGTCTCATAAAAAATGTAAATGAAGAGGAAAATAGCATCGAATTAAATCAAATAACAGAAAATGTAGAAATTCCTGTTAAAGTAAAGTACAAATCTGGAGATACAGTTAATTTAACAGATTTGGAAAAAGAAACGGAAATAAACTTTGAAGGAACATATACAGATAGCCAAAAGTCAAATAAAAAGTTATCTGGAAAAATTTCTGTAAAAGTAAAATGGATATCTTCTGTAACAGGTGGACTACAAACAAATGTAGAAAATTATATCGAAGCAGATGGTAAATCTATAGTAATTGCTAATACTACAGGAACAATTAATGGAATTACAGTTCCTATGGAATATGTAGAATTTACATCAAATGTACCAGATATAAACGGAGTAGCACCGGATGAAGTAGATATAACAGAAAACGGAAGAAAACTTTCAGAAAATGAGTTTACTTATGATAAGGAAAATAAAACTCTTTTAATAAGAAAAGAAAACGCTCCTAGTGAAAATAACGAAGTAAGTAATTTATCTGGAAATATTGCTTACAGCATTATATACATCTACGGAACACAATTTAATCTAGATAAAGTAAGCTTTACAGCAAATCAAAATCTAAAAGTAAAACCATACAATTTAGAAGAAACAAATATTGCTTTCCAAAATAATCTAGAAAAAGAACAAAGTAATCAAACTACAATATTAGATGTAAGTAGTGCAGATAAAATAACTAAAGGATATTTATATTGGCAAAAGTTCGAAACACCATTTGATGTTAATATGAACGTACAAATTCAATATATATTACCAAATAAAAATATAGAAATAGTAGAAAAAGAAAATGATTTAACTGGAGACAATGTTAATTTAAATGTAGTTAATAAAACATATTATGCAAATACAGTAATATCAAAAGCTAATCTTATGAATGTATTAGGAGAAAATGGTTCATTAGAAATATATGATGCAGACACAGGCAATCTTGTTACTATTATAAATAAAGATACACAAGCAGATGAAAACGGAAATATAAATGTAAGTTATAACAATGTAGCTAGAATTAGAATTTTAATAAGAAATCCAGAAAATATAGGAGACATCCATATAAATAGTAGTAAGAGAATTTTAAGTAATCATGGAATAGATAATGAAACATTAAAAGGAGTAAATCAATTAAGATTAGTATTTGATAACAACAATATGATTTACACAAATACAGTAGAAAAAGATATAAGCCTATATGACACAGTTACAAAAGCAACAATGGAATTAGACAAAACAGAATTCAACACAACAGATGAAAACACAAGAATAAATATGAAAGTTAATTTAAATACACAAAATATGGACTACGATTTATATAAAAATCCAGTATTAAGAGTAACATTCCCAAGCGAATTTGAAACTGTAAACATTGAACAAGTTGGAATAACTTTCGAAAATGGATTACAACTAACAAATGCAGAAATGGTAGACAATGGTGATGGAACAAAAACACTTGTTATAACTCTAACTGGAGAACAACAAGAGTATTTAAATAACGACATAACAGCAAATACACAATTATCAATTACAGGAACTGCAAAAGTATACCAAAACTTAACTTCAAGAGATAGTAACATTACATTTACATACACAAACGAAAAAGCAATAACTTATGACAATAATGGAGTATACAATGTTCCAATAAAAATTACAGCTCCATATGGATTTGTAATGTCAACAGTAGCAAACGATACAATATCTAAGAACAAAGAATTAAACGAAATAAAATTAAGAGCAAATACAGTAGAACAAACAGTTCATGTAAAAGAATCAGTTACAAACAATTTTGATGATACAGTTAATAATTTTGAATTAACAGGTATGTTACCACGTAAAGACCAACAATACACTTTAGGTGATAACAATATAAGCTCAAACTTTGATGCAGAAATTGCAGGAAATATTTATATAAATAGAAATGATGCAAAAATATATTATTCAGAAGATAACCAAAATTGGACAGAAACAAAAACAGAAAACAGCAATTTATTTAAGATAGAACTAGATAATTCAAACTTAAATAAAGGTGACAATATAACAATAGAATATGACTTAAAAATACCAGAAAACGTTTCATACAGTAAAAGCTCTTATGTAGCATTTATAGCAAATGCAACACAAGGAGATAACAATGTAAGTAACTGGTCTGGAATGAAAGTTTCTACAGAAGATATGCAACTTAATAATGCAGTAGCAAGAGCTTCTACAGTTGATGAAGACGAAATAAAAACAGAAATCGCTGTAATGAAAGGAAATATTTCATTACAAGATGGAGAAGATGTACATAACGAGCAAAACTTAAAATACATTATTAAAGTAACAAACACAACAAGCAATGCATTAAGCAATGTTAAAGTTACAGCTACAAATACAAATGCAGTATTTTATGAATTTATGACAAAACAAATAGATGAAATGCTTATAAATAAAGGATTCTATGAAAATCCAGATAAAAAACAACAAGATTTTACAATTGATTCATTAGCACCTGGAGAAACAAAAGAATTATCATATCAAGTTATAGCAAAGAAAAATGGAGATAATAGTACTACACAGGCTGATGTAAAAGTATCTGCAGATTCTGTAGATGAAAAAGAAATAAAATCTATAGAAAATCCAATTGTAGACAGTAAATTAAAATTAAGTTTAACACCTGCCACAACAATAGGATATCCAGATAATCTTAATGAAAGAAGTTCATTAGAAATGGCATTGACTATAGAAAATTTATCACAAGAAGAAATAAATGATTTAAGTTTGAATTTGTATTATACTCAATATTTAAAACTTGGGTCAGAGAAAATAGTGTCAGTAGAAGATAACATAGCTCAAATTACAGAGAATTCTAATAATACTTTAAAAATTAATTTAAGTAAGTTACAGGCAGAACAAAGAATTGTATTGACAGTATATTTTGAATTTAATCCAATAGAAGATAATTCAAGTAGTAAATCATTCTATAGTTTCTTTAATACAATTTATGATGATACAGAATATATTTCTGGACAATTTGATGTTACATATAAAAAATCATTAACAGATTTTACATTAGTACAAACTGCTAATATTGCTGATAAGGTAAAACAAGGAGATAACTTAATTTATACAACAGAAATAACTAATAGTGGTACGGGAGATGCAAATGTTTCAATTTCTGATGTAGTTCCAGAAAATGCAGTTGTAAATGATATGTATTTGGAACAAAACGGAGAAAGAAAAGAAGTTGATTATCTTGGACAAACTGTTGCTACAACATTTGAAATTAAAGCAGGAGAAAAAGTAACACTAATCATAGATACTACAATAAATACATATATTAACAACAATACAGAAATAGAAAATACAGTAATTTTAAATTCAGTTCAAGCAACAAGCGAAATAAGGTCTAATACAATAAAACATCGAATTGTAGATGAAATAGCTGGTGAAGACCCAGGAGAAAATCCAGGAGGAGATACACCAGGAGGTAATACACCAGGAGGAGATACACCATCTACAGCTAAACGAAAAATAAATGGATTTACATGGAACGATACAAATAAAGATGGTAGAAAAGATACATCTGAATCTAATCTTCCAAACATAAGAGTATTATTAATTACTACAACAGGAGAAATTGTAAAAGAAACTACATCAAGCTTAAATGGATATTATGAATTTAGCAATATAGACCAAGGAAGTTACAGAGTAGTATTTGAATATGATACATCTAAATATTATTTATCACCATATAAGGCAAGTGGAGTAGATGAAAATAGTAATTCTGATGTAATAGAAACAGAGATAGAAGAAAATGGACAGAACAAGAAAGTAGCCGCAACAGAGCAATTGAATCTAACAAATAGTGATTTAACAAATGTAAATGCCGGATTTATAGAATTCTCTTCAAGAGGATTAAATATAACAAAAACAATTACAAAAGTTACAGTAAGAACAAATAAAAGAACAAAAACATATAACTTTAACAGAAAACAAATTGCAAAAGTAGAGATTAAAGCAAAAGAAATGACAAATGCACAAATACAAATAGAATATGCAATAGATATTCAAAATACAGGAGAAACAGCAGAGACAGTTCAAGAAATATTAGATACACCAAGTAGCGATTTAGTATTAAATGACAGTACTGGAAATTGGTCTGCAAAAGGAAGTAGCTTAACTACAAATCAATTAGAAAACACAAGCATAGCTCCTGGAGAAACAAAAACTATAACATTAGTTATGACAACAACAACAGGTTCTGAAGGATTAGGAAAGAATGTTACAAATAAAGCTGATATTTCTAATGTACAAAGTGACAATGAAAACCTAAATATAAATATTAACAGTAGCAATAATACAGCACAATTAATTATAGGTGTAAGCACAGGTGCATTACAGATAACATTAACTATAATTGGAATATTAGCAGTACTTGCAATAATTGCTACAATAGTAATTAAGAAGAGGGGAGGATTAAGAAAAAATGGAAAATAAAGAAAATGTAAAAAAGAAAATTTTAATTAATCTTGCCTTATTCATAGTAGTAATAATAGGTATGGCTATAATTGTTTCAAACAAGGTAAATGCTGTAGAAGATAAAGATTTTGCAAATCTAGCTTTAGCTGATCCAAGAGCATT
This sequence comes from uncultured Clostridia bacterium, assembly GCA_944388935.1. Classification (GTDB taxonomy): domain Bacteria; phylum Bacillota; class Clostridia; order TANB77; family CAG-508; genus Merdicola. Next base: position 20,420 of record CALXKK010000018.1, on the reverse strand, counting down.
CCTTAGTGCAAATTACAAAAATGTAGGAACAGTTGACCTTCATATTGGAGCAACAAAAAATGATGCAACTATTTGGAAATCAACAGCTGCCTGCGTTGATCCAGATCACAACCAAGATGATAACTTACGAGGTTCTTATAGTATACAAGCAATTATTGATATAGATAATAGTTTAAATAGAGATTTGGGAAACAATTGGGATGGAATTGACGTTTATATACCAAATGGAGCGGTTTTTGATCCAAATACTCATATACATATTTCTGATAAAGATAATGCAGAACTTGTAAAAAGAGGACGTTTCCTTTCTTCTATAGCAAATTGGGTAGTATATGGAAATTCTGGGGTACAAGATTCAAATAGATTTACACAAAGTTCACAAGATGATTTCTTAAGAAGAAACTTAATTGTTTTATGTAACAACCTAGGGGTAAAGATAATGCAAGGTGAAATGAGTGAAAGCGGATGGCAAGTAAATTATGGAACAAAATATAACTATTGGACTCATAAAACAGAGTATTATGATTACAGTGCTGCATACAATGAAGCCAAAAAATATGCTGAAGATAGAGTAAATGGCATAGGAGGAATGGAAGTTAAAACAGATAGTGAACCTGAATTAGAATACACAGCTACACAAACTATATTAGGTCCATACAAAGTAAAAATAACAGGAAGTGCAAAGGTTAAAAATGTAACAATTGAATGTTCTAATAGAACTTATAATGCTACAAGAGATGATGGTTCATCAACTGGAGAAATAACAATTTTAGATTCTTCAAAAAATCCAATTGGACTTGATAGCATACCAAGTGAACAGAACTTTTATATTAGAATAAATGACATTCCAGATGAAATTACAAATATAAAATTAACTACATCTGGTATGGACGTTTACTCTACAAGATTTTTAATATTTACAGGTCTAGATTCAGGTGGAGATGGTAACCAAAGAATTGCAGTATTTAACAATGTAGTTACTAAAGGTAATGGAGAATTAACATTAAAAAAACCAACAGCAAAACCAATATTAGTAGCATATAAATACATAAAATCAATACAAAGATTAGAAGAAACAGAAGGTGGAACAAGTTATAGACGTCTATTTACTGTAGACGAAATACCAACATTAACAGTTGCAAATCAAGGAACAAACAATGCAACAGTTACAAATGTACAATATCCAGATTATAGAAGATATGTAAACACAGAAGGTTCAGATGATGATATATTAGATGAAAATGGAATACCATATGTATATGATGGCGATATTGTAGAATTCCAGTGGGTAATATACAATATAGGTCCAGGAAATTCTAAACCTGGCACACAATACGAAATAACAGATACACCAAGTCCTGGTTACACAATACAAGATGGAAAAGAAAATGGATGGACAGAAAGCGATGGAAGTTATAAGAAAACAATTACTATAAATACAACGCTAAGAGGTCTAAAAGGAACAGGAACTCCAAATTATTACCAAGGCGAAGATACAATGATATATCTACAAGTTGTTGGACAAGAAAAAGTTGACGAAGATGGAAATACCTCATTTATGTATAACAACAATTCGGTACCAACGCATTATACTTGGGAATTATCAGGTATAGTATTTAAAGATAATATAGCACAGAAAAATGGAAATCCAGATGGTATCCTAGATGAAGGTGATGGTAGAGTACCAGGTATAGAAGTTGTATTATTTGATTCCGATGGAAAGCAAATAAAGCAAACAACAACAGATTCAAATGGATACTATGAATTTAAAGAGTTAGACATAGAAAAACGTTATTACGTAAGATTTAAATACAATGGTCAAAAATATGAGCCAACAACATATAATTGTACCTGGAAATATACTGGTGTTGGTGATGACACAACAACAACATTATACGAAGAAAGATCTTATGCAACAGATGGTGCAGAAAACAGGGATGAATTTAATAATAAATTCTCTCCAGTAGATGCAAGCCATACATATCCAAGTATAGATGATGTAAATAATGAACAATTTATGATTTACTCTTATACAGGTTCAAATGGAATGCAAAACCTAACTGTATATAGTTCAAAAGATGATAAAGTATTAACACAAAACGTAAACTTTGGTATGGTAGACAGGGAACAATTTGACTTGAACTTAAGAAAAGACTTAGTAAAAGTTGATGTTTCTATAAATAATAAGAGTCAAACATATCAATATAATGGTGCTGGAGAAGACCTTGATATAAAAATAAGAGGTACAGATGTACCAGATTATAATAGAAACCTAAGAAGAACAGACTTAGAGTATAAAGCAGCAGAACAATATGACCAAGATTCAGACAAGTTACAAGTATATGTAACCTACAAGATACAAATTAAGAATCAATCTGTTGGTACTACAACAAATATTGGTCAAGATGGAAAAATTATAGAAGGTCAAAATGGAGTACAGGCTATAACAGGATATGTATTAGACTTAAACGATTATATGGACGATTCATATCAATTAGTAAATTCTTATGATGAAAATGGAAAAGCCATAAATTGGAGTTCATCTGGCGATGTATCTGGAAATGGTAGAACATATCATAAGATACATACAACTGACTTAGCAAATGAAGGTATAACAGATAAAAAATGGGTATTTGTACAATATAAAGTATCATACGATACTCTAAGACAATTATTAAATAACCCAGGATATACAATAGAAGATAACTTTGCAGAAATTGCAGGTTATAGAAATACTTATACAATAGATAGATACGATTTAAATGGTGTTAAAATAACAAATGGTGGTGCAACAGCAGGTCTATTAGATATAGACTCTACACCAGATAATATGAATCCTACAACTTCAGAAGTACAAAACTTCGTTGCGGAATCTAAAACAGAAGCTTATCAAAACCTAGGCGGAGAAGAAAAGACAAGTAGAAGTACAGCAGTATTCGAAGATGATGCGGATTCAGCACCAGGATTAAGACTAATATGTGAAAACATAGAAAGAACAATCAGTGGTACAGTATTCGAGGATAACCCATTACAGGACAGATTAAATAACAACGAAAGAGTTGGTAATGGTGAACTTGAAGATGGAGAATACAAAGTAAATCAAGTACATGTAGAATTATTCTGTGTAGAAAATGGAGATGTAAATAGATTAAACGACGATGTAAACGCATACAAGAAGATAGAAACATGGAGTGATAGTAAAGGAAATTATACCTTATCAGGATATATTCCAGGTGATTACTATATTAAATACACTTATGGTGATGAAACATGTATAAAAGCAGTACAAGACAGTGGTCATATGTATACTGGTCAAGATTATAAATCTACAATCTATACAGAAGGCAATTATACAGATAGTCATTGGTATCAAAATACTTCACCAAGAAGCAATGATGCAGCAGATAATTATGCAAGAAGACAAACTGTAAACTCATATAGCCAAGATTTACAATATAGTAATGCTACAATATTAAATGCAACTAGAGATTCAGACGATGCAACATTAAAAGAACTTGCAGATAATACAAATATGTTTGCAACTACAGCATCTATGTCATTAGAAGTTGAATATTTAGGACAAGATAACACAGCTTATAATGTACAAAATATAGACTTCGGAATTATAGAAAGACCTAGAACAAAGATTGTATTAGAGAAGGATGTAGCATATGTTAAATTAACAGCTACAGATGGAAGTACAATATTTGATTCAAGCGAAACTGCTCCAAACTTAACATGGAAAGGAAACGAGTACGATGATAGAGGAAATATGACATCTCATGGTATAGTTCAAGGAACAGTAGATGAAAACTTGCTACGTGGAGCTTCATTAACAGTAGGATATACCTTCAGGGTAACAAATTCTAGTGAAAGAGATTATAATGAAGAATCATATTATTATACTGGAAATATAGCAGATAGTGGAACAGAGAATACAATATCAGCAGAAAGAATAATTGAATATATTCCAAATGCATTAACTTATGATGAAGAGGGAACAAAAGCAAACGGAGGATTCTCACGTTCTACATATAATGAAGATGATAATACAGCAAAATCATTCTATAATGACATATCAGGAAGAAATGAGATGTGGGAAGTAGTAGCTAATAAAAATACTAATAAAAACATCTCAGAAGAAGAGTATAGGGGCACACTTATAGAGCCAAACACATTTGACCAAATTAAAAATAGTATTAACCAAATCTTAACAACAACACAAACAGCATCAGATTTAGGAATTAAAGATACTGTTACTATGTCAGATGTTCTAAGATGTACAAGAGTAATGTCTAGCCCAGATGAGAGTACAACAGATGATGATATGGAAAATATCGCAGAGATTATAAAAGTTCATATAGCAAATGGTAGAAGACCATACTATGAAGACACTACAAACCAGAAGACAGTAGAAATCCCAGGTAATGCAAACCCAGTAACATTTACAAACTTAGAAGAAGTTGATACTGGTAGAGCAGAGATATTAACATTCGTTGTACCATTTGGTGGTAACAGACAATTAACAACAATAATTGTAACAATCGTAAGTTTAGCTATATTAGTAGCAGGAGTTGTAATAATAAAGAAAAAAGTTTTATAATTAAAACTTGACAAAGAAATAAAAAATATGTAAACTAATAAATAGGAGCTTTAGGTTAAAGCTCCTATTTTAAGACTGAATTATAGTTTGGCAAAACTTTATGGCAAAAGGTTTAGCAAAACTGAACGACGAAAAGTTTTGAATGTTTTGGCAAAACTTTATGAAAATAAGAAAGGTAGGGGATTTACGATATGATAAAATTATACAATACTAATATGCAAACAAATAAACTAGAGAGTGTTGATACTTATACCAGAGGAACATGGATACATATGGTAGATCCTTCGGATGACGAAATAAAAGAAGTTTGCCAAAATATTAATATAAAAGAAGACTTTATAAGATATGCTCTAGATAACGAAGAAAAAGCCAGAATTGATGTAGAAGACGAAGATGATACAATCTTATTCATTATAGATATACCAATTACAGAGAAACTTCAAACAGGAGGGTATATGTATGCTACAATGCCAATTGGTATGATTGTAGTAAGAGATGATTTCTTTATAACAGTTACATTAAGAGAATGTAGTTTAATAAAGAGATTCGAAACAGGAAAAATAAAAAGTTTTTGTACATACAAAAAAAGTAGATTCATATTACAAATGATGTACAATAATTCTTCAGATTATCTAAATTACTTAAAAAAGATTAACAAAGAAACAGAAATAGCAGAAAATGTTTTAAGCCACTCTATGAAAAATAGAGAGCTATTAAAATTACTAAGCTTAGAGAAATCTCTAGTATATATAACAACATCATTAAGGTCAAACGAAGCTGTTATGGAAAGAACTCTAAAAATAAAAAATATAAAATTATACGACGAAGATGAAGACATATTAGAGGACGCAATAATAGAAAATAAACAAGCTATAGAAATGAGTAAAGTATATAGCGACATCCTAAATGGAACAATGGACGCATATGCTTCTATAATTTCTAACAACCTAAATGGAGTTATGAAAACATTAACATCAATTACAATTATAATTGCAATACCAACAATGATTGCAAGTTTCTGGGGAATGAACGTAAAACTTCCATTCGAAACAAATCCATTTGGATTTTGGATAATGATTTTTATAGCAACATTATTAACAATAGTTTCTGTTATATGGCTAAAGAACAAAGATATGTTAAGCTAATGAACTTTAGGGACGGACCTTAAAAGTTCAAATTTTATGTTAAGCTTGGCTTTGTGAAACTTAGGGATAGTCTATAAAGTTTTAAATGATTTATGATTATAAGAAGTAAGGTATTTATATATCTTACTTCATTTTTTTGGTAATATAATGCCTAGCATCTTTTGCTTTAATTTTTCTGGTATAATATAATACCTAACAGCTTTTGACTTAAAGGACCAGATATAATATAATCAACATGATATTACGCAAAGGCGATTTATAAAAATTTGGTTGCGACCTACGCAAGAAATATAATCTTAACTACATTACGCAAAGGAGCTATAAAATGAAAGAAAAGAAAATTGATAGAGTATATTTTATTGTATTTTTAATATGCGAATTTATAATAATATTTTTATTTAGATATTTTAATATGAATAAAACAAGCACATTTATAATAACTCAAGTTATTTTTGTTATTTTATTTACAACGGTTTACGCAGTTATAGTATTGTTTATGGACAAAATATTATCGCGTAGATTTTGCATTAAATATAATAAGATAATGCGCGAATACCAGAAAACAGATGATGCTAAAACTTTCTATGAAAAGTTAAAAAGTATCAAGATAAAGCCAAATACACAAGAATTAAAGAATACATACTATTTAAGTATGTCAACAGCAGCATACAAAAATGGCAAAAAGCAGGAAGCCCTAGAGAATTTAAATAAAATAGAAACAAATGATGAACATATTTTAAAAGTAATAAAAGACCAAAGAAAGACAATTAATGGCGATTAGGGAATTAAGTAGGTCTGTTGTAAAAAGCTAAAAAATAGTATATAATAATTCAAGCTGAAAAAAAGCCAATAAGGAGGAAAAAATATGCTATCTGTAAACGGTGTAACAGTTCGTTTTGGAAAAAGAGTGTTATTCGAAGACGTAAATATTAAGTTTGGAAAAGGAAATTGTTACGGAATAATAGGAGCCAACGGAGCTGGAAAATCTACATTTTTAAAAGTACTTTCTGGCGAATTGGAACCAAGCAAAGGAGATGTAACAGTAGATAAAGGAGAGAGAATATCTATTTTAAAGCAAGACCACTTTGCTTATGACGAGTACAATGTATTGGATACAGTTATAATGGGAGACCAAGAATTGTACAACATAATGAAAGAAAAAGAGGAAATCTATGCTAAAGAAGATTTCACAGAAGAGGATGGAATGAAAGCCGCAAAGCTAGAGGAAAGATTTGCGGAATTAGATGGATGGAATGCGGAAACAAATGCAGCAACATTGTTAAATGATTTAGGAATTTCTCCAGAAAATCATTATAAACAAATGAAAGAACTAGAAGACAGAGAAAAAGTAAAAGTATTGCTTGCGCAAAGTTTGTTTGGAAATCCAGATATTTTGCTATTGGATGAGCCTACAAACGACTTAGACTTAAAAACAATTCAATGGCTAGAAGAATTCTTAATAAATTTCGAAAATACAGTTATTGTAGTATCACATGATAGATATTTCTTAAATAAAGTATGTACACATATAGCTGATGTTGACTTTGGAAAAATAAAAGTATATCCAGGAAACTACGATTTCTGGTACGAATCTAGTCAGTTAGCCTTAAAGCAAATGAAAGATGCAAACAAAAAGAAAGAAGAAAAGATAAAAGAATTGCAAGAATTCATAGCACGTTTTAGCGCAAACGCTTCTAAATCTAAACAAGCAACATCAAGGAAAAAATCTTTGGAAAAGATTCAATTAGACGAAATAAAACCATCTAACAGAAGATATCCATATATAGACTTTAAGCCAGATAGAGAGCCAGGAAATGATATTCTAACAGTTACGAACTTAACTAAAACAGTTGATGGCGAAAAATTATTAGATAATGTATCTTTTACAGTAAAACAGGATAATAAGATTGCGGTATTGGCAGATAACGAAAATGCAAGAACATTATTATTCCAAATCCTAGCGGGAGAAGTAGAGCCAGACTCTGGTACGGTTAGCTTTGGAACAACAATAACTAAATCATATTTCCCAAAGGATAACAGCTATTTATTTACGCAAGACTTAAGTATAACAGATTGGCTAAGACAATATTCAAAGGACCCGGACGAAACTTACGTAAGAAGCTTCTTGGGAAGAATGCTATTCTCTGGAGACGAAGCCTTAAAGAATGTAAAGGTTTTATCTGGAGGAGAAAAAGTAAGATGCGTATTGTCTAAGATGATGCTATCTGGTGCAAACTTCTTAATCTTTGACGAGCCAACAAACCATCTAGATATGGAAAGCATTACAGCATTAAACGAAGGAATGGAAAGATTTAAAGGAGATATGATATTTGCATCACACGACCATCAATTAATGCAAACCGTAGCAAACCGAATTATAGATATTAAAAAAGACGGAAAAATAGTCGACAAAGAATGCACATATAATGAATACTTAGGATTAGAATAGGGAAAAAGGGACGGTCCTAAAAATCCCGGTTTTAACCGTGATTTTTAGAGCAGTCCCGATTTATTAAAATACGTATTTAATGGGGAGAAGTATCGTGGACTGCTCTTTTTTCCCTGTAAAACAGGGAAAAAAAGGACCGTCCCCAAATCCCTGAGAGGAGAAAAATGATGGATAAAATTATACAAACTATAGCAGATGAACTAAAGATAAAAACAAGCCAAGTGGAGAATACTATTAAATTAATAGATGAAGGTAATACTATTCCTTTTATTGCTAGATATAGAAAGGAAGTTACAGGTGGGCTTTCTGATGAGGTTTTAAGAACTTTTGGTGAAAGACTAACTTATTTAAGAAACCTAGAAAAGAGAAAAGAAGAGGTTGAAAACTCTATTAATGAGCAAGGAAAATTGACTGACGAAATAAAAAAGGACTTACAAAATGCTACAACACTTGCGGAAGTGGAGGATATTTATAGACCATATAAACAAAAGAAGAAGACAAGAGCAACTGTTGCTAAAGCTAAGGGATTGGAGCCTTTGGCAAATATTATTTTAGCCCAAGAAGAAACAAGAGACATAAAAGAAATTGCAGAAGAATATGTGAGCGAAGAAAAAGAAGTTAAAACAGTAGAAGAGGCAATTCAAGGAGCTTTAGATATTATTGCAGAAATGATTTCTGATAATCCTGAGTACAGAAAGATGATTAAACAAATTATATATTCTAAAGGTGTTATAGAAACAAAAGCAACTAAACCGGACGAAAGGTCTGCTTACGAGATGTATTATGACTTTAGTGAAAATGTTAATAAAATGCCTAGCCATAGAATACTTGCAATAAACAGAGGAGAAAAAGAGGATTTCTTAAAAGTAAAGATTGTAAAAGATGAAGAGAAAATTCTAGAAAAAATAGAGAAGGATATAATTAAAGGCGAAACACAATTTACTGGGTATTTAAAAGACACAATCCAAGACAGTTTTAAGAGATTAATAGAACCTTCTGTAGATAGAGAAATAAGGTCAGACTTAACGGAAAAAGCAGAGGAACAAGCAATAAAAGTATTTGGTAAAAATGCAAAACAATTATTACTTGGAGCTCCAATAAAAGGTATTACAGTTATGGGATTTGACCCAGCATATAGAACAGGTTGCAAAATTGCAATAATAGACGAAACAGGAAAAGTTCTAGACATTACAACTGTTTACCCAACAGAGCCACAAAATGATGTTGCAGGAGCAGAAAAGGAATTAGTAAAATTAATAAACAAAGACCACGTTGATATGATAGCAATAGGAAATGGAACAGCTTCTAGAGAATCTGAAATGTTTGTTTCTGAGATGATTAAAAAATGTGACCACAAAGTTTTATATACAATAGTAAGTGAAGCAGGTGCATCAGTATATTCTGCATCAAAGCTTGCAACAGAAGAATATCCAGACATAAATGTTTCTATAAGGGGAGCTATATCTATTGCAAGAAGACTACAAGATCCACTTGCAGAATTTGTAAAGATTGACCCAAAATCTATAGGTGTAGGACAATATCAACATGATGTAAATCAAAAGAAATTAGAGGAAAGCCTAGCAGGCGTAGTAGAAGACAGCGTTAATAAAGTAGGTGTAGATGTAAACACAGCAACACCATCATTGCTTTCTTATGTTTCTGGAATAAACAAAACAATTGCCAAAAACATTGTAAAATATAGGGACGAAAACGGAAAGCTAAAAGAAAGAAAAGAATTACTAAAAGTTCCTAAGCTAGGTAAAGTTGCATTTGAGCAATGTGCAGGATTTATCAGAATTCCAGACGGAACAAATCCATTGGAAAACACAGCGGTACACCCAGAAAGCTATGCAATAGCAGAAGAATTATTAAAATCATTGGGATATGAAACAAGCGATTTAAAAGATAAAGACAAGCTAACAGAAATAAGAAAGAAATTAGCAGGAGTAAAAGTACCGGAGACAGCTAAAAAGTTAGATGTTGGAGAAATGACATTAAAAGATATTATAGATGAACTTTCTAAACCTGGTAGAGACCCTAGGGAAGATATGCCAAAGCCAATATTAAGACAGGATGTACTAAAATTTGAAGACCTAAAAGAAGGAATGATATTAACAGGAACAGTAAGAAATGTAATAGACTTTGGAGCATTTGTGGATATCGGAGTAAAACATGATGGACTTGTCCACATATCAGAGATGAGCGAAAAGTTTGTAAAGAATCCATCAGACATTGTTTCCGTTGGGGACATTGTAAAAGTAAAAGTTATCGGAATAGACCAAGAAAGACAAAAAGTAAGACTTTCTATGAAAGGTGTTTAATGCAGATTTATTGCTTTTGTTTTGGCCTTAATTAAATAATATAAGGTGTAGAGGAGGAAATGTAACCTCCTCTATATTAAAAATAAAAGGAAGTGAGGTAAGCAAAATGAAGAAGTTACCTTATGGAATAAGTGATTATGAAAGATTAGTAAAGAATAATTATTATTATGTAGATAAAACAAAATACATTGAACAATTAGAAAATCTAGCAGAACCTTATATAATGTTTTTTAGACCTAGAAAGTTTGGGAAAACGTTGTTTACAAGGGTACTTGAATGTTATTATGATATAAAAAAGAAAGATGAATTCGAAGAATTATTTGGAGAAATATATATAGGGAAGAACCCAACCAAATTAAAAAATAGTTATTACATATTAAGATTCAATTTTTCAGGAATTGATACTTCAAATGTAGAAACAACTGTGCAAGCATTTAAAGAAAAAGTAATAGCTTCAATATCAGATTTTATAGAAAATTATGAATTAGATTTTTATATAAATCCAGAAATGACATCTGAAGGTTTACTAAATAATTTAATAATTGCCTTTAAAAATCAAAAAATAGGAGAGAAATTATACGTAATAATAGACGAATATGACCACTTCGCAAATGAATTACTAGGGTTTAAAACAGAACATTTTAAAAATCTTGTATCAAAAAATGGAAAAATAAGAAAATGGTATGAAATATTAAAAGAAGGAACAGAAAGTGTAGTAGATAGAATATTCATAACAGGTGTAGCTCCAATAACTCTTGATAGTATGACATCCGGATTTAATATAGCTTCAGATAAAACACAAGACAGAAGTTTTAATGAAATGATGGGATTTACGAAAGAAGAATTAGTAAAACTAATGGAAGCTCAAGAAATAAGAAAGGATGAACAAGAAGAATTGTTGCCTATACTGAAAGAAAATTATGATGGATACAGATTTTCTTCAAAAGCAAACGAAAAAATGTATAATTCCAATATGTGCTTGTATTTCTTAAATGAATATGTAACATACAAAGAAATACCAGAAAAATTAGTAGATGTAAATATTGCAAGTGATTATAATAAGATAGGAAATATGTTAACGCTCTGCAGAAATGAAAATAGATTAGATATTATAGAAAGAACTATTTCAGGAAAGGGAGCAATAACGGAAATAACGCAAAAATTCAATCCAGCAATTGAATTTGGAGAAAAAGAAATGTTATCAATGTTATTTTACTTGGGATATTTAACAATAGAAGACGAAGTCGCAGGGTATACAAAATTAAATATACCAAATAAAGTAATGAAAGAAATATATAGTGAATATTTCTTGAAGATATTAAATGACCAAGAAAACTTAGATATAGATAGCAAATATTATACGGAAATAGGAATAGAAGTAGCACTAGAAGGAAAAATAGAAAAAGCAGTAGAGCTTTTAGAAAAATATTTAAAGAATTTATCTAACAGGGATTATCAAAGATTTGATGAAAAGTATGTGAAGCTGATATTCTATTGCATAGCAATGAATTTAAAAGCTTATACAGTCAAGTCAGAAATGGAAGTAGAAAGGGAATATCCAGACATAGTATTAATTCCAAGAGAAAGAAATAAAGGATATTATTCTATAATGATAGAATTTAAATATTTAAAGAAATCCGAAGAGGATAAAATAAAGGCAAAACAAGAAGAGGCAAAAGAACAAATAGAGAGATATGCAAACACAGAAGAACTAAGTAATATTGAAAAATTAAATAAATATACATTAGTAGTTGTAAATGATAAAATATATGTAGAAGAGGTAAAGTAAAGACTAAGAATTAAATGTAATAAAAAAATAATATTAGATGTCGAAAAATAGTATCCGTAAAGAGATAGAGCATTGTTTCAAAAATGTGAAACAGTGCTCTATTTACTTATTATATATAAGTAGTTAAAATTAATATAATAAGTTATTATGAGGAGAAGTAGGTGGATACGACTTATGGGTAAGAAAAATAACAATAAAAATGTAAAGCCTGAAAACGTTGGCGCTGTACACACACACACACACACACACACACACACACACACACAGGTAGTTTAAGCCAAAATAAGAAAATAATAATAGGTGTAGGAATTCTAGTAGGAATAATGGTTCTACTAGGAATTTTTGCGCTTATTTTTTCTTTTAATAAAAATAAAAGCGAAAGTTTAAGTGGAAGCGAAAACGGATACAATGCAGGAGGAATTGTGAACGGAGATAAAGGATATATTTCTTCTGCACAAATAACGCAAGTAAAAACAGGAACAGGACCATTTGATAGTAATGACGATCCCGGTAATGATAGTTCAGAGGACAACAATATTGTACGTTCATTTGACCAAGTAACATGGACAGTAAATTTAACAATGGCATTAAAGAGTGGAATTGCTGACTCAAACTTAAAAGGTGGAGTAATAAATGTAAATGTTACACTTCCCGAAGCGTGTGCTAATGTAATGAAATGGGATACAAGTTCTATGCAATGGCTTGAAAATGGACAAGTAAGTAGTGATGGAAGAACATTAACAGGACAATATACAATGAATGATAAAGAAGTAACTATTCCTGGTAACCAATCACTAGTTTTTGTATTACAAGTATATGGAGCAGGAAATGGAACAGAGATAGTACCAACATTCACATTTGATTTGGAAGGAAATGATGAACAGGATAAGGTTAAAGTAAATGGAGAAAAAATAATAGTAAGTGCAACGGGAAAGTATAATGTTCAGTTACATAGTAATACGGATTATTTATCAAATAAAGCAACAGTTAACTATGGGGAAGGTGATACATTAGGAAGAATGTATGGATTTGGATTCACAGTTCAGTTATATAATGATAACGAATCTAAAGGTTTAAAAGGACTAGAATATCCAAAAGGAGAAATATCATTTGATATAGATTTAAAATTAGAAAGAAGTGAATTTGGTTCAGATGAATTAAAAGATATAACAGATGAATGTACACCTGTATTATGGAACTATAGATTAAATGATTGGGATAAAAATAATTTGACTGGCTTAATAGTAGGAAGAGATATGTATTTTGTAGCTAGTTATAATCAATATGATGCAAACTTACCATTGGGAGTAAAGGCTTCTGATGGAAGTGAATCAACTTATACATATAATTCAGGAAATATAAAACTGATACAAGAAGGAAGCAAATTAAAAGTAACTATTAATGATTATGAGTTTGATGGAACATTTCCATATTATGCATCATCATATGCTTATAATAAAAATAAAAAGAAAATATATACAGATAATATGGGAACATTTAGTGTAGGGTATATGCAAATATTTGTACCAGATAATACAGCTAGCACAATGGAAGATAGAAACTATTATTTAACAATTTCAGATAGTAATGTGAATATAACATCCGTAACAGGAAACAAAGTAAGTAATCAAATGGAGACAAGTGATGATACAATAACTACACAACATGTATTATATAAAAAAGGTTGGAATACTCAAACTATTGCAGTAACTGGTTCAAATAACAAAATAATAGAGAGTAATTATGGTGCAGGAGATGGAAGTTCACCAATTGGAGCTAAAATAAGATTAGAGACTAAATTTCAGATTGGTCAAACAGGTGATTATGATATTTATACAGCAAATAGATTTATAAAATTTGATGGAGAAGGTTTTGAACCACGATACTTTGATAATGGAGATAGATATCAAATATGGGCTATGGATGGAAATGCAACATTTAGGATTTGGTATGTAACAAAAAAAGATGGAAGTAACTGGACGAGTCAAACAGAAATGAATAATGCAAATATAGAGGATATGGATGTTTATGACAGTATAGAAGATATACCAAATGGTAAAATATGTATAGGAATATATGCTGAGACAACAGGAGGATATCTTGCAAGAAGTTCAGGGACTAATAATCAATTATTGATACCATTAAAAATAAGAGATACAGCAACAATAGGAAAAACATATGGAATAACCCAAAGGACTAAAATGTGGATAGAAAAATTAGATAGAACTACGTATACAATAACAAATCCAAATGTAAAATGGCCAACGCCAACATGGGATTCAGGAAATCTTAACTATATAAAAACAGAATATGACGAAACAGGAAATATAATTTCAGGAACCCATAGTGGAGGATGGCAATGGGGAAACACAGTATTAGTAGTAGGAGCTAATCTTCATGGAAGTATTAAAGCTATTGATAGTACTAATGCTGATAAAGTAAATTATGATTTAGGGAAAAATGAGAATGTAGTTACATACAGTGTACAACCACAATTAGATGCAAATGAGAATTTAAGTTCTCAAATAAGTAATGTAACATTAAAAGCTGAAGTAACAATACCTAATGGATTAGAGTATGTAGCAGGAAGTAGTAAAAGAGGAGATACAAGTTATACAGAGCCAGAAATAACAAATAATAATGATGGCAGTACAACATTGGTATGGTACATATATGGAGTAACATCTGGTAAAGCAATAACACCAATTAAGTTTGATGCTAATATAGATAATGAAACTTCTAATGGCACACAATATTCTACTAAATTTGTAGTATCAGAAGTAATAGGTAGTGATGGAATATCTAAAATTGGAAATAGTGCAATTAATTTTAGAACTTCGACAACATCGATAAATGTAATAAACTTAGCAAGTCATAGACTATATAAAGAAGTAGAGGCACCAGTTATAGAAAAAAACGGACAAGTAAAATACAAAATCGTATATTCAAATAATACAGATGAAACAGTACCAGAGTTCCAACTTTTAGATATACTTCCATATAATAATGATAATAGAGGAAGTAGTTTTGAAGGAAGCTATACTGTTAATAATATAAATGTTAACCAAACAATAAGTGGTGCAACACAATCAAATAGTAATTTAAGTCTATATACAACAAATTCAACAACTGTAAGAAATATGGACGCTAAGAATACGGGAATAGGAACAGATAGTATCTGGTCAACTAAAACAATAGGAGCAAATTTGAATGAAAGTGCAACAGGTTTTGCTATTAAAGGACAATTAGCAGGTAGAGCTAAATTAGAAATAGAAATAACCTTAAATACAAATAGTAATGCAGCTGAAAATGTATATGCTAATAATACAATGGCACAAATAAATACTAGTTCTAATCAACTAGAAACAGGAACAGTTAGAGCACAAGTAGTAAGTAGAAAGATACAAGGAAAAGTATGGAACGATGCTAATCGAAATGGTGTAATTGATGACGGAGAAACTTATGCAGAAGGAGTTACATTAAAGCTATTAAATGGTACAACTAATTTAGTAATAACAACAACTACAACTAATTCAAATGGTGAGTATGAGTTTAATAACCTTGATAAAGGAACATATAAAGTAGAAGTAGTAGTAGACGATTTACATGAATTGACAGATAAAGGTGTAGGATCAAATATAGAAATAAATAGTAAATTTAATACAGATACAAAACAAACAGATGAAATAACAAGATTAAATAATATGACAGCTCCAGAAATGATAGAAGAAAACGTAAATGCCGGAATAAGAACAATTCAATATAATATAAACACAAAAGTAGAGGGAACAGGAGGAAACATAAGCGGAGAAGGAGAAGATGTATACGAGAGCGTAGATAAAGGAAAAGATAGTAAGAAAGATATAGTAGCAACACCAGATAAAGGCTATAGAGTAGATAAGATAACAGTAAACGGAACTCCTATTGAATTTCAAGAAGAAACAGATCATTCAGTAATTTTAGATAAATTTACAAACATGCAAGAAGATAAAGAAGTAGTAGTAACATTTAAAGATGTAAGAACAAGCGTATTAGTACATCATTATAAAGAAAACACAACAGAAAAACTTAGTGAAGATGTAACAATAGATGGAGAGATAGGAGACATCTATTCTACTCAAGTAGCAAGTGATATTCCACAAAACTATAAGGTTGTAGCTACGCCACCTAATACAAATGGAACAATGACACAAGAACAAATTGTTGTAACATATTACTATAATTTAAAAGACCCTACTATTGAACAAAGTGAGATAGATAAAAACTCTACTTTAGACAAAGTAACAGAAAAAGACCAAGCAGTACCATATACAATTACATATTCAGCAAATGTAGATACATATATAGGTGATGCAGAAGTAACAATAGTAGATTATCTTCCATACGAAATAGTTGAAGGAAGTTCTAACTTAGATGGTGGAAGCTATGAGGCAAATTCTAAGACAATTACTTGGAAGGAAAGTATTACAGGAATAAATTCATTTACGAATACAAATAATCAAATAAATATAACAAAGAATATTAGCTTAGTATACAAAGACTTAGACGTAACACAACCAAATGTATCTAACAGAGTAACAGGAACAATTAACTTAAAAACACCCGAAAAGACAGATACAGTAGAAGATACAAAAGATATTCCAACAGAATTCTTAATAAATGTACCAGTAACAAAAGTATGGAATGATAACAATAATTCTGCAAACAAACGTCCAAATTCTGTAACATTAGTGTTAAATGGAAATGGACAAACATACAAACAATCTGTAACAATTGCAGATGCAGTTCAAGGAAACAACAATAATTGGGAATATATTTTCAGAAACTTACCAAAATATGATGCAAATGGTGACGAAATTGTATACACATTAAGCGAAGAGTTAGACAATATATACTATACAAAAGAGAATAGCAATGTAGAGCAAGATACGAAGACAATAACAAACACATTTAAAGTTCCAACAGATACAGTTGAAATACCGGTTGTTAAAATTTGGAATGACAACAGCAATGTTGCAAGCAAACGTCCAACAAGTATAGATTTAGTATTAAATGGTAGCGACGGAAGCGGTCCATATAGACAAACTTTAACTGATGAGAATAAGGATTCAACAGATTCAAATAAATGGACATACACATTTAGAAATCTACCAAAATACAACTCTGTAAATGGAGACGAAATTACTTACACATTAAGTGAAGAGAATGTAAACAGCAACTTCTATGTTGCAAGCATTGACCAAGACGCAAAGACAGTAACAAATACATTTAGCGTACCAGATGAGAAGACACAAGTTACAGCTAAGAAATACTGGGATGACAATAGTAATGCTAATAACAGACGTCCAACAAGTGTAACATTAACACTTACAGGAAAAGGACAAGGAGTAGATATCTCTAGAGAGCAAGAACTAACAGAAGCAGATAAAGTAGATGGAGATACAAATACTTGGGAATACACATTTACAGATTTACCAAAATATGATGATTATGGTAATGAAGTAGTTTACACAATAAACGAGAAAGATTTAAATAATGATTTCTATATTAAATCTAACGTGGACCAAGGTAGCAGAACAGTTACAAATACATTCCAAGTGCCAGGCGACAAGGTAGATGTAACAGTAACTAAAGTATGGGACGACAATAGCAACAGTGCAAACAAGAGACCAGCAAGTGTAACATTACAAGTTAAAAATGGAGAACAAATTGTAGCTTCAGAACCAGTTACTATGGACGACGCAGTTGGTGGAGATACAAACAGATGGAGCCATACATTTAGCGTTCCAAAATATAATGCACAAGGACAAGAAATAAATTACACAGCAGATGAAGCTGATTTAGGAAATATATTCTATACAAGTGCAAATAAAGTTATAGGCGGAGATATGAATTCTGGATTTACTATTACAAATAAATTTGTAGTACCAGATGAAAGAATTTCTGTACCAGTAACAAAAATATGGGATGACAATAATAATTCTGCAGGAAAGCGTCCAAGTTCAGTAACTCTAGTGTTAACAAGCAATGATACAACTGATGTAAATAGTCCATACAAATATACTTTAACTAATACTAATAATGTAGATTCACAAGATACTAATAAATGGACATATACGTTCGATAATTTACCAAAATACAATTCAGTAAATGGTGACGAAATCGTTTATACATTAAGCGAAGAGAATTTAAACAATAAATTCTATACAACAGAAAATACAGTTGTAAGCCAAGAAGATAAGACAGTAACAAATACATTCGAAGTTCCAGACGAAAAGACATCTGTAACAGTTACAAAGATTTGGGATGATAAAAATAACTTAGCCGGAAAACGTCCAACAAGTGTAACTATGAAGCTTACGGGAACAGGTGAAGGAGTAAATAGTTCATATCAACAAGTATTAACATCTGAGGCAAACGTAGACCCTTCAAATGCAAATAATTGGGTATACACATTTAACGACTTACCAAAACTAGACAATTATGGTAATGAGATTAAATATACAGTTGATGAGGAAGATTTAGGTAATAAATTCTATTCAAAAGGAACTGTAGACCAAGACGCAATGACTGTAACAAATGTTAGTGAATATGGAAAAGTAATAGTACACCATTACATTATGGATACGGATGGAGCAACTACAACAACAAGAGTTCCAAGTGCAGATGGAGGACAAGTGCAAGATGAAACAATAGAAGGAGCTCAAGGAGAAGAATACACAACAAACCCAGCAGAAGACATTCAATCAAACTATGAATTAGTGACTGAAAAATTACCAGTAAATGCTACTGGAACAATAGCAGAAAATGATACAGAAGTTATTTACTATTACAGATTAAAAACAC
The DNA here is from genome assembly GCA_944388935.1 of uncultured Clostridia bacterium. Classification (GTDB taxonomy): domain Bacteria; phylum Bacillota; class Clostridia; order TANB77; family CAG-508; genus Merdicola. The sequence continues at coordinate 1,267 of CALXKK010000018.1, read as the reverse complement.
CTACAGTAACAAATACAGTAACAAAGACAGGTACAGATAGAATTACATCTTCAAACCAAGAAGTAAATTATACAATAACATATAACGCACAAATTACTGATTACATTGGAAACGCAGAAGTAACAATTGTAGATACATTACCTTATTCAATAGACTTGAATAAGTCTGAGTTGGATGGAGGAAACTATGATGATGTAAGTAAAACGATAACATGGACAGAAAATGTATCAGACTTAGATAGCTATTCTAGAAAAGGTTCTGTAAATATAACTAAGAACATTAAAGTTGTTTACATTGGATTAGATATGAACCAAGAAAAAATAACAAACAATGTTAAAGGACATATCGAATTACTTACTCCAGAAAAAACAAGCGATGAAACAGAAGGAAGCTATGATAGTACAATTTATAAAGCTGAAATAAGCGCTGAAAAAATTGTTGATAAACAAGAAGCTGGAGAAGGAGACAAAGTAACATATACAGTAAGAATTACAAATGGCGGTAACCTAGCAAAAACAGTTACATTAAAAGATACATTACCAGAAGGAATAAGTTTTGATAGTAATACTCAAATAATGGTTGGAAACTTAGGAACAGTTTACACAGAGCAAAACCTAAAGAACGGAATACAAGTAGAAGTTCCAGAGTTTGGTAGTGTTGATGTGAAATTTGCAGGAATTGTAGACTCATTAGTAGATGGAATTTATAGTAAAGAACTAAAGAACACAGCTACAATAGATAACGAGCCAACAAATGAAGTTACAACTACAGTAACAAAAGCGAATATTACATCACACAAAGAATCTGACCCAGTAAGTGGAACCAAGGTAAAAGAAGGCGACACAATTACTTACAGAATTAGAGTAAGAAATGATGGAACAAGAGAAGGTACAGTGCTTGTAAAAGATACAGTACCAACGGGAACAACATTTGTAGAAGGAAGCGTCAAAGTTGGAGATGTTGCAGACAGTAGCAAGACAGCTACAGATTTACAAAATGGAATAAGAGTAACTTTAGGTATTGGCGAAGAAAAAGTTGTTGAGTTCAAAGTTACAGTAAATAAATTGGTGGATGGAACTAAGATAAAGAACACAGCCTACACAACTGAGGTAGACGAGGATGGAACACCAACAGGACAAGACGAAAAAGTTCCAGAAGAGCCAGAGCAAACATATGTAGAGCCAAAAGAAGAGCAAAGTATTTCTAAAGATGGAACTGGTAAAGTAGATAGCTTAGACCAAGAAATAACTTACAATATAAGTTATAG
>CALXKK010000017.1 GCA_944388935.1 uncultured Clostridia bacterium | reverse complement strand
ACTCGAATATTTACTCATAAAAAATGAACCCTCCTTGTTAAACTTTTTTGTCTAACAATTTGGGTTCACTTCAGACTTGAGGACGGTCCTTTTTAATATATCTTTTCCTTAAAAAAAGTGATGACTAAACAGTCATCACTTTTTTACTCTCCCAAGCCAAAACTAACACCAAGAGCATTATTTATTTTTCCAATAATTTCATCATTATCTATATGTCCTATTCTCTCTTTTAATCTACTTTTATCTATTGTTCTTATCTGTTCTGCAAGTACTATAGAATCTGATTTTAAGCCAAAATCCTTTGAATTAATTTCTATGTGTGTAGGCAACTTATTTTTAGTTTTTTGAGATGTAATTGCTGCTGCAATTACTGTTGGACTATATTTATTTCCTAGATCATTTTGAATTATTAAAACTGGTCTAATGCCCCCTTGTTCTGAGCCAACAACAGGACTTAAATCCGCATAAAACATGTCGCCTCTTTTTATATTCATTTTCTTCACTCCCATTATTAGTATATATCTTGTTTTAAATACTAGCTCGAGATAAAGAAAATAGCGTATTAACTACTTATAACTTATCTCATTATATAATATGTAAACAGTTATATTTTGGTTAATATCTTGTACTTCTAATTTTTTAGGCTTATTTGTTTTGCTATCTATTATCAATTTCTTTTTTACTTGATATTTGTTTTCTTGAGTTCTACAATCAGTTGTTAAAATAATTTCATCTTTATTTTCTTCTCGCTTCGAATTACTATTATTATTAAAGTCATCTATAAATTCATTTAAAAATAAATTATTCTCTGCTATATATTTATAATTTTCATATATATTCGTAAGATTTAAATTACTATTTTTTATGGATAATGTATTATTTGAATATTCCATTCTTACTCCTCTTATATTCTCCGGTTCCTCTACTTCTTGTATACAATATTCTCCCTTCTTATATTGTTGAATCATTTTGTACTTATTTGTATTTTTATTACTTACTACAGTAACCTCTATTTTTGCTTCATACGAGTTCATATTTAAAATTTGATTATTATCATTATTCCCAATTTCAACTTTTTTATTATCTGTTGTGAAAAAAATAATTGAAAAAATTAATATTATTGCAAAAATCAAAAAAATAATTAATGTATTTTTCTTCATGATATCCTCCTAACGAACAAACTAAAAAGAATAGTAAAATACTATTCTTTTTCTATTTTTATTCAATTATTTTTTAGATATTCGAAATATGTTTTTATTTCATTTAATAATTCTTCTTTGTCTATAATCTTATTTATTTTATCCCTCATTTGACTTGCATCTTTTAAATTCTTTATATACCAACTTAATTGTTTTCTCATTTCTTTTATAGCAACTTCTTCTCCTCTTTCTTCTATTTCCATATTTATATGTCTTACCATCATATTATATCTTTCTTCCAAAGTAGGCTTTTCTAATTTTTTACCAGTTTTTAAATAATATATTATTTCTCTAAAAATCCAAGGATTTCCAAAAGCTGCTCTCCCAATCATAATTCCATCAACATTTGTATATTTAAACATTTCTTCTGCAGATTCTTCATCTACTATATCACCATTACCTATTACAGGAATACTTACATTTTCTTTTACTTGCTTTATAATGTCCCAATCTGCTTTTCCAGAATAAAATTCTTTCCTTGTTCTACCATGAACTGTAATTGCAGAGCCTCCAGCTCTTTCTATTATTTTAGCAGCTTCAACAGCTACAACATTATTTTCGTCCCAACCTTTTCTTATTTTAAATGTTATTGGTTTGTCTGTATTTTCTCTAATTGCTTTAACAATTTTTTCTACTAAATCTAAGTGAAGTAATAAATTACTTCCATCACCATTCTTTACAATTTTGGGTGCTGGGCATCCCATGTTAAAATCTATAACATCTGCTATTTTATCTATTTCTTGCGTTGCATATTTTATAGCTTCTATATCACTTCCAAATAGTTGAACACTAATTGGTCTTGGTTCTCCATCTAAATTATATAATTTCTTAGTTTTATTATCATGGTAATAAATTGCTTTTGCACTTATCATTTCTGTTGTAGCAAGTCCTACTCCCATTTCTTTGCATAGAATTCTATATGGTTTATCTGTAATTCCTGCCATTGGTGCTAAAAACACATTATTTTTTAATTCTAGATTTCCTATCTTTAATCTTTTTAAAAACAATTTTCTCTCTCCTTATATTTTGCTTTTCTCTTAACTGCAAAAGTTGAAAGTAAATACTTTCAACTTTTACTCTATAAATATCGCTTTTTGTCTTCTACCACTAATATTTAATAATAATGCTATTAAAATAAAGTTAGTAAGCAAAGAACTTCCTCCATAACTTACAAATGGTAATGGTACACCAGTTATTGGTAATAATCCCATTGTCATTCCTATATTTTCTACCATGTGGAACAAAAATATTCCTGCAATTCCTATTGCAATATATGCACCCAGATCGTCTTTTGCGGTCTTAGCAACATATATCGCCTTGGTTATCAGTATTACATAAATTATGATTACTGCACCTGCAACTATAAATCCCATCTCTTCACCAATAACAGAAAATATAAAGTCTGTTGTCTTTGGATATAAGAATCCAAGTTGTGTTTGATTACCTTTTAATAATCCCATACCAGTTAATTGACCAGCTCCTATTGCAAGCTTAGATTGTGTTAAGTTATATCCTGAGCCACGTGGGTCTGATTCTGGATTTAAAAATACTTCTATTCTATCCTTTGCATGTTCTGGTAATACGAAAAAATATAATAATGGTACAGCTATAACTATTAGTAAAATAGTACCAATAATATATTTTTTATTAATTCCTGCTGTATATAGCATCATAACTGTTGCAACTAAAAATGCTGCTGCAGTACCATAATCAGGTTGTTTTATTATTAAAAGCACTGGAACTGCTACTACTGCTAAAGCCATTAATAATTTTTTAGGTCTATTTATTTCATCTTTATCTTTTTCCTGTATTTTGCACAATACCAATGCTAACAGTAATATTACCGCTATCTTTGCAAATTCAGCTGGTTGTATAGAAAGGAATCCCAAATTAAACCAGCTTGTAGCACCATTTACCGGATTGGTAAACAAAACTACAATAAGTAATATTAAAACAATACCATACAATATTGGTGATATCTTTGCAATACTCTCATAATCTATAAATATTAATATAAAAACTACTGGAATACAAATTACAAACCATATAATTTGTCTTTGCAAACTAGTATCTTCCGAATCATAAGTTGCTGAAAATAGCGCAACCATTCCTATTATAGATAGTATAATACAACATATAAAAATTCCCCAGTCAACATTTTTTAAAATCTTCTTTTTCATAGTTCTTCCTTTACGTATTTATTTTTGATTATACATCCCTTATCTTCTTCGTCTATTTTTATTTCTTCTTTTTCTATTATTATGTATAATAGTTTCTTGTGTCTTTACAGTGTTTGTTTGCTTATTTTCCTGTGTTGCTGTATCTTTTTGTTTTTCTTCTATTTCTGTTTTATTTGAATCTGATGTTTCTTCTGTTTTTTCACTTTCTACTTTTTCTGGTTCTACTTCTTTTTGTTCTTCTTTATCTTCTACATTAACATCATTATATTCTTTTGCTTCAGACACTACTTCCTCAGTTTCTTTTTTATCATCTTTATTTTCTTCTACTTCTGTATTTTGAGCATTTTCTGTTTCTTCTTTTTCATCATCTTGACCATCTTCTTTAATTTCTTTAGCCTTATCTGTTTCCTTATCTTCTACCTCTTCTTTTACTTCTTCTTTTGGTGGCTCATTTTCTACTTCCTGCTCCTGAACTTTTTCTTTAACTTCGTCATCCATTTCTCCCGTATGTTTAATGCTAACAATTGGAATATTTGCAAATAACGCTGGTCCTACAGTTGTACCGTCTTCACTAGTTTGACTAGTTAAATGTACATCTATCTCGCTTTCATCCACATCTATATATTTTTTAATTACATCAATAATTTCTTGTTTCATCATCTCTAAAAAGTCTGCTGAAACATTTGCTCTATCTTGCATTAGAACTAGATGTAATCTTTCTTTCGCCATATCTTTATTACTTTCTTCTTCCTCTTCTTTTTTAAATATCTTTTTAAAGAAACCTACTATATTTTCAAACATCTTCTACCTCCGAACAATAATTATTTTCTCTTAAAAAATCTTTTTAACGCTGCAAAAAATCCCTTTTCTCTTCCAGGTATTGTTACTTCTATATCTTCTCCAAGAATACGTTTTGCAGTTTCCATATACGCCTTTCCTGAAGGTGCTCTTCTGTTAGATATAACAGGTTCTCCTTTATTTGTTTGAGTAATTACATATTCATCGTCTGGCACAACTCCTAAAAGTTTTATTGATAATAAATCTACAATATCATCAACATCCATCATTTTTCCTTTTCTAACCATTTCTGGTCTTAATTTATTAATAATCAATTCCGGATTTTTTATGTCCGATGACTCTAATAATCCTATTATTCTGTCCGCATCTCTTATTGCAGAAATTTCTGGCATTGTAACTACTATTGCCTTATCAGCTCCTACAATGGCATTTTTAAATCCTTGTTCTATTCCAGCTGGACAATCTATTAAAATGTAGTCAAATTCTTCTTTTAGTTGATTTGTTAATTCCTTCATTTGTTCTTCTGTTATTGCACTTTTATCTCTTGTTTGGGCTGCAGGTAATAGGAATAATTCTTGGAAACGCTTGTCCTTTATTAAAGCTTGTCTTAGTTTACATTTTTTTTCTACAACATCTACAATATCGTATACAATTCTATTTTCTAGACCCATTACGACATCTAAGTTACGAAGTCCTATATCCGTATCTACTAATACTACTTTTTTTCCTTCCAATGCTAGGGCAGAACCAAGATTTGCTGTTGTTGTTGTTTTTCCTACTCCTCCTTTACCTGATGTTATAACTATTACTTCTCCCATAAAACTTCCTCCTTAAGCTAGTGCTTTTAAATCTCATTTATACATAAAATTTGACAATAATATAATATATGAAAAAGTCCAAAAAGTCAATGCTAGAAACCTTATTTGCGTAAGATTTCTACGTTTTTTATGATATACAAATTTCATTAATTTTTCTAACATATTACATGACCATTTATTCTAAGAAATTTGCTTGACACCTAACCTTTTTAAGAATATACTTTATGTGTATATTTATATGTAAATTTACTAAAAAGGAGGTAATTTCAAACCAATGAACGATTTAATTGAAATTAGATGGCATGGTAGAGGTGGTCAAGGTGCAAAAACAGCTTCTTTATTACTAGCTGATGCAGCATTTAATACAGGAAAGTATATTCAAGGTTTCCCTGAATATGGTGCTGAAAGAATGGGTGCACCAATTACTGCATATAACAGAATTAGCACAACACCTATTAGATTGCATTGTAATATTTATAATCCTGATTATGTAGTAGTTGTTGATGACACTTTACTACATTCCGTAGATGTTACTGCAGGTTTAAAAGAATCTGGAGCAATCGTTATTAACACTACAAAAGATGGTGAAACACTAAAAAGATTATTAAAAGGATATAAAGGACACATATATACAATAGATGCAAGATCAGTTTCTTTAGAAACAATAGGAAAATATTTTCCTAATACACCTATGCTTGCAGCAGTAGTAAAAGTAACAGGAATAATTCCTGAAAAAGAATTTTTGCAAGATATGAAAGGTTCTTTCAAACATAAATTTGCAAAGAAACCAGAAGTAATAGATGGCAATATGAAAGCATTAGAACTAGCGCTTCAAAAAGTTGTACAAGTACAATAGGAAAGGAGTTTAAAAATGGATAAAACAAATATAAATAACTCAACTCCAATGGAAGATATGACAATTGGAGGAACAATATATAATGCTGGAAATTCAAAAGAAGTTAAAACTGGTGACTGGAGAAGCATAAAACCTGTTTTTGATAGCGAAAAATGTAGGCAATGTGGTTTATGCTTTCCTGTTTGCCCAGAAAATGCAATTCCAGTTGGAAAAGATATGAAAAGAACAGATTTTAATTATGATTATTGTAAAGGATGTGGCGTTTGTGCTAAAGTATGTCCTTTCAAAGCAATTACAATGACAGAGGAGGGAGTTGAATAATGAGTATTAGAGAACGTTTAAGTGGTAACGAAGCTGCCGCTACAGCTATGAGACAAATAAATCCAGATGTAGTAGCTGCCTTCCCTATTACCCCATCTACAGAAATACCACAATACTTTTCTACATTTGTTAGCAACGGTACAGTTGATACAGAATTCGTTGCAGTAGAAAGTGAACACAGTGCAATGAGTGCATGTATTGGTGCAGAAGCAGCTGGTGGTAGAGCTATGACAGCCACATCTGCAAACGGATTATCATTTATGTGGGAAATGCTATATATAGCTTCTTCATTACGTTTACCTATAGTAATGTCACTTGTAAATCGTGCTGTATCTGGACCATTAAATATTCATAATGATCATTCAGATGCTATGGGTGTTAGAGATGCAGGATGGATAATGTTATTCTCAGAAAGCAATCAAGAAGCTTATGATAATTTATTAATGGCTCATAGAATTGCAGAGCATAAAGACGTATTATTACCATTAATGGTTTGTCAAGATGGATTTATTACATCACATTCTATAGAAACAATAGATTTATTAGAAGATGATGTTGTTAAAAAATTCATTGGTACATATAAACCAGAACATTATTTATTAAACAACAAAGAACCTATTTCTATAGGACCTTTAGATTTACAACCATATTTATTCGAGCACAAAGAGCAACAAGCTCAAGCTATGAGAAATGCAAAGAAGGTTATATTAGAAGTTGCAGACGAATTCGAAAAACTAACAGGTAGAAAATATGGATTCTTCGAGGAATATAAATTAGATGATGCAGATGTTGCAATAGTTTGTATGAACTCTACTGCTGGAACAACAAAATATGTTATAGATGAATTACGTAAAAAAGGAATTAAAGCCGGACTTTTAAAAGTTCGTGTATTTAGACCATTCCCAGCAGAAGAAATTGCAAAAGCACTTGCAAATGTAAAAGCAGTTGCTGTATTAGATAAAGCAGATTCTTTAAACGCCATAGGTGGTGCTTTATTTACAGATGTTACATCTGGTATGTATGTAAATAATGTTCATGTACCAGCTGTAAGTTACATTTATGGTATCGGTGGTAGAGATACTAAAACAACTGATATCGAAAAAGTTTATAACGACTTATTAGAAATAGTTGAAACAGGAAAAATAGATAATCCTTATAGACATTTAGGATTAAGAACGAAAGGAGCTGAAAAATAATGCCATATAATTTAAAAGAAATAGTTGCAACAAGACCTTCTAGATTTTCAGAAGGACATAAAATGTGTGCAGGTTGTGGCGCTCCACCAGTTGCAAGAATGGTTTTACGTGCACTAAAACCTGAAGACCATGCAGTAATCGCAGTAGCTACTGGATGTATGGAAGTTTCTACATTTGCATATCCTTATACATCTTGGACAGATTCTTTCATACATACAGCTTTCGAAAATGCAGGTAGCACTTTATCTGGAGTTGAAGCTGCATATAAATCTTTAAGAAAACAAGGAAAATTACCAGAAGATAATCATACTAAATTCATCGCATTCGGTGGAGATGGTGGAACTTATGATATAGGTCTACAATCACTTTCTGGAGCAATGGAAAGAAGACATGATATGGTTTATGTATGTTATGATAATGGTGCATATATGAACACAGGTATTCAACGTTCTTCTGCAACACCAAAATTTGCAGATACAACAACATCACCTGCTGGAACAGTAATTCCAGGTAAAGCACAAGAAAGAAAAGATTTAACAAAAATAATGGTTGGTCATCATTTACCATATGTTGCTCAAACTCTTGCTATGACAAATTTTAAAGATTTATACGAAAAATCAGAAAAAGCAATATATACAGAAGGTCCAACATTCTTAAATGTAATGGCTCCTTGCCCAAGAGGTTGGGGTTATGCAACAGAAGATTTAATGCAAATTAACAAATTAGCTGCAGATACATGTTATTGGCCATTATATGAAGTAGAAAATGGTAAATACAAAATAACATATAAACCAGCTAAAAAACTTCCAGTAGAAGAATTCTTAAGACCACAAAAACGTTTTAGACATATGTTTAAACCAGGTAACGAATGGATGATAGAGGAATTCCAAAGAATAGTAGATAAAAGATGGAATGAATTACTACAATTAGAAGAAATGACAAACAAAGAATAAAAACTAAAAAAGGCGCACCTTTAAAGTGCGTCTTTTTTGTATATAAATATTATTCCTCAACAGGAGCCTCTACTGGACATACACCGGCACAAGTTCCGCAAGAGATGCATGCTTCTGGGTCTATTACAAATCTGTCATCTCCTTGTGAAATGCATCCAACTGGACATTCTGCTGCACAAGCTCCACAACTTATACATTTATCTGTTATTTTATATGCCATTTATTTCACCACCTTTCAATACTACATTTTCTATTTCATTTGATTTTCATATTTTTTAAAGTTCGTCCCTAAAGTTCATCGTCTTCCACTACTATATCATTTTTTTCTAAATTTTCAAGTTCTTCTAGCTCTTTTTCATTTTCTTTTTCTTCTGGGTCAACATGTTCTGTTTCACTAGCTTTTATTAATTTAACATCTTGTGCTTTATATTTTTTATAATGATATCCATCCTCATCTTCGAACTTTATTCTTACATTTTCTTTTAATATTTCTATACTATCTACAGTTCCCTCACCATCTGCAGTTTCCACTATAGAACCTACTTTAGGTAATCTCTCTAGTTTTTCTTCGTATGCTTCTTGTTCATATTTTAAGCAACACATTAATCTACCACATACTCCAGAAATTTTTGATGGATTTAATGACATATTTTGTTCTTTTGCCATTTTTATAGAAACTGCTTCGAAATTATTTAAAAAGCTACAACAACATAATTCTCTTCCGCAAACTCCTATTCCGCCCATTCTACGAACTTCGTCCCTTACACCTATTTGTCTAAGTTCTATTCTGGTCTTAAAAATAGCTGCTAAATCCTTTACTAATTCTCTAAAATCTATTCTACCATCTGCTGTAAAGTAAAACAAAATTTTTGACCTATCAAATTTATATTCTACATCTATAAGCTTCATTGGTAATTTATGCTTTGCTATCTTGTCCAATGCTATTTTAAATGCATCTTTTTCTTTTGCTTTATTCTCATTATATTGTCTTATATCCTTCTTGTTAGCTATTCTTATTACTTTTCTAAGCGGTTCAACAATTTTATCATCAGGCATTAATTTATTTGCCATAGCTATTTTTGCAAACTCTTCACCATTTGCAGTATCAGCTATAACTGAATCTTGCAATTTTAATTTTAAACCTGCTGGATCAAAGAAATATATTTTTCCCGGCTTTTTAAATTTAATACCTACTACTTCTTTCACTATTTATCTCCTTCCATATATTCATCAAAAGATAGTCTATAGACATATCATAATTACTATTTGCTCTTAATCTTTTTTTAACTTCTTCTACTGTAAAAATACAATTTGCATATTTGTAAGAATCAATTGGATTCGTTTTCATTTTGCTATCCAGTATAATATTTATATAATCAAGAATATTGTAGATATCATCTTTGTTTTCATATATTATACTTCCTGAATTTATAAAATTTACTAGATTTTCTTTATCTATTATATCAAATAATTTATTTATTTGCTCGTATTCTGATGATTTTTCTTTTATTAATAACGCTTTTTTTACACTTCCGCTTACTGCATTCAAAAAAGCTTCATTTACATCATTCATATTAAATTGTTCTTTTAAGATTTTTTCCACATCTTTATTTTCAAGATTATTAAAATACAATTTCATACATCTAGATTTTATTGTATTTAATACTTTGTTTTCGTTAGATGTTACTAATATTATAACTATATATTCTGGAGGTTCTTCCAATGTCTTTAGCAAACAATTTTGTGCCTCTTGAGTCATAAGTTCTACATCATTAATTAGATAAATTTTATAATCTGAGTTAATTGGTTTTTCTGCAATTTTATTTTGCATATTTCTAATCTGGTCTATTTTTATAGCTGAACCTTCTTCATTTATCAAACTAAAATTTGCATTATTATTCGTATTAAATTCTCTACATGATTTGCATATATCACAAGGTTTATCATGATCCGATGTACATAAAATAGCTTTTGCAAATTCTTTAGCTAATAATTTCTTACCAATTCCTTCTTCTCCAATAAATAAATAACTATGTAACACGCTATTATTATTAATAGCATTTGATAATACCTTTTTAACTTCTGCATGACCTACGATATTCTCGAACAAGTCTATTCCTCCTAATCTTCTACTTTTCCAAATTCATTTAATGGCCAAAATCTTATCCAAACTTTTCCTTCGATTTTTTCTAGTGGAATACATCCAAAAGCCCTGCAATCAACACTTGAATTTCTATTATCTCCCAATGCGAATACAGTATTTTCTGGAACTATAATATCAGAAAACATCCCTTCAGAATCATCTGTAACAATTCCTGGTTGCAAATAATCTTCTTCTAATTCCTTTTCGTTTATATAAACCTTGCCATTTTTTATTTGAACATGGTCACCTGGTAATCCTATAACTCTTTTTATATAACTTGTCTTCCCTATTTCTAATACATGATAACTAAAATTCTCGAAAATGTTTCTATCCTTTTCTTCATAAATTGCTACCGGATTAGAAATATCTGTATCTTCCTTACTTCTATAAGTTTCTGTTGGAGCCTCAAAAGTTATTATATCACCTCTTTTTGGCATCTTTTTAAATGTTCTTCCAAGTCTATTTAATATTAAACGTTGATTTTCTTCTAATGTTGGAAACATTGACTCTTGTTTTACAACTGTTGGTGTTAATACAAAATATTTTATTAATAAAGCTAATATTATTGCAATAACTATACAAATAATCCAACCACCTATTTCTTTAAATATTTTCTTCATCTTGGATATTTGATTGTTGTCTAGCTTCTTCATCATTTGAGTTTTCTTCCTCCTTTAGAGTAAATTTATTATTTGTCTTTGTAGGTATTCTTATAACAACTTCTGTTCCTTCATTAAGTTTACTTTTTATATCTATTGTTCCATTGTTTCTATCTAATATTTCTTTTGCTATGGAAAGACCCAAACCTGTTCCTCCCATTTCTCTTGTACGTGCTTTATCCACTCTGTAAAATCTTTCGAAGATTCTTTCCAAATCTTTCTCCGGAATACCTATACCATTATCTATAATCTTTATATATGCATCATTATATACAAAGCCTACATAAATATTTATTGTACCATTTTCATTTGTGTATTTTATACTGTTTGATAATATATTTATTATAACTCTTTCTATTCCATCTTTTTCTGCATATACTGGTGGTACATTTGCTGTAACAAAACAATTTACATTTAATTTTTTCTTATTTATCTCAATTTGAAACTTTTCTTGGCATTTTTTAGCAAGTTCGCCCAAATCGAATTCTTCCTTTACGATATTAACTTTATTGCTATCAAATCTAGAAAGTGATAATAAATCTGTAACTAGTTTTGCCATTCTCTTTGCTTCAGAAGAAATAACACCTAAAAACTTAGTTTCTATTTCTTTATCATGATCTGTTTCTAGTAATGTATCTGCATACCCCATAATTGATGTTATTGGAGTTTTTAATTCATGTGATACATCAGCAACAAATTCTTTTCTCATATTATCTAGTTTTACATGTTCTGTAATATCTTGAATAAGTACCATAACACCTGCTGGTCTATCATCTTCATCTTTTAATATTTCAAATGCTAAATTTAAGTACCTATCTTTTACTTTTACTTTTTCTTCTGATGATGTCCAATCTTTTAAATATATTATTTTTTCCATGTTGATATCAAGATTCACATTTTTAAAGATTGTTTCAAAATCCATATCTTCATCCATTATAGATAACGCTCTTGTTGCTGCTGGATTTATTAATATTACTTTTCCTTCCATATTAAATGCAATTATACCATCACTCATATGTAAAAGAATAGTTTCTATTTGCCTTTTTTGTCTAGACATTTCTGTTAAATTTTCTTTTAATTTAGTTGTCATTTCTTCAAAAGCATCTGCTAAATCATCTATTTCATTTTTATTCTTTGCATGTTTTGTGCCTTCAGCTAATGTTAGTTTTTCTGCATTTTTTATTAATTTGTCTATTGGCTTTACAACAGTTTTGGATAAAAATATTCCCACAATAATACTTATTATTCCTAACGTTACTAATGATATTATTAAAACCAATTTTATATGATTAACCTGCTCTGCAATAATATCTGTAACCTCTGTAATATTAATTGCTGTATTTATAGCTTCCAATGAATTAGTAAAAAAGAAACCTAATCCTATAATTATAAACATTCCTAATATGAAAAATATTAATACTATTTTTAATTGTATATTTTTTATCATTTAATTACTCCTTTTATTATAGCAATAAAATCGCCAGTTAAAATAGACTACATACTCTATATTTTGACCGACGATTTTACGATTTACTTTGTTACCACCTTTCTCACTAAAAGTGGCTTAATATTTTATTTATCACCTGTAGCTATATAATAACCTACTCCTCTTTTAGTCATTAATATTTTTGGATTTGATGTATCCTCTTCTATTTTTTCTCTTATTCTTCTTACTGTTACATCAACGGTTCTTATATCACCATAATATTCATAACCCCATACTTTTTCAAGTAATGTTTCTCTTGTTACAACTTGTCCTAATTGATTTGCTAAATATTTTAGTACTTCGAATTCTCTTAATGTTAAATCTATAACTTTGTTCTTTACTCTTGTTTCAAACTTATCTACATCTAATTGTAAATCTCCTACAATTATTTTATTTGTATTAGCTTCTGGCTTTCCGTTTTCGTAACCGCCTTTGCCCTTTCTTAAATTAGCTTTTATTCTTGCCATTAATTCTCTTATACTAAAAGGTTTTGTTATATAGTCATCTGCTCCCAATTCTAATCCTAATATTTTGTCTATTTCTTCACCTTTTGCACTTAGCATTATAATTGGAACATCTAGAGTATGTCTTATTCTTTTGCAAACAGATAACCCATCCATTTTAGGTATCATAATATCCAATATTATTAAGTCCGGTGTTTGATTTAAAGCTATGTCCACAGCTTTTTCTCCATCTGTTGCTTCTAATGTGTTATATCCTTCTTTTTCCAAATTATATACTAGCATATCAATTATTGGTTGTTCATCATCCACAATTAATATTGTTTTTTTATCGCTATTTGTCTCGCCTTCCACAAATGTTCCACCTTTCTTATTTCATTATATAATTTTACTTTTTCGTAACAATTATATTTCAAAAATTCCATATATAATTTATATCACAATCTTAAAATTTGTACAAGTATTTCAAGCATTTTTCTTTACAATAAGCTAGCGGCTCCAATAATCCCAGCATCATTTCCTAAACTTGCCAATACTATATCAATTTCTTTTCTTGGATTAAATAATAATTTTTTATCTTGAATCTCTTTTTTTACCTTTGGAATTATTAAATCCCCTATGAAAACAAAACTTCCACCAATGCATACCATCTCTGGTTCAAATATATTTATTAAATTAGAAATTCCTATTGCTAAATATTGTACATATTCATCGATTATAGGTTGTATCCTTAAATCATTTATATGCTTTCTAATTTCATTTACAATATTTGCACTTGTTTCATTTTCATCCAATTCCAATGTTTCTCTTATCTCTTGTTTTAATACTTTCATTGAACAATATGTTTCGAAACAACCTTTACTTCCACATTTACACTGTCTTCCATCTTTTTGTATAATCATATGTCCAAATTCCATACCAGATTTATATCTAGGTTCAACTAATTTATTGCTTAAAAATGCTGCACCACCAATTCCTGTTCCTAAACATAAGTAAATATTATCCTGTGCTGCTTTTGTTCTTCCATACATACTCTCTGCAATTCCAGCACATTTTGCATCATTTTTTATTTTTACTTCCAAGCCAAACTCTTTTTTTATAACTTTTGCTATATCTAATTTTTCCAATCCTAAATTTACTACATTATATATACAATTATTTTCTATAGTCCCTGGGGATGCAATTCCGATATATCCTAGCTCCCTCGTTTCTATATCCTGCTCTTTTAATATTGATTTAACAAAATTTATAATTGTATTTAAAATCATTTTTTCTATGTTCTTCTTATCTTTTTCTGTTATATCCACTTCTTTTTTATTAATTACTTTTCCGCTAGAGCCTACAAGACCTACGCCTATGTGGCTTCCACCTATATCTATTCCTATATTCATACACCTTTCTCCTTTCCTACTGGAAACTTAAAAATTTATACTAATATAGTGTATATCAAAACAACAATATCCGCTATACATAAATAAAATCCTATAGGTAATTTTTTAAGCTCTTTAGAATTTTGTTTTCTAACCGTTCTTCTTTTTCTTATTGTAGATATTCTTCCTATTAAAAGATATAATCCAATGATTAATAAAGTATATATCACTGTAACTGCAAAAATAAATTTGTCTGTAAATATTGCCATATACATACAAAGCATTAATATTTGAAGTACATACAATGATTCACCTTTTTTTCTTATTACAATTGTATCTATTATTACTAGCAAGATAAATATTACTAAATAAATTAGATATTCTATTAAATGAATTTCGTTATTTGCATATAAGTAAATCATTTGAATTGCTTCTACCACAAACCCTACTAATAATATAGTTTTAGGTATTTTGTGTTCTTTTTTATCTATAATTGCAATGCTTATTAAAACTAGTAAATAAAAAATACTAAAAATTAAATTAACCATTATCTTTCTCCAATCATTTTTATAGGCATATACAAATTAATGTATATGCCTATTTTATCATTAAACTATTTAATTGACAATCTATAAACTAATTTACATCTTTTACTCTTAAACTTTGAGTATCTATTGTAACAACATATTTATCTCCATTATTTGTAACATACTCAACTGAGCTTCCATCTGCTCCTGCTTTAAAATTTGAAGATTTATCTATTGCTTTTACAACTTCGTCTATAACATCTGGATTTGTATTTGTTTGAACTAATCCGTTAACACTTTCGTTATTATTTTTTACTACCTTTAATGCCATTGTTACCATATCTCTTGCATATGCTTTATCTCTTTCTGCTTCTAAAGCATTGTCTTTACCACTTAGACCATTTTGTCCAAATACTAAATATACGATAACCCCTGCTAAGCATAATAATACAATTATTGTTATTATTAATACTACTAAAGTTATTCCCTTCTCTTCCTTTACCTTATTAAACATATAAAACGTCTCCCTTCTTTTGTACATATATCGTGCGTAACACTTTACAGTTTTTTCTTCTAACAATATTTTATATGTTTGTGAAAAAAAGTCAAGGTGTTTAATTTAAACATCATATTAATGTAATATTATCGTAACAATGATGTAACTATTATTTTTTTCTTTTAAGCATTGCTATAAAAAATCCATCATGATTCTTTGTTGGTAAAAATTGTACCATATTATTTGTTGTTATTTTAGAGAATCCGTTAGGTATCTCTCCATCGATATTAATTGTTTCAAATTTTTCTTCTTTTAGAAATTTTTCTATTATTAATTCATTTTCTTCTTTCAACATACTACATGTAGAATATAATAGTACTCCATCATCTTTTAAATATTTTGAGCATTCCTTCAAGATTTTATATTGAATATTTGATATTTCTTCTATATTGCTTTCTTCTCTATTCCATTTAATGTCTGGCTTTCTTCTAATTACTCCTAACCCTAAGCAAGGAACATCTAATAAGATTTTATCAAATTTTTTAACATATTCTTCTTTAAATACTGTGGCATCATGTGTTTCTGTTTTTATAATATTTATTCCTAATCTTTTAGCATTTTCTTCAACTTGTTTTAATCTATTTTCGTAAATATCCCATGCTATAATTTTTCCTTTATTATTCATAATCTCTGCTAAATATGTAGTTTTTCCACCTGGTGCACTGCAAGCATCCAAAACGTTTTCCCCTTCTTTTGGGCTTAGTAAAAAACTACTTAACCCCACAGCTTCATCTTGAATCGTTATATATCCTTCTTTATACTCCTTCATTTTAGTTATGTTTTTTGTTCCTGTGATCATTCTAAAATCCTTTAATATTCCACTTTCTCCTATTTCTATCTCTGGTTTTAATCTATTTAATCTTACAGCAATATTAGGTTTTAAATTTAAGTTTTTACATATGCTCGTTGCTAAATCCTTTCCATACTCTTCGTAAAATTTTTTAACTATCCATTCTGGCATAGAATATTTTAGGCTTGTTTGTGTTATACTTTTATTTATATTATTAATTTCTTCATAATCACTTTTTTCTATCTTTCTCAAAATGGCATTAACAAAATTTGATGATTTATAATTATATTTTTTGCATAAATTAACACATTCATTCACTGCAGCAGATTTTGGAACTTTATCTAAGAAAACTATTTGATATGCTCCTAAGAATAAAATATTTTTAACCCAATCCGACATTTTCTTTATTTTTATTTTTGAATATTTTTGGATTATATATTCCAATGTCAATTTCCATGTTACAACTCCATAAACTAATTCGGAAATAAAATTTATATCCAAATTACTTAACTTATCCCTATTTTGATTTATATATTTATCCAAAACAATATTAGAATATGCTTGTTTTGTATTAACTTCGTATAAAATTTTAAGTGCAATATTTCTTGCATAATCAATTTTCATATTTTTCAACCCTTCCTTTTGAACTTTAGGGACGGACCTAAAAAGTTCAAATTTTATGTAAAATAAACAATCTTTTTTTTATTATAACACACACTGTATAAAATTAAATTAATTGGAAAAAATATTATTAATTTTATTATAGGAGGTATTATGATGACTGTCGAAAAACACATTCGTGTTAAAGGCTCTTCCAACATATCTTGGAAAGATGCAATTGTTCAAACAATTGCTGAGGCTTCTAAAACTATAAATTATTTATCAGAAGTAAAAGTAATAGATCAAACAGCAACTATAGAGGATGGAAAAATTTCAGAATACTTTGTAGATATAGAATTAACATTCTATATTGACCATTCTTCTATATAGAAAGGAGTAATTATGCAACCTATAGAAACAACAAAAAAATATCAAGAATATGTAGATAAAAAATCACCAAATTCTCCAATTCTAAAGAATTGTTTTAATGCTTTTTGGGTTGGTGGACTTATTTGTACAATAGGACAAATCATTATGCAAATATGTAAAGCTCGTGGTCTAGATGAAGCCACCTCTGGTACTATTGTATCAATTATTCTAATTGCACTTAGTGCCTTTTTAACTAGCCTAAATATTTTTAATAAAATAGGTAAATTTGCAGGTGCGGGTTCTTTAGTTCCTATAACTGGTTTTGCGAATTCAATTGTTGCTCCATCCATAGAGTATAAATCAGAAGGTTATGTTATGGGTGTTGGTAGTAAAATGTTTACAATTGCTGGTCCTGTTTTAGTTTTTGGTATTAGTTCTTCTATTATTGTTGGTATTTTTTATCTTATTTTTAATGCACAAGGTATTATTTTATCATAAGGAGATGATTTTTTGGAAAAGATAGGAAAACAAACTATTAAATTTACTAATTTACCTACAATAGTAGATACTGCAAGTATTGTAGGTCCAAAAGAAGCAGAAGGTCCTCTTGCTAAATATTTTGATAAATGTTTGGAAGATGAATTTTGGGGTGAAAAATCTTGGGAAAAGGCTGAAAGTAAAATATTAAAGGAAACCGTTTATTCTGTTATAAAAAAGTCAACCCTTCCAATTTCTAGCATTGATTATTGTTTTGCAGGAGACTTGTTAAACCAATGTATCTCTTCTAGTTTTGGTCTTAGAGATTCTAATATCCCTTTTATAGGAATTTTTGGAGCATGCTCAACTTTTGTTGAAGGTTTAGGCTTGGGTTCCATTTTTATAGATGGCAATGCTGCAAATAATGTAATTTGCGCTGCTTCAAGTCATTTCTGTAGTGCAGAAAAACAGTTCAGATTTCCACTAGAACTAGGTAACCAAAGACCTCAATCCTCACAATGGACAGTTACTGGTGCTGGCGCTGCAATTTTATCTTCTTCTGGTACTGGTCCTTTTATTACACATTTCACACCAGGTAGAATTATAGATATGGGAATTAAAGATGCAAATAATATGGGTGCTGCCATGGCCCCAGCTGCTTTAGATACTTTAATTACTCACTTAACAGATACAGGTAGAAAACCAAGTTATTACGATGCAATTATAACTGGTGACTTAGGCCATGTTGGAAAAGAAATATTAATAGAACTTGCCAAAACAAAGGGATATAATATTAAATCTAATTATAATGATTGCGGAGTTCTAATTTTTGATAAAAATAAACAAGATACACACGCCGGTGGAAGTGGTTGTGCATGTTGTGGGACCGTATTTTCTGGTTATTTATTTAATATGTTACAAAGCAAAAAATATAAAAAAATATTATTAATTGCAACTGGTGCTTTAATGAATTCTACTTCAACTCAACAAGGAGAAAGTATTCCTGGAATAGCACATGCAGTTAGTATAGAAATTTAGGGATTTGGAGGCGGTCCGTTGGATTAACCAACTATAATTGTGAAAGCGAAGCCAAAGATTTCGGTCACAATTTATTTTCCCTGTTTGGAGGAGATTTTATGAGTAATATTGATTGGTCAACAGTTTTTGAATGGTCCACATTATTAAAATGCTTTATTGTTGGTGGATTAATCTGTGTAATTGGTCAAATTTTAATAGACAAAACAAAACTAACTTCAGCTAGAATTTTAGTTACTTTTGTAACTGCGGGAGTTATTTTAGGTGGTCTTGGAATATATAAATATTTAGTAGATTTTGCAGGTGCTGGTGCAACTGTTCCCCTTACTGGATTTGGATATAATTTAGCCAAAGGTGCTATAGAGGGTGTAAAAACATCTGGATTTTTAGGTGCATTCACCGGAGGCATAAAAAATGCTGCTGGCGGAATTGCAGCGGCTATATTCTTTGGTTATATTGCTTCATTAATTGCAAAACCAAAAATGAAAAAGCAATAAAAAAATACTAGCTCAAACTAGTATTTTTTCTATGCTTTTTTTGCTATTTCAACAACTTCTGTAAATGCTTTTGGATCTGTTATTGCTATATCTGCTAGCATTTTTCTGTTAATTGTTACATTAGCTTTTTTAAGTCCTGCTATTAATTTGCTATATGAAATTCCATTCATTCTAGCAGCAGCATTTATTCTTGCTATCCATAATTTTCTAAAATTACTCTTTTTATCTCTTCTAGCTATATATGCATACATTCCAGATTTCATAACTGCTTGTTTAGCCATTCTAAATCTGTAACTTTTTGCACCAAAATATCCTTTAGCTTGTTTTAATACTTTTTTATGTTTTTTACGAGTAATTCTTGCTGTCTTTACTCTTGCCATTTTCTATTCCTCCTTATTTTTTTCGCTTTTCATATTAATCATATGGTAATAATTTCTTTATTCCTCCAACACATGTTTTATCTGCATATGAACTTTGTCTTCTAGACATTTTTTGTCTACTTGTTTTTGTTGATAATCTGTGTCTTGAATTAGCTGCTGTTCTTTTTACTTTTCCTTTAGCTGTAAAACCATATCTTTTACTTGCAGCTTTATTTGTTTTTAATTTTGGCATTTTTATCTGCTCCTTTCTATTTATGCTTTTTTTGATAAAATAACAAACATGTTTCTACCTTCTAGTAAAGGTTTCTTTTCTGGAGATGCTACGTCACTTAATGCTTCTATAAACTTGTTGATAACTGCTTCTCCTAATTTAACATTATTAACTTCTCTTCCTCTAAATCTAACTGTAATCTTTACTTTTGCTCCATCTTCTAAGAATTTTCTTGCATTTTTAGATTTAAATTGGAAGTCATGTTCTTCTATATTAGGTGTTACTCTAATTTCTTTTAGTTCTAAAACTTTTTGTTTCTTCTTTGCTTCTTTTTCTCTTTTTGCTTGCTCAAATTTATATTTTCCATAGTTCATAATTTTACAAACTGGTGGTACTGCATTAGGAGAAACTAAAGCTAAATCTAAATTCTTATCTTTTGCTATATTAAGAGCTTCATTAAATGGCATTACTCCTAGTTTTTGTCCATTTTCATCAATTAAATTTACTTCTCTAGCTCTTATTCTTTCATTAATAGGTAAATCTTTTTTGATTCTAAAACACCTCCGTATATTTTCGCCTAAATATTTAGGCATAAAAAAATGAATTAACTTTAAAGATACAAGTTAACCCACTAAAATAATTATATATATACATATTTAATTATTTACCTTTCCATTGATATGGATAAGGTGGAAGTGGTTACCTTCTTCTTTAATCGCTTATATATAATACCATCTATTTCCTTAATTGTCAATACTTAAATTAACTTTTTCTTGTATTCTTATTATTTTTTGATTAGAGCACTAAAAACAATTAAAGGAACCTAAAAACTTAGGTCCCTATTTATTATCATCTTGAACTTCTTTTTGATATTCTTCTCCTGATTTAAATAGAAAATTCTTTATAGTTTGCCATATTATTTGAATCTTGCTTCTTCTTGCTATTGGCAATCCAACTATTTCATCTTCATTATTTTCAACATTTATACCATTTTCTAATTCGTTGTATTTGTTTTCTAATTTAGACATTGTTTTTATATAATATTCATTAAATGTATCTAAACCATCTACATATCCAACTAAATCTTTATAATTGTACAATGATCTTCTATAATTTTCTACCTGCTCTAAATTAGAAATATTATTAAATGCTTTATCAAAATATGATTTAATTATTAAATTCTGTGATTCCATAAATACATTTTGTATTTCATTTTTAATTTTTAATCTTTTTTTATTTAATCCTGAATTTAAATTATCAGTTATTTCCATCTTATTATTTAATTTTAGCAAATTTTCTTCTAATTTTAATATTTTGTCAAAATTCTTTTCTAAAGTATAAAAAGCTGTTTCTGATGTTCTCTCTATAAATTCTTCTTTAAAATTATCATTGCTATTAAAAGTACTATCAAATAAGACTTTTTCTCCCGTTACATATGCCATTTGAGCAATTAAATTGCATATTAATGGATAACAAGTTGGACTTATTGTTTCAAATGAAATACCATAATATTTCACACTATCTTTTGGTTCTTTTGTAGCCTTTGCAGTAGCATATTGAACTGCAGCTTCATTTAATGCTAAACCATGAACCTTGTATTGTGTTAAATCACATAGTCCTAGTCTTAATAAAAAACCTGCTTTATCTTTTCTCTCTTGTAAATAATGAATACACTCATGGATAGCATATTTTTCTATCTCTTCTAGGGGAACCTCGCAATTAAAATAAATTGATGAATTTTTATAAAAATAATTTGCCTCAGAATAGCCCTTTGGCACCTCTGCATAATACATTTTTAATTGTGAAAGCTTTATAAATACTTCTCCTAATTTCATGTCTAATTCAGGAAAAGCTGCCACTATCTTTTGTGCAACATTCTTTGCAATAGTATTAACTTTAATCTTATCAAGTTCTTCTTTAACTATAATTCCTTCTTTTCTTAAGTTTGATTCTATCCCCATATTAATTCTCCTTGATATACCTATACATAGTTATATTATACTATATTGCGAAAAAAATTGTATAACATTATTGTTAAAAAAAGATTACAGTCATGTTACAAAATACGACTGTAATCTTTAATTACTTTGCAATTTATAGCTAAATTATGCTAAATTCTGCTATTATCCAATTACTATATTATAAATTTTATTTTTTACATAAATTTCTTTTATAATTTTCTTGCCTTCGATTTGGCTCTTTATTGCTTCTTTTGCTTTTTCTTTTACTACTTCTTCATCCTCATCTTTATTTATAGTAATAGTTGTCTTAACTTTTCCTTTTATTTGTACTGGGATTTCTATAGTATCTTCTATTGTTTTAGCCTCATCATATGTTGGCCATGCTTTATATGCTAATTCTTCTTTTCCACCAATTCTTTGGTTTAACTCCTCTGTTATATGTGGTGCAAATGGATTTAACAATTGTAAGAATGTTTCAAATTCTGCTTTATTTATTTCTTTTGCTTTATAAAATTCATTTACCATTGTCATAAATGTAGCGACAGATGTATTAAATTTCATTTCTTCTATATCTGATGAAACCTTCTTAATTGCTTTATTCATCATTTTTTCAAATTTTGGTGAATATTCATCTCCATCAACTAGGAAGTCTTGCATATTCCAAACTCTGTCTAAGAATTTTAAGCATCCTCTAATACTATCCATAGACCATTGAGCTGTTTGGTCAAATGGTCCTATAAACATTTCATAAACTCTAAGTGCATCTGCTCCATAATCTCTTACCATCTCATCTGGATTTACTACATTTCCTTTTGATTTAGACATTTTCTCGCCATTGCTTCCTAGAATCATTCCATGTGATGTACGTTTTGCATATGGTTCTTTTGTTGGTACAACACCAATATCATATAAGAATTTATGCCAAAATCTTGAATATAGTAAGTGCAATGTTGTATGTTCCATACCACCATTATACCAATCTACTGGAGACCAGTATTCTAGTGCTTCTTTTGATGCTAATTCTTTATCATTATGTGGGTCCATATATCTTAAATAGTACCAAGATGAACCTGCCCATTGTGGCATTGTGTCTGTTTCTCTTCTAGCTTTTCCACCGCAATGTGGACATGTTGTATTAATCCATTCTTCGTGTTTTGCAAGTGGAGATTCTCCATTTTCTCCTGGTTCATAATCTTTTACATCTGGTAATTTTAATGGTAATTCTTCTTCTGGAACTGGAACCCATCCACATTTTTCGCAATATACCATTGGAATTGGTTCTCCCCAGTAACGTTGTCTAGAAAATACCCAATCACGAAGTTTGTAATTTACTTTTTTCTCTCCTAATTTATGTTCTTCTAGATATTCTATTACTTTTTTAATAGCTTCTTTAGAAGTTAAACCATTTAAGAATCCAGAATTAATTGCAATACCATTTTCAACATCTGTAAAAGCTTCTGTCAATTCTTTATTTCCATCATCTTCTGAAGAATTTTTATCTCTAATAACTTGTTTTATTGGTAAATTGAATTTTTTAGCAAACTCAAAGTCTCTTGTATCATGTGCTGGAACAGCCATAATTGCACCAGTTCCATATGAACCTAATACATAATCAGAAATCCAAATTGGAATTTCTTCATTTGTTAATGGGTTAACAGCTTTAATTCCTTTAATCTCTACACCTGTTTTATCTTTGTTTAATTCTGATCTTTCGAAATCAGATTTTAAAGCTGCTTTTTTCTTATATTCTTCTACTTCGTCTAGATTTGTAATTCTATCTTTATATTTTTCTATTAATTTATGCTCTGGAGCTATAACCATATATGTTGCACCAAAGATTGTATCCGGTCTTGTTGTATAAACTAATAGGTAATCTTCTGTTCCAGAAATTTCGAATTTAACTTCTGCTCCTTCACTTCTACCAATCCAATTTCTTTGTTGTGCTTTAATTTTGTCTAGATAATCTACATCGTCTAAATCATCTATTAATCTTTGTGCATATTTTGTAATTCTAAGCATCCATTGGCTTTTCTCTTTTTGAACTACTGGACTTCCACATCTTTCACAAACACCATTTACAACTTCCTCA
Organism: uncultured Clostridia bacterium; assembly: GCA_944388935.1. GTDB lineage: Bacteria > Bacillota > Clostridia > TANB77 > CAG-508 > Merdicola. The sequence continues at coordinate 15,750 of CALXKK010000017.1, read as the reverse complement.
TTAGCTAGTCCAACCTTACAACCTGTACAGAAATTGATTGGCATTGTTGCTTTATATGCTAGTCCATGTTTATATAATTGGATAAAAATCCATTGTGTCCATTTATAATAATCAGGATCTGTTGTATTTATTTCTCTTGACCAGTCAAAAGAAAAACCTATAGATTTTAGTTGCTCTCTAAAATGATGAACATTTTTATCTGTTGTTATTTTAGGATGAATATGATTTTTTATTGCATAGTTTTCTGCTGGAAGACCAAATGCATCAAACCCAATTGGGAACAATACATTATAACCTTGCATTCTTCTCTTTCTTGCAATAATATCAAGTGCTGTATAGCTTCTTGGATGTCCAACGTGTAAGCCTTGTCCTGATGGATATGGGAATTCTATTAATCCATACCATTTTTTCATTGTGTAATCATTTTTTGCATTAAATGTACCTTCTGAATACCATTTATCTTGCCATTTTTTCTCTACCTCTTTAAAATTGTACATAAGCGTCATCCCTTCATTCATTTTGTTCGCAAGCATTATATCGCAAAAACTGGAAAAAGTAAACCTATAATATATAAGTTTACTTTCTACAATATTTTTTCTATTCACCAAGTAAGTATTTTGCAATCTCTTCTGAAGCATTTCTTCCAGAACGAGCTGCCCAAGCAACTGTGGCTTTAGTTCCTATTAAGTCCCCTCCTGCGAACACACCTTTTTTAGATGTCATATATTTTTCATCTACTTTTATGTTTCCGTATTCTGTAGTTTCTAATCCTGTTTTTGCTACTAATTCTTTGTCTGCTTTAGAACCAACTGCCATTACAACATAGTCCATATCTATAGTATAGTTTGAATTTTCTATATTTACAGGAACTAACCTTTTTTCTCCCTCTTTTTTTACAAGTTCTGTCTTTATGCATTCTATTTTTTCAACTTTATCATTTCCTAATATTTTAACAATATTATTTTGGAATAAAAATTCTACTCCTTCTTTCATTGCCTCTTCTACTTCATAATCTTCTGCAGGCATTTGCTCTCTTGCTCTTCTGTATACTACATATACGTTTTTCGCACCCAATCTTTTTATAGTTCTTGCAGAGTCCATTGCAACATTTCCTCCACCACTTACTGCAACAGATTTACCTGTATAATCTGGATGATTACCTTTTTCTAGTAATTCATTTCCTCCAAATACTCCATCTAAATCTTCTCCTGGTATATTCATTTTTGATGAAACATTTGCACCAAAGCTTAAATATACAGCATCATATTTTTCTGTAATATCATCTAATTCATAGTCTTTTCCTAGTTCTTGATTGCATTTAGCTTCTACACCTAAATCTAATATTTTCTCTACAGTTTTCTCGATTACTTCTCTTGGCAATCTAAAATCTGGAATACCATACATAGTAATTCCTCCAAGTTTAGGTTGCTTTTCGTATATAGTAACTTTAGCGCCATTAATACTTAAAAATGCTGCACATGTAAGACCTGATGGTCCACCACCAATTACCGCAACTTTTTTACCTGCTAATTTATTGTTTTTCTCAATCTTAAAATCTTGCTCAATTGCGTTGTCAAATACATATGTTTCTAACTCACCAATATTTATAGGCTTAGACTTAATTCCTCTAACACAATTACCCATACATTGCTTAGAATGAGGACATACTCTTCCGCAAATTGCCCCCAACACTGTAGTTTCTGTTAATACTTTAAAAGCCTCTTCCAAATTACCATCTTTAACTTGTCTAATAAAACTTGGAATATCATTCCCTAATGGGCATCCTTTTTGACATGGTTTGTTTTTACAATTTAAACATCTATTTGCTTCTTCTATTATATTTTCCATTGTTTTCCTCCGTTTTTGAAATATCCTTATATTTAATATTATAATTTTGTAAAATAACTTAATATTGCTATTATTTCTGCTGAAGAATGTATTTCTCCATCTTTATATAGTTGTTTTAATTCATCTATTGATATTTTATGTACCTTTATATCTTCTGTTGGGTCTAAATGTCTATGAGTTTTTGTTAAATCTGAGGCCTTATAAATATATACTATTTCATTAGAATATCCTATAGCAGGATATTCATATAGCATTGGCTCAATTTTTCCTGCTCTATAACCTGTTTCTTCTTCTAGTTCTCTTACTGCTGCATCTTCTGGTTTTTCTCCTTCTTCTATCAAACCTGCTGGGAAAGCTAAAACACTTTTTCCTACTGGAGTTCTTACTTCTTCTATCATAATTAATGTATTGTCATCTAAGAATGGCATTATTACTGCACCATTTCCAGCCTTTATATGCTCACGATATACTTCTTTATTATCTCTTTTATTATAATATTTTTCAATTTTTAAATTTAATCTTTTTCCATTAAATACATCTTCTTCACTTATCTTTTCGTAATCCATATCTTTAAAATATTTTCCCATTTTATCCTCCACTACTTTTGAACTTTAAGCACCATTCCCAAAGTTTAAATTTCGATATTTAACTCTTTACACATTTCTAGAACCTTTTTAAAATCCCTCCAAAAGTCTATCTTTTTTGTTTCATCTCTTAAAAGTGCTGCAGGGTGCCATGTTGGCATATACATTATTCCTTTTTTCTCTATCCAGTGACCTCTACTTGCTGTTATCTTATATTCTTTACCTAATATATTCTTAAGAGCTGTACTTCCCATAAGCACTATAATCTGTGGTCTTACAAGTATTACTTGATTTCTTAAATAATCCAAGCATGCTTTTGCCTCGTCTTCTTCTGGTACCCTGTTGTTGGGTGGTCTACATTTCACGATATTTGCAATATATAATTTACTTCTATCAATTCCAAGTCCCTCAAAAGCTTTATTCATTAGTTGACCTGCTCTTCCTACAAATGGAACTCCTTGCCTATCCTCGTCTGCTCCAGGGCCTTCGCCTATAAGCATTACATTTGCATTTTTATTACCATCTGCGAAGACAATATTCGTTCTATTCATACATAACTTGCATTTTTTACAACCTATTATTGACTTTTCTAAATCTTCCCAATTGTCGTACAACTTTTACACCTCTTTATGCTACTTATAAATCATATTCTAACTAATTTGTATCAACGCTGGTGACACAAATAGAATTTCTATTTATACTACTTTACACAATCCTCTAACAATTTAATTTTTACTTCATCTTCTGTATCTATTCTTGCTCTAGTACCTACTGGAATAACTGTTTTTCTATCTGTATGTCCAAAATTATTTGATTTAATAATTGGGAAATTATATTCATCTTCTATTGTATCTTTTAAAATTTGCTCCAACGTTATTCCACTTTCGTGTTCATAATTTCCAAGCCATATACCTTTTATTTTATCAAATATTCCATTTTGCTTCATATAATATAAATAATGACTAACTGCCTCCGGTGGAGATTCAAAACCCAATTCCTCTAGGAATAAAATTTTATCTTCAAAATCCATCTTATATTTTCCAGCAACTAAATCGTGCATCAAACTTAAATTTCCACCAATCATAATACCTTCTGCCTGGCCTGATTGTAGCACTTTGTATTCATCATCTTTGGTTCCCAATTCTAAGCTTCCATCTTGCAATCTTTTAATTATTTCTTTATAGCTATACTCTGTTTCGCAAGATGCAACACCTTTAAATGTTTGACCAGAGAAAGTTACTAATCCTGTTTTTTGATATATCATATTTGTTATAGAAGTTATATCACTAAAGCCACAAATTATTTTTGGATTTTTCTTTATGTTTTCATAATCTATTAAATCAAATATGGAATTTGAATTATTTCCACCTTTTGCACACCATATCATTTTAACATCTTTGTCTGCAAACATATTGTTTAAGTCCTCGGCTTTTTGTTTTGCTGTTGCTCCATAACCTGTTGGATTTGCAAAAACATTCTTGCCTATTTTTATTTTATATCCAGACCCCTCCATTAGCAAAATTGAACTATTAAATTCTTCCAAATTTTCTTTAGTTACTGGGTCTGCAGGTGCAATAATTCCTATTGTATCACCTTTTTTTATTCTTTCAGGTATCATAGCTTCTCCTTTCATTTTTCCAAACAGGGATTTTAAGGACCGTCCCCAAATCCCTATTTAAGCATAACAATATTCATGTTTCTGTCTGCTTTTTCTCTTTCTGCTCTATATGAGAACATCATATCCGAATGGCATACACTGCATATTTTGCTGTCAAATATATTTTCTCTTTTTATTCCATTTTCAGTTAGATAATCTATTATTAAACTTGTGGTATCAAAATAGTATTTTTGTTTTCCTTCTACCACTTCTCCTATTTTATAATATTTTTCTACATTTCCAAATTCTTTTTTAAATTTATCTATAAAATCCTCTTCTACTTGGAAATGGCATTGTTTTATACAAGGGCCTATGCAAACAATTATATCATTTAGATTAGAATTATATTCTTTCACCATTAAATTCACTGCTTTTTGGCTTATTTTTTGCAAAGTTCCTCTCCAGCCAGAATGCACATTTCCTATCACATTTTGACTTTTATCATATAAAATAATTGGTGTACAATCTGCATATTTTGTAACTAACGGTATGCTTTTTTCCTTTGTTATAAAGCCATCTACAAATTCGAATTTTTCGTTTGTGTACTCTTTTATGTCTTTAACCACATCAGTATGTTTTTGAGCTGATTTTATTATTTTGCTGTCATCAATTCCTAGCACACCACATATCTTTTTGTAATTTTCTGGTGCATTAATATTTTGGTCACTAAACATAAGTGGTTTTAATGAATAGCAATGTACTAATCTATCAGAATATTTTAACAATTCTCTAAATTGAAGATATTCCAAATCTCCCTTTTTTACATGAACAATATTTTCATTACTTAAATCCATTAAGCTCTCCTTCCTATTTTTATAAAGTCTATTCGGATTTTGTATTTTCTTTCATACATTCCATTATATAATCTTTCTTCAAATTATCTATATAATTATAATCATTTCCATAGAATCCTTTTTTAAAATTACATATTGAACTATATACGCAATACTTACATGGGCTTTTTTTGCCTGAAACATTATAATAAGGCTTAATATCTATGTTTCCATCCAATATCTCTTTAGAAATATCTCCTAAAGTTTTTCTTACATATTTTTGTAAAATTTCGAACTCTTTTCTAGAAACAACTCTAGAAGAACTATCCATACTTCCATCTTTTTTTAGTTTTACAGGAATTACATTGGACTTTTCACCATCTTTTAGGCTATTATCCATCATGTTAACAACATTCATTTCCGCTAAAATTAAACCATTCATCCTAAAATGTTCTCTTATTTTTTGCTCTATTTCATCACTTGTTAATTCTTTAGCATCTTTAATTTTTCCCAATTTAGGTTCTTCTAAACCGAAATACAAGATTCCTGCGGGAATTACATCTTGAATTTGGCAAACAGCATCCAAATAAGTAATTAATTGTAATTGCAAACCAGCTAGGACCTCATTTAAATTTATATCTTTAGCAGATGACTTATAATCAATTATTCTAATATATTTTCCAGTTGCATCTTTTGCCAAATCTATTCTATCAATTTTCCCAGTTATTTCTACTCTTCTTCCATCTTCAGTTGTAATTTCTATTGGCTCATATTCCTTTCCTTTTTTGAACTCAACCTCATTACCTACAACCTCAAAGTCAGTCTTTTGAAGTCCTTGAACAATATATACTATAGAAAGAGTTACTAGTCTGCTTAACCTGTTTGTAAGCACCACAAATTTAGGAATACTCTTAAAAATATAATTTGATTTTAAATTTAATTTATCATCTATAATTTGCTTTACAATTTTTTCTACATCTTCTCTTTCTAAATCTTTTATAGCTATATTTTTATTTGCAACTTCCTCGAAAAATTCATCTATAACCTCATGCATAAAAGAACCTGTGTCCATTGGTTGCAATTTTAATGATTTCTTCTCTTTTAATTTTAGACCATATTCCAAGTAGAATGAAAATGGACAACTTCTATATCTTTCCAATCTAGAAATTGTAGTATGTAACGTGTCTCCATATAATTTTTTTATAAACTCTGGCTTTATTCTTTCTGGAATATTTGTATATTTTATTCCTTCTAAACTTGTATATAATCTGCTTTTCCAAATTGGGTTTGATTCATAATATTTAAAAACATCAAACCATATGTCTTCTATATCGTTTCCTTCTTGATACTCATTTAATTTTTCTATTAAATTATCAAATGTATTATTTTTCGTTATTATCTCTTTTTCTTGCTCGATTATATCACTTTTTTCCTCCATCTTTGGATATATTTTCTTAAGCTTTGTAATAATAACTGATGGTCTTAAAGTTGCCCCCTCATCATCTGATGAAGCACATGATAAATATAGCTTTTCTTCTGCTATTGTAAATGCTTTATAAATATTAAAATTCTCCTCGTATAAATTTTCCAGACTTCCATTTGCAAGCTCAAACCCTTGTTGCTTTAAGTATTCTCTGTCACTATCATTAAAGAACCCTTCGTCCTTATAGACACTTGGAAATTCTCCATCATTTATTCCTATTATAAATACAGCTCTAACTTTGTGACTTCTAGACCTACTTACATCTCCAACAACTACTTGATCCTGTGTTGCAGGTATCTTTCCAAGTCCAGTATTCTTTAATCCTATTTTTAATATATTTATATATTTTTCAAATGTTGTCTTTTCATCTCCGAAAACTAAAACAATTTCATCAAATAAGTCTGCTAAAACTTTAAAACTAGTTTCGTATTCATTTGCAATTTCTATAAATCCTTTCTCTTCTAATTTCTCTATTTTAGATTTTATAATTTTCTCTATCTGCATCTCTTCCAAGAAGTCATACAAAATCTTAGTTAAATTTGTAAAACTATTATCCTTTTTAGATTTTTCTTGCAAACGTCTTATTGGAGTTACAATCATTCTTCTAAGCTCGTTTAATCTTGCAATTTCTTCTTCGGTATATTCATCTTTTCCTACATAATTCCAATCTTCTTTATACCATTTATTGCCCTTTATGCCCCATCTTATGCAATAGTTTTCTAACTTAAATATTTCTTCTTTTTCTATATTTACAAATCCTGTTTTTAAATAATTAAATACAGACTCATATGACCAATTTTTATTGCAAATTTCTAAGATAGAAATTATAAATTTTACTAAAACATTTTCGCTTAATTCCTTCTTTTCATCTATAAAAACTGGAATATTGTAATTATTAAATATTACTTTTATTAAACTAGAATAAATATTTAAATTCTTAGTTATAACAGATATATCTTTAAATCTATATCCATCATTTCTAACTAACTTAACTATTTCAGAAGCTAAATGTTCAATTTCTGTATATTGATTATTGGCTAAGAACATTTTTATATTTTGTGGCTCTTCTTTGTAAATTTTATATGGTACTGCATAGATATTTTCTTCTAAATGTCTTAATTCTTCGTTTTTGAACCTATATAACTCATTAAGTTTTACATCTTCTTCAATTTCTATTCCATATTCTTTTGCAACTTCTAGCAATTTTATTGCTGTATTTTTATTTGCAAAGAAAATATCTTTATCTGCATCTTCTTTTTGAACTAAATTATCTGTGCAAATTGTAATATTTACTTGTTTTGATATTTGCATTAGTTTTGCTATTATTTCATATTCCTGCGAAGTAAAGCCTACAAACTCATCTATATATATTATTGCATTTTTAAATTGCTTACTTTTTAATATTTGTGTATTTAAAATATCTAAAACATCATTTTCATCCAAAAATCTGTCTTGTATACTTTTTTCGAATTCATCATACATTGTAATCATATCTTTTAATTTTAGCTTTAGATATACATCTGTAGTGTTTTCGCTTTCTTCTTTTAATTTTTCAATATCAATTTTATGCTTTTTAAATTCTGTAATAGAATTACCAATAACATCTACATTTTCAGCATTTTTTCCAAGGAAATTCAAATTGTTTTTTTGCTTGCTTAAAATATCGTAAAGAAGCATTGCTTTTCCGCTTTTACTTAAGTTAGTTTTTTTAGCTCCGCCTATTTCGTTCCTTACTCTAAAAGCCATTCTACTAAAGGTAATTACTTCTGTATTTATTAACGCAGTTCTTTTAGTAATTTCCATTAGCTTTTTTTCTGCAGTTAGTGCCATTTGATTTGGTACAATCATATATATTTTTTCGTTATTTACATTTTTGGCAATATCATTAAAGCAAAATTCACTTTTTCCGCTTCCTGATTTACCATATATTAATCTTAAACTCATTTGCTCACCTCGTAGCTACAAATTAATTCTATCTAACTTTTTCACTTCGTATCCACGAATAAATCTTATCATATATTTTTTAAGATTTAAAGTTTTGATTGTACAAAAATAAATAATCTTAAACGCAAAAAACATCACTATTTGTTAATCTTTTTAGCCTTAAATCAAACAACCAAAGATTTTGATGATGGCTTAATTTTAACAAAAGTGATGTTACTTAATTTTATGTTAATCTGTTGAACTTTTAAGGTCCGTCCCTAAAGTTCATTATTTATCTATTCCTGTTGCAATTACAGTAATTACAATTTCATCTTCTAATGAATCATCTATAATTGTTCCGAAGATTATGTTTGCTTCTGGATTATCTACTCTGTCTCCAATAACTGTCATAATTGCATTGATTTCATCTAAAGGCATTTCTGCGCTACCAGCAATATTTACAATTACACCTTTTGCACCTTCTATCATAGTTTCTGTTAAAGGATTTCCGATTGCTTCTTTTACTGCGATATCGTTTCTATTTTCGCCTTTTCCTCTACCGATACCCATATAAGCATTTCCTTTGTAACCTATAATTGTTCTTATATCTGCAAAGTCTATGTTTACTAGACCAGGTGTTGCAATTTGGTCTGTTATTCCTTTAATTCCTTTTTCTAGAACTAAATCTGCTTCTTTAAATGCATTTTGTAAAGTAATTCTGGTATTCCCTTTTAATAAGTTGTCATTCAAAACAACTATTAAAGAATTTACGTTTTCACGTAATTCATCTATTCCTCTTTCTGCTCTTGCCATACGTACTTTTCCTTCAAAAGAAAATGGTTTAGTAACTATACCAACTGTTAAAATTCCCATTTCTTTTGCAAATTGTGCTATAGCAGGAATTGCTCCAGTTCCTGTTCCTCCGCCCATTCCGGCAGTTAAGAATAATAAGTCTGTACCTTGTAATATATTCTTGATTTCTTCTTTATTTTCCATTGCTGCTCTTTCACCTATGGATACATCTCCACCAGCACCTAATCCTTTTGTAACTTCTTTTCCGATTTGCATAACATTTTTAGTTTTTGCTTTCTCGAAAACTTTTACTTCTGTGTTAAACTCATAAAATTCTACCCCTTCAACTCCGTCTTCAATCATTCTGTCAACAGCATTGTTACCAGCTCCACCAATTCCAATGACTTTAATATTAATTAAGTTTTTTACATTTACTTTATCCATATATTATCTCCTTTTTTCTATTATATTTCAATAATATATTACTAGGCATTTTATAGAATATAACACTTCCAACACATTATAACACGTTTTTCGGGTTTTGGGGAGCCTTTTTTTAATTTTTTTGAAATTTAATATGTCAACTACTTATTTAGTAAATTTCCAATATCGAAATAATTATTCGGTATATTTCCTATAATTAAATTCTCTGCCAACATCACCTTCTCATCAATTTGACTGTTTATCGTATTAAATGGTGTTAATACATCTATTCTACAATTAATAACAGCATATATTCTATGTATTGATTGGTTTATTCCTACAGAAGTAAATTCACTACTTAATTCTGTATCTATATTTCCTATGCTAGATATTCTAATTGGAACCTTTGGTCCTCTTCCAGAAAGAAGCGTTATACCAGTAAAAGTTCCTAATCTAATAGAAATGTCCCTGCTTTCTTTGCTATCTATTTTTTTCTGTATATTTAATGAAATCTCAGAAATAATTTTATTCATTGTGGCAATATTAGCCTGCATAGACACTATTTTTCCGTCCTTATCTTTAATAGTTGTAATTAAATCATCATATCCATATTTATCCATTATTTCGTCTATGGTCTCATTCACGATTTTAGTTGCGGTTGCTTTTGCTTCACTTAAACATAATTGATTAAATGTAGGCTCAATTGCTTTTATTAGGTAACAAACTGTAAATAGCGCTATCATTAAAACTAATAATACCATTCTGTATTTTTTAGAAAGCTTTAGTTTTTTTCTTGAATAAATCTTTTCCATTTTAAATTGCCTTGGCTTTTTCTACATATCTCGGAATAAATAATTGTTGATTAATACTTAATTTATCTTCATCTTCTATATTATTTACTTTCTTAATATTTTCTACAGTACTTCTATATTTTTTAGCTATTTTCCACAATGTATCTCCATCTTTTACAAAATAAACAATAATGCTATACTCGTTATCTTCTTCTAATTCTTTTTCTTCTAAGTTGTCTATTATATTAAGTTCTACTGTTTTGAACATTTTTGTATTAATATTCAATTCTATGCTAATCTGAATATTATTATTTGATTGCGAATTAATCTCATATTTTTCTACATCTATTAGAATATCTAAATTTTCCTCTTTCATTCCTTCCAAAATGCTTACTTCATAATTAATTGGAAATCTAAATTCTTTTTTGTCTATATGCACAATCTCTGAGCTTTCATATAAAATTCTTACAATTGCTTCTCCTTCGTAAATAGCTTTAGTTCCCACTATCTTTATATTGTTAATAATTGTACGTGTGCTAACATTATAAATTCTACTACTGCTAATTTCTGTATCTGCTATCTGTTCTTTTATTTGATATGCATCATTAATATTTTGCAAACCTACCATTGCTCTAATACTTTTTTGTTTATATGAAATATTCGAAAATGGAGTATACACATCTTGTATTATCTCAACATCCTTTGTTTCATACGCAAAGCAACTTATTTCTACTTCAATTTCCAAATATATTGAATTTTCATCCGTATTATTTAACTTTACTAAAATATTTTTCATACAGTACTTTACATCACATATATTTTCCTCTGTTACATTTTCCATATCTATAAATCCCATAATAGGAATTACTTTTTCCACAAAATTTATTTTTCCATCTTCTGTTAAATATAATATCTTTACACTTACTTCTGATTTTGCAACAACCTTATTATAGCTAATTTTAAAGTCTTTATTTATTATTCTTACTTCTTTCTTTAAAATCTCTACAATCTTTTCTTCTGGATTCAAAATAATATTCTCCTTAGCAACAGCTTTAGTACTATTTTTTCCAATCATAGAATTTAATTGAACCATTTTGTTGAGTTTTTGAATTCCAGAAACTCCTTTTATATCTTTTAAAATACTTATTCCATCATTTGAATATAGTCTAACATTTATTTCTATAGTCGCTTTTAAATTTACCTTTCTGCCATTTAAAACATCACATTCCATATTTTTTAAAACTATATTTGCATCTATATCTGCTTCTTGCACATCACTTTCTATTTCTAAGAATTCAGAAAAATCTATATTACTATTTAAACTCCTTATAATTTCATCTCCACTATCAACTAAATAAATGATGTTACTATCTATTGTTCCATCAATTTTAACCCTTCCATTAATTAATTCTTTTTTATATATGCATACATTTCCACTTAAATCAATTGCCTTAACAATATCAGGTTTTACATCTGGAACAATAATAGAGCTTTCTAAAGTAACTTCTTTCTTCTTCCTTTCTATCAATCTATTAACACATAAGTTGTCTTGTATAACTTCTAAACTCATTTTTTACCTCCTTCTTCTTTTTTATATTTATATGAATGAGGCAAAAAAAAATTCCTATTTCTAGGAATTTTATTATACTATACACTTACTCTCTTACGTGTCTTTTTTTCTTCTGCTGGTGGTATTAATGGACTATATTCTTGCCCATCAAACACTTGAACTTCTACAGTTCTAGTAAGAACGTCTGTGTAACTATATGTTACATTTCTGTTGTTTTCTTCATATTTAACTATGAATATATTTGGATAGGCTTTTTCTATTGTGGCTTCCTTTTCAAAAGTCCTGCTTCTGCCCAAAGATCCTTTCACAATAATCTTTTGACCAACTTTTCCATCAATATCTGTTTTTAGATTTGCTATATCATCTTTACAAATCATTCTATCACCTACTTTTCAAAACTGAGTTAATTATACCAGTTTTGTCGAATAGTGTCAAAAGGTCAAATCGCATGTCTATCAACGGTTTTGCCTGATATATAAGGAAAAACTACACTTGTTTTGTCGAATGTTACGTTTATGTTACATTTAAGTTACAGATGTGTTACTTTTGCTTTCTTACCTCTTGCTCCTATACCTCCAACGCCATCTTTTCCATCTCTTAATTCATCTGCTATGTCGTTTATTGTTACATAATATTCGCTATCTGTAGTAGCTATTTTTTCTGCGACAATTAATGGGTCAGCAAAATCTATTAATACTCTTGCAGGTGATGAAGCAAAATTTGCTCCTGCTGCCATCAATGCCTCAAAATAACTTTGGCAGGCTCCTGCAAATATCACCAGATTTTTTCCAAGTTCATGTTCTCTTGCTCTTTTAACTGCATTTACGAAAGACTTGGAATTTATATAATTATATATATCGCTATAATTTCTTCCTTTTCTTATCATACCATCATGACCTGTTATTACTAAAATATCTGGTTTGTATCTTGAAATTGCATCTTTAACTATATACTCCTGCTTTTCTTCTGGAACATATTTTACCACTGCATTTAATCCTAATTTTTTATAATATTTATACGATTTTTCCATATATCTTCTATCCCCATCTAGATGGAGTATCTTACCAGTTTTCATATTTGCATATGAATTTTTTCTACTATAAATTCTTTTCTCTAAACTTTTATTTTTCTCCTCTATATAATTATTAACATATTTTCTATCAACTATCTTTAATTCGCTTAAAGGAATCTTTTCTATAATTCTTATATATAGGCCTTTTAAAATAGCAACCTTTTGTTTATGTTCTGAAACTATCTTATCTACTATAAATACAATTCTCCTGTTATCCGACTTTTTAATAACAGTACTCCCTCTTCTTATTTTGTTCATTACTATCACCTAGTATATTTTATGTAAAGGATGTAGGGCTTGTGATGGTCTATTTAATTTAAGCAAAACGCCAGTAATTATTGTTGTTTTATTTAATTTTTCTAAAAAATCAACCATTTTGTCGAAAAAAGTGGTATAATCTCTTCATTAACTAAATTAGGAGGGAATTATTATGAATATAGATGCTATAGCAGACATTATTAAGGAACCTGTACATGGAAGCCAATTTTATTCAAAAGCTACCTTTGCAGATCTTGTAAGCAAAGTGCAACACATATGTGGAAATTTAGAAATAACCGAACAAAGTAAAACAGAAAGTATAATATCAATTGTAAATAATTATATTAAATATAATGTAAGTTTAAGAAATCAGTATTTTGATACATTCTGTGAAAGAACCGAAACTTTTGATACAAACGAATTAGTTTATAGAACTGCATATGCTGCCCTAGAGAAAGGAGAAGCCATGTGTGCAGGCTTTACAGAAGCTGTAAGAGTACTTTTATCACAATACGGAATAAAAACTCATACCTTGCTAACAAAATTACCAGGAAAAAATAAAAGATTATTACATTATGTTGCAGTTGCTGAATATGAAAAAGATGGAGAAAAAAAATATATTGTATTAGATCCAGAAAGACAAGCTAATTGCGAAAGAAAAGGCATGGACTTCGAGAAATATCAGTCCAATATGTTATATGCTTTGCCACATCCAATTTTTACTAATGATGTTGTTGGAGAAACTGGGCTAGGAATGCAAGCCGAAGAATATTTTAGTCATCCAGAAATTATTAGAACAACCGGAACAAGTCAAATAGGTAGACTTATTAATAATACATATAGTAAAAAAAATATAAAGGAGGAACTTGATGGTGGAGAAATTAATAGAGATTAACTCAAAGGAATATCAAATATCAACAAAAATATATTTACCAGAAGAAAATGTGCAATTAAAAGAAATGATAATTGCATGCCATGGTTTTGCTGGGGATAAAGAAAGCTCTGCTATAAAAATGTTGGCAGAAGAAATGATTAAAAATGGTATAGGAGTAATTTGCTTTGATTTCCCTGGACATGGAGAAAGTAATGCAGATGGCAGCAAATTAACAATAGATAATTGCATGCAAGATATAAATACCGTAGAAAATTACATAAAACAAGAATACGATAATTTACCTATTAGCATTTTTGCAACAAGTTTTGGTGCATATATAGCATTAATAAATATAGCAAGAAACAACAAAAAATATAAAAATATAATATTGCGTTCACCAGCTATAAGAATGGCAAATATTTATAGATATAATTTACTAAGAGAACCTGAAGAAGAGTATAAAAACAGAGGCTACACAAAACTTGGATTCGAACGCGAATTAATCATTCCTTATAGTTTTATGCAAGAACTAGATAATAATGATATATTCACAATGTATAAAAATATGATAATACCAAAAATAGATATAATTCAAGGAGATAAAGATGATGTTGCACCAATTAATGATACCAAAGAATTTGTATCGTTAAATCCACAAAAAATAAAACTTTATATAATTGAAGGTGCTGACCATAGAATGAAAGGTGAAGGCGAATTAGATAAAGCTATAAATTATAGTAAAGAAATTATACTAGGAAAGGAAGGATAATTTTTATGTTTGATTTACACGTACATACAACTGCCTCTGATGGAGAATTTTCACCAGAAGAAATTGTTAAGTTAGCTGCAAAAAATAATGTTACAACAATTGCAATCGCTGATCATGATACTGTATCAGGTTTAGATATGGCAATTGAAATGGGAAAAAGTCTAAATGTCGAAGTTATACCAGGGGTAGAATTAAATGCTCACGTAGAAAAAGGAAAAATGCACATACTTGGTTATAATATGGATTACAAAAATATTGACTTTGCAAATAAAATGAACGAATTAAAACAAGATAGAGACGAAAGAAATGAAAAATTTATTAAAGAATTTAATAAGCAAAATATAAACATTTCTATAGAAGCTGTAAAAAAATATGCTTTTGGAGAAATTTTAGCTAAACCACATTTTGCACGTGCTCTTTTTGAAAAGCATTATATTAATGACATAGAAGAAGCTTATACTAAATATTTTAATGCTTATCCAATGAATACTATAAAAAGAAAACCATTACTTCCAAAAGATGCAATCCAAATAATAAAAAAAGCTGGAGGAATTGCTGTATTAGCACATCCTGTAACATTAAAATTAGATAATAATCAATTAGAGCAAAAAATTTTAGAACTAAAATCTTTTGGTTTAGATGGAATAGAATGCTATAATAACATACATACACAAGAAGATATTGAAAAACTAAACTTAATTGCTAACAAGTTAAACATGCTAGTAACTGCAGGAAGTGATTTCCATGGACCTATATCTACACCAAATGTGGAACTAGGAAGAGGAAGAAATAATAACATTTATAATTTGCCAAATATTTTAGAAAATTTTAAATCTTATATTAAAAAATAATTAGCAATAAAAATCCCCCAGCTTAGCTGGGGGTATTTTACTAATATCGCCTAAAAGGCTCTATTACTAGCAGAGCCTCAAG
>CALXKK010000016.1 GCA_944388935.1 uncultured Clostridia bacterium | reverse complement strand
AATCGGTTTAAGCAATATATGGTACTCAAACAATATATTTTTCAATAAAGTGTGACATATGTTTGACTAACCCACAGTTAAAATGTGGTGATTTTATGTAACTCATTGAAAATACTGGGAAAATATGCTATAATAGTATTTATGAGAGGTGATCGTATGGGACTATTCAATTTATTTGGAAGAAAGCACAATACAGCACCACGTAATTCAAAAGATGAAGGATACTATGTTGATGAGTACGAAGATGAGGAATATGATGATGATGACTATGAAACATATCGTAGAGGAAATAGAACAATTTCCATTAGAAGGTCAATATCACCAGAAGGGTATACTCAAATAGATTTTGGAGTGTCAAATGGTGGTCAAAATTCATATTGTACTAGATTAGTTCTAGAGCCAAGACCAGAAAGAATAAATTATCATAAAGTTTATACAGGTAAAGTAAGTTGGTATAATACATTAGATACTATGTATTTTGATAAAGGAAATATGAGAGATCCAAGGAACAGAGGACCTAAAATTAGATTATCAGTTGATCCAGATTTGTTGCAAACTGATAACGAATATACAGAAATAGTAATGGGAGATTTGTTGTCAAAAAATAGAGTAACTTCGTATATGAACAGAGGTCTAACAGAAAATCCGGACATACCATGTGGAAATTATGTAGGTGGAGTAAGAGTTCTTAGAAATGGAAGATATGATAAATTTTTTGATAGCAAAACAGGTTATTATGTACATAATTTACCGGAGATTGCTAGATATAGAGCCGGTTATCAGGAAAAAGGTAGAAGAAATCAAGCTATATCAAGAAGAAAAAGACAACTTTATGCAGAGATGGAAGCACTAGATAGAACTGATGGCTATAATGGATATAATGATTATAATCCATTTGATAGATAGAATTTATAAGTAGCTGTAAATGGCTCTAGCTATTTACAGTTATTTTTTGTGCAGTTCTAAAATAAAATGATATTGTATTAAAAAACGAAATGTGATATAACTATTTAACATAAAAGCGAGGGAATGTAAAAATGACAAATTTATTAATAAAATTATTCATAAAAAATAATGATGTAAATAATCTAGAAGTTAGAGAAAAATACGGAATGCTTTCTAGTATAACAGGAGTAGTTGTAAATATTTTATTATCAATTGTAAAGCTTATTATAGGAATAATAGCAAATTCTATTTCTATTATATCAGATGCTTTAAACAATGTATCAGATGTTGGCTCTTCTGTTGTAACAATGATAGGATTTAAAGTATCACAAAAGAAGATAGACAAGGATCATCCATGGGGACATGGAAGAATGGAATATATTGCTGCTTTTATTGTAGATATAATAATATTAATGGTGGGGGTAGAATTATTAAAAAGCTCAATAGAAAAAATAATTCATCCAGAGCTTCCTACTGTAAACAGTATTACAATTATTATTTTAGTAATAGCTATTTTAACTAAATTATGGTTGTTTTTATTTTATAAAAAGATTGCAAAAACAATAAATTCAAATGCAATAAAAGGAAATGCTTATGATAGCATATCAGATTCTATATCTACATTATGTGTATTAATATCAGCGATTGTTGCAAAAATATTTGGGGTATCTATTGATGGATATGCAAGTTTGGTAGTTTCTGCATTTATTATATATACTGGTTTTACAGCTATTAAAGAAACCGTTGATTTATTACTTGGAATGAAACCTGATCCCGAATTTATAAAAAATATAGAAGAAGAAGCAAAAAAATATGATATGATTTCTGGAATTCACGATATTATGGTACATGATTATGGTCCAGGAAGAAAAATTGTATCATTCCATGCGGAGGTTCCAGCAGATGGAGACATTTGCAAAGTGCACGATGTAATAGACCAGATGGAACAAGATATATATAATAAATTTAATTGCATTACAACAATACATATGGATCCAATTGTGGTTGATAATAAAGAAATCAATGATATGAGAGAATTTACTGAAAAAGTAGTTAAAGAGTTAAATCCAGAATTTTCAATTCATGATTTTAGAATGACTGATGGTGGACAGAGAGTTAATTTGATATTTGACTTGGTTGTTCCAAGAGATAAAGAATATAATCATGAAGAAATTAGAAAAACTATACAAAACAAAATACACGAAAAGAATAAAAAATATTATGCAGTAATAAAAGTTGAGACTTCATATATTTAAAATTTTAAAATAATGAGAGAAACGAAGAAAAAACGCAAAATAATTTAAAACAACGAAATTTTTTGAAATCAAATTTAAAAGAAAGCTATAGTAAACTAAATTTGTTATAATTAGGACTTGGAAAAATCCCAAAACGCCTGTATAATAATATCAATGGTGCATTATTCTAGTCGTACAAACTTTACGAGGGTGGGGCTAAAAATCCACTAAAGAGCACATCGTTGAAGTTCCTTAGTATTGCGCGAAATGCCAGTTTTGTGTGGTATTAGGGAGTAAGAAATTAGGGTATTATATAATGGCATATATAAAACTCCCTGATTTCGCGGAGACTTAAAACAGTGTTTTAAGTGTAACCTATGGTGAGTGCCAAGACACAATATACATAGTGTAGCTTGTCTTGAGTGAATATATTGGGATTAATTGCAAAAAATGAATTTATTTGGCCAAATAAATTTGTTTTATATTATGAAATTTTATTTGCAAAAGAGACTAGTAAAGAGTATTTGTACGTTAAGGAAAACTTCTAGAATGTTTGCTTACCAAAAGCAAGGAAGTTTAAGGATTAAGGTACAGATTTAAGTGGTGATCTGGTGGCTATTGAAATATATAGATGTTCTTCTTAAACGGAAACGGCTCTAACAGTAATGTTAAGCGAAGAATAGAGAAATTCGACCAGACCTAAACTGTAAAATTTACTTAAACTTTTACCATTAATACAACATTAAAAGGCAGATTTTTCTGCCTTGATTTAGTTAAAACGGAAGGAATATAATATAATGAAAGACAAAAAAGACAAATCGGAAATGAACTGGTTTATAAAAGTATCATTAATGACTTTTGTATTATCAATGATATTTTCTTTCATATCAAATAATGGAGTATCAAATTTAAGCTTAATTCCAGCAATTTTGATATTGGCATTAGTTATTTTTATAGGTGTAGTAGCAGACTTCGTTGGTGTAGCAGTACAGGTTGCTAACGAAAATGAGTTCCATGCAAAAGCTACTAAAAAAGTAAAAGGTTCTAAAGATTCTATAAAATTAATTAGAAATGCACCAAAAGTTGCAAATATATGCTCTGACGTAATAGGAGATATTTGTGGAGTACTCAGTGGTGCGATAAGTGCATTAATTTCTGTAAAGATTACAGAACAATTTGGAATAGGATTTGATATACAATTCTTAGTAAGTGCCTTAGTTGCTGCAATTACTGTTGGTGGTAAAGCTTTGGGTAAAGTATTGGCTACTGCAAATGCTACTAAGGTGGTTCATAAAGTAGGAATTATATTAAATAAATTTAAAGTTAAAAAATAATTATTGGGGGTAATTTTAATTACCTCCTTTTTTCTTGTCTTAAATTGTGATATTCTATCAAAAAAGGAGGAACGAAATGAGAATTTTACATTTAGCAGATTTGCACTTAGGAAAGATTTTGCAAGAGCAGTCTTTACTAGAGGACCAAGAATATATGTTAAACGAAATTATAAATATAATTAAAGAAGAAAATATACAAGCTGTTTTAATTTCTGGAGATGTATACGATAGAAGTGTACCACCTGCAGATGCAGTCAATTTATTAGACGATTTCTTGAAAAAGCTTATTAAAGAATTAAAAATAAAAGTATTTATAATATCTGGAAACCATGATTCGAAAGATAGGTTAGGTTTTGGTAGTAAGATATTCGAAGATGATGGATTATATATAGAAAGTAGATATAATGGAACTTTAAGAAAAGTAGAATTAGAAGACGAATTTGGAAAATTAAATATATATATGTTGCCATTTATAAAACCAATAGAAGTAAGACAATTTTTTGAGGAAGAGTTAGAAAATAATTATAATACTGCAATAAATAAAATTATTTCAAAAGAAAATATTAATACAAAAGAAAGAAATATAATAATGGTACATCAATTTGTAACAGCTGGAGCAAATGAGCCAGAAAGGACAGAATCTGAGGTGCTAACTTTAGGCGGAATAGAAAATGTGGATGTTTCAAATTTCGATAGCTTTGATTATGTTGCAATAGGGCATGTTCATAGACCACAAAGAATTGGAAGGGACACAGCTAGATATGCTGGAACGATGCTTAAATATTCATTTTCTGAAATTAGAGATAGTAAATCTGTTCCAATTATAGATATTAAAGAAAAAGGCAATATAAATATTAATTTGGTACCTTTAGAGCCTTTAAGAGATATGAGACAAATAGAAGGACCAATAGAAGAACTTTTAAAAAAAGAAAATTACGAGACTGGTAATACGGATGATTACATAAAAGCTATAATTACAAACGAGGAGCCTGTTTTTGACGCTATTGGTCAGATTAGAAGAATATATCCTAATACATTAAAACTAGAAGTTAGAAATAGTAAAACAGCCAATGGAATACAAGAGCAAGAATTAAATTTAGAAAATCTAAAGAAGAAAAGTGAATTAGAATTATTTAATGATTTTTATAAATTTCAAAATAATGTGGACTTAGATGAAAATCAAAAGAAAATCATAGAAGAAGTAATTGCGGAGGTGAAAAATGAAGCCAATTAATTTAACAATTAGTGCTTTTGGTCCATATAAGGATAAAGTTACAATAGATTTTACTAAACTTGGAAAAAATGGAATCTTCCTTATTACAGGGGATACTGGTGCGGGTAAAACAAGCATATTTGATGCAATATCTTTTGCACTTTTTGGAGAAGTAAGTGGTTCTAACAGGACAATACAATCTCTTAGAAGTGATTTTGCGGAACCAGATACCGATACATATGTAGAATTAGAGTTTTTGCATAAAAATAATATATATAAAATTTCAAGAAATCCTCCATATGAAAAAACTAAAAAAAGAGGTGAAGGTGTTACATCAAAAGGTGCAGATGCAACTTTAGAATATGATAAAGAAGTGATTACTGGGGTAAAAAATGTAAACACTAAGATTGAAGAAATTCTTGGAATAAATGCTAAACAGTTTAAGCAAATTGCAATGCTTGCACAAGGTGAGTTCTTAAAAATCCTATTTGCAGAAAGCAAAGATAGAACAGAAATATTTAGAAAGATTTTTGATACAGATATATATAATTTAATTGCACAAAAATTAAAAGAAAAGCTAAAAGAAAAAGGAGATACTCTAAGTGCCTCAAAAAGTGAATTTGTAACAAATACAAATAATATTTTATGGGGAGATGTAGAGAATATAGAGATTACTGCTAAAGATTTAAATGATGTTAGTATAGAAGAAGTATTAGAAAAATTAAAACTTGTAGTAGAAGAAAACACTAAGAAAAAAACAGAGATAGATGAGCTAGTAAATAAGATTGATAAAGAAGTTAAGACTAAGGAAAACGATATAAAAGTACAAGATGAACTAAATACAAAGATTGATAATTATAATAATTTAATAAAAGAACAAGAAGAACTAAAAAAACAAGCAAAAGATATAGAAGAACTAAAAAATAAAATAGCTAAAAATCAAAAAATAAAAGAAAAAATAACACCAAAAGAGGATAATATAAATAGCCAAAAACAGCTAATAAAAGATTTAGAAAAAGAAATTGCGGTTATAAAAAACAGAATAAAAATAAGAGAAGAAAAAGAAAAGGGCTATACCAAGAAATTAGAAACAGTGGACAAAATAGGAGCTGTCTTAAAAACATATACTGAGCAATTGGAAACTAAAAATAATTTGCTAGAAAAGGCGAAATTAGTTAAAAACGTTATGGATTTACAAGCAGATAAAACTATAAGAGCAAAAGAATATTCTGATATAGAAAAAGAATATAAAAACTTAAATGCTGAGTACATAGATAAAGAGGATGAATTCTTTAAAGAGCAAGCAGGAATACTTGCAGAAAAATTAGAAGAAAATAAACCATGCCCTGTTTGTGGTAGTACAACACATCCCAATATTGCTAAAAAAAGCAAAAGTGTTCTTTCTAAAGAAGAGTTGGATGGATTAAAGAAAAAATTAGACGAGAAACAAAAAGATAAGCAATTAAAGCAAGCAGAATGCATAAAAGTAAATTCAGAAATTATAACAAAAGTTAAAGAAAATGCAGACTGCTTTGGAAATGTTGAGTTAGAAAATCTTAATTTGGAATCAATTAAAAATAACATTAAAGATGAATATTCAAAAAATGATGTAAATTTAAAAGCAAATATAACATTGTTAAATTCACTATATAAAGAAGTAACAGATAAAGATTTGAATATTGAAGATTTTGAATATGATAAATTTAAGGATGATGTAAATAGTTCTATAAATAGTGAAAAAGCTGAATTGGTTAAAGACAGAACTCTAGATGGAGAGAAAAACAAACAATTGCAAGAAGCAAATATCAAATTAGAAAAATTCCAAGATGAATATACTAAAGCACTATTGGGCTTAGGCTTTAAAACAGAAGAAGAATGCAAGAAAGTATTAATGCAAGACGTACAAATAGAAAATGCTCAAAAAAATATTGATGAATATAATACAAATGTAACAGCTAACAAAACAAGAATAAGCGAACTAGAAGAATTAGTAAAAGGAAAAGAAAAAGTAGATTTAAGCAAAGTAAAAGAAGAATTGGAACAGGATAAACAAAAATTGCAAAACAACAAAAATTTGCAAATAAGCATACAAGGAGAACTAAACAATAATATAAGAATAGAAGAAAAATTAAAAAAGAATAGCGAAAAGCTAAAAAAACAAATGAAAGAATATACAATATACGAAGATTTAAGTAAAACTGCAAATGGAACTTTATCTGGTAAAAAGATAGAATTTGAGCAATATGTACAAGCAACTTATTTTGATATGGTAATTATAGAAGCAAATAAGAGATTGCAAAAAATGACAGAAAACAGATATTATTTAGTTAGAAAAAAAGAAGCAGAAAAGAAAAATGATAAAATTGGTTTAGAACTAGATGTAATAGATAATTATACAGGTAAAAAAAGAGATGTAAAATCTTTGTCTGGAGGAGAATCATTTAAAGCAGCATTATCTTTAGCGTTAGGATTATCAGATGTAATACAGAGTTATTCTGGAGGAGTCGTAATAGATACTCTATTTATAGACGAAGGTTTTGGCTCACTAGACTCAGAATCTAGAGAACAAGCGATAAATACTCTAAGTTTATTAATAGATAACAATAAATTAATAGGAATTATAAGCCATGTCACAGAACTAAAAGAAAGAATAGATAAAAAGATAATTGTTACAAAAACAAATGATGG
Organism: uncultured Clostridia bacterium; assembly: GCA_944388935.1. Taxonomy (GTDB): domain Bacteria; phylum Bacillota; class Clostridia; order TANB77; family CAG-508; genus Merdicola. The sequence goes on along the minus strand of CALXKK010000016.1, from coordinate 33,784 downwards.
AAGCAAGGTAGAAATAGAAGTATAAAAGGAGGTATTGTTATGCTATTTAGAGAAGCTACTGAACAAGATAAAGAAAAAAGAAAACTAGAGCATAAAAAAGTTAAAGAGATTCAAAAGCAAAACTTATGTCCAACTTGTTATAATATGCAATATGGTGGAATTTATGAAGATGCAACAGAAAGAAGATTATATGAAGATGATGTTGTAGATTGTATGTTAGAAGGATATCCTAGAAATGAAGGACATACTATCGTTTTAATGAAAAATCATTATGAAGATATTTCGGAATTACCAGAAGATGTTGGAGCACATGTTATGGAAATAATAGTTAAACTAACACAAGTATTAAAAGAAACACTTGATGCAGAAAAAGTTTATGTTTGCACTATGTGTGATGGAGGTAGAAATCATTTGCACTTTCAATTAATTCCTAGATTAAAAACAGATACATTAATTGGAAGTAAAGTGTTTGTAAAACCTCGTGGTGTACTTGTAATAGATAAGGAAAAAATTGAGAAAATACGACAGAAAATGGGAAATTGTTAGCAACGTAAGAAAGCCCTAAAAATAGCCAAGAAATGACAAAAAAAGACATTGAAAATTCACAATTTTTTTGCAACTTTATATTGACAAAGAGGGTATTAAAAAAATAAAATATATATGAAAAATTTGTTGCTGACAAAAGAAAAATTAAATGGTAATTAAAAATCGGATGTTTTAAAAAATGTAAACATTTGGAAATAATATTAATAAATATAAATTGGCAGTAGCATTTTTGCTACTGCTTTATGCTTATATATGGATGGTGATTGTATGAATGACGAAACATTGCAAACTATACTAAAAATTGATGATGAAGCCAAAGATAATGTGAAGTTAATAGAAGAAAAGAATAATGAAGTTGAAAAATATATATCACAAGAAATATCTGTAAAAGAGGCTGCTATGGAAGCAAAATATAAAGAAGAGGTTTTAAAATTACAGCAGGAATATGATGAAAAACTTAAAAATGTAGAAGAAAAACTAAAATTTAAAACTAATGCAGACATAGAAAATAGTAGAAGGAAATTCGAAGAAAGTAAGAATCAAAAGATAAATGACATACTTTCTAATATTATAAATGCACAGTAACTTATTTTTATGAGAAAAAGATAGGTGATAAAATGAAAACTTTTAATAATCCTAGTATAAACGCCAAATTAAAAGCGATGTATTCTAAAAAGTTGAAAAAAGAAGATTTAGAAGATTTAATGAAACAAGAATATATAAAAGATGCAATTATAATTTTAAAATCAAAAATTAAAAATTTGGAAGATTTATCAAATGATGCCAAAAGAGTGGAACTAGAAAATGCACTAGATAAGATAGTAATAGATGATATGAGAAAGATAGATAAGTATTTAAATGGAAACAATAAAAAGATTTGGCAAAAATATATTTTAAAATACAAAATAGATGCTATTAAAAAGATTTATGAAAACTTAATTACAGAAGAATCAAAAAATATAGAGAATGTTATTTGGGTAGATGAAGTATTTACAGATTTGAAACCACTTCTAAAAGCAAGAAACAGAGAAGATTTTATAGATCAAATACCTGACCAAGAAATAAAAGAAATATTTGAAAATAGTAAAAATAATTTTGAACTAGAAAATAAGTTGGATAAGTATTATTTTGAGGAACTTTTAAAAGTGGTAAAAGGTAAAAATAATGATATAGAAAGAACATTAAAATATAGAATAGACTTATTAAATATATTTTGGACATATAGATGTCAGAAATATTATGGAATTGTAGACGAAAATATTTTAATTAATAGTTTTTATAAAATTGATATTAACACAATAAGAGAAGTAGAAAAGGTAAGAACTATCGAAGACTTAAAACAAATATTAGACAATACTGTATATAAAAACATAATAAAAGTTGATGTAGAAAAAGATTTAAAGAGAGCTCTGTATAAGCGTAGTAAAAGCAGCTTTAGAAAAGATATATTAAATTTAAATATTGTTATTAGTTATTTCGAAATGATAGAGATAGAAAAAGAAAATATTATAACAATAATTGAAGGTATACGATACAAATTAAAAGGACCAACAATAGAAAAGAAAATTATAATTTAATAAACAAAAGAGGTGAATATTTTGGCAATAGAAAGAATGAAATTTTTAAGTATGACTGGTAATGAAAACGACCTAGATTTCATTATTGCTAACGACTTAATGGGGAGTGGATTCCAACCAGAGAACGCTTTAAAAGTTTTAGAAAAAGGATGGAAAGTAACATATTTTTCTTATGATTCTACAATTAAGGAATATGTAAAAAAGGCTAAAGATTTATTATCCAAAATGGACGTCCCATATGTAAAGAAACAAGTGGAATTAAAGAAAAACTTAGAAGAAATAAAAGAAAACATAGATAATAAAGAAGAAGAAATTAATTCGATTTATAGCGAAATAGAAGAAAATGAAGATGAAATAAAAAAGCTAGAAGATAGTATAGTGCCAATAGAACATTTAAAAAATGTTTCTGTAGATTTAGACAAACTATACAATTTAAAGTATATGAAGTTTAGATTTGGAAAAATATCATTAGAAAATTATGAGCAATTAAATGAGGAACTTTCTAATTTAGATGTGGTCATTATTGAGCTTGAAAAAACAGACAAAGAGGTTTGGATGTTATACTTTACACCGAATAAATTGTCAGAAAAAGTTGATAGTTATTTCAAAGTTATGAAGTTTGAAAGAGTATGGCTTCCAAAAGAAATAACAGGAAAGCCATCAGATATCTTAAGAAATGTACAAGAGCAAATAATTGAAAAACAAAATAGAAATGAAGAATTAAAAGCAAAACTTTCAGATATTAGAGAAAAAAATGGACGAGAAATGTTAAGCAATTTATTGCAACTTGAAATGTTAGAAAAAATAAATAAAGTAAAGAAATATATGGCACATGACAACAAGGGGTCATTCTATATAGTAGGATGGATACCAAAGGACAATTTACAAGAATTAATTCCAAAATTAAAGAATGATAATGTGGAATATGTAATAAAAAGTCATGATGAAGTAATTAGCACACCACCAACAAAGTTAAAAAACAATAGGATAATAAAACCATTTGAATCTATAGTAAAAATGTATGGAACACCTAATTATACAGAAATGGATCCAACATTTTTTGTAGCAATTACAGCATTTTTGATGTTTGGATTTATGTTTGGAGATGTAGGACAAGGTCTAGTAATTGGCATCATAGGAGCTATTTTAATGAAAAGAAAAAGCAGTTTAGGACCAGTACTATTAGCAGGTGGAATTTCTGCAATGATATTTGGATTCCTATATGGTAGTGTATTTGGAAATGAAGATATAATAAAAGGATTAGTACCAAGCCCTATGGATAATATAACAAATATGCTAGTTGTTGGAATTGCAAGTGGTGCTTTACTTATAATTATTGCAATGATATTTAACATAAAAAATGGAATTAAAAATAAAGATGTAGGAAAAGTTTTATTAGATAAAAATGGACTGGCAGGTTTAATTTTCTACATAGTAATTTTAGCTTTAATAGTTGGCTTCCTATTGAATGGAAAAATGCTTATTAGTTTATCAATTAGTGTTGCCTTAATTGTTGTTACACTGCTATTAATTTTATTTAAAGATAATATAGAAAATCTTATAAATAAAAATAAGGACAAGCAAAAAGTTTCTATAATAGAAAAAATATTTGAAATTATAGAAATGCTAATAAGTATGGCAAGTAACACAATTTCATTTGTAAGACTTGCGGCTTTTGCAATAAATCATGTTGGTTTATGTATGGCAGTATATATTTTGGCAAATATGTTTGGAACTACAGGAAGTTTGATTGTTGCAATAATAGGAAACATTATTGTAATTGCATTAGAAGGTTTAATTGTAGCAATACAAGTTTTAAGATTGGAATATTATGAATTGTTTAGTAGATTCTATACAGGTGATGGAAAAGAATATGTTCCAATAGAAGAACAACAATAATTAAAATACGAAAGGAAAGTTTGATATGAAAAAGAAAATTTTTAATATAATAATTGTTTTAGCAATAATAATAGGAGCTTTTAGTGCTAGCTCTGTATATGCAGTAGCAAGTAAAAGCACAGCTACTAATAATACAGTTGTAAATCAAGTAAATGAAGCAGTTGTAGCAGAAGCAGTTACTACTACAAATGCAGAAGAAACAGTGAATACAACAACTTCAGGGACTACCGAAACAACTTCAGATAGTGGATTATCAAATCATGATGTTGGATTGCTTGCAGCAGCATTAGCTACTGGTTTAGGTTGTATTGGTGCTGGAATTGCAGTTGCTATGGTTGCATCTAGTGCTATTGGAGCTATTAGCGAAAATCCATCATTACTTGGAAAGACTATAATATTTGCAGGACTAGCTGAAGGTATAGCGATTTATGGTTTAATAATATCAATAATGATATTAAATAAAATATAAAGGAAGATTTTAATTGAAAATTGTAGGAATTTTTAATAGAAAAGAAAAACAAATAGGTTTTAGATTAGCAGGAATGGAAACAAATTTAATACACAATAAAGATGAACTTGAAGAGAAATTAGGTCACATTATGGATAATTCTGATGTTGGAATTTTGGTAATAAATAAAGAAGTTTTTGATTTATTGCCGGAAGAATTTAAAAAAATTGAAAAAAGACAATTGCCTTTATTGCTAAAAATAGATTAAGGAGAGTAGAGACTTGAACATAGAGGAAAAATTAAAAAAATTCGAAAAAGTATGTTTAGAGATGTCTGATACTGATAAACAGAATTTAACTAAGGAATTAGACGAAAAAGCCAAAAACAAAATAGATAAAAGTGTAGACAACTATAAACAAAAATTAGAGAATAAATTAAGAAAAGAAGAAACAAGACTTGAAAAAGAATATAACAAAAAAAGTATGGATTTAAGTATTTCTTATAAAAGAAAAGTTTTGGATGAATATAATAGTGAACAAAATGAGCTATTCGAAATTTGCAAGCAAAAATTAATAGAATTTACAAACACAGAAGAATACAGTAAATCTCTTACTAATATGTTTTTAAAAGCTATGGAAATGTTGGACGAAAAAGAAAATCTAACAATTTATGTATTGGAAAAAGATATGAGTAGATTCGATTTTGCTTCTTATGGAGAAGTAAAAGCTTTAAATAATAGTTATATAGGTGGTGTTAAGCTACAAAACAAAAATATGTTAGTTGACAATACAATTTTAACTAATTTAAAGGAGAAAATATATGGAACAGAAGAGAGTAACTAAAATAAATGGTCCTGTAATAGTTGCAACAGGTGAAGAAGATTTTGCAATGCACGATATGGTTTACATAGGCGAAGATAAACTAATGGGAGAAGTAATAAAATTAGATGGAAAATCTGCAACAATACAAGTTTATGAAGATACATCTGGTATGCATATAGGAGAAGAAGTAATAAGTACAGCAGGTCCATTATCTTTAAGTTTAGGTCCAGGACTAATTGGGAGTGTGTTTGATGGAATTCAAAGACCTTTAAAATCATTAGAAGAAAGATCAGGTTCTTTTATACAAAAAGGAATACAAGTAAGTAGTCTAAATGAAGAGAAAAAATGGCATTTTGTTCCAACTGTAAACGTAGGAGATACAGTAATATATAACTCTATTTTAGGAACTGTTAAAGAAACAGAAAGTATTACACATAAAATAATGTATCCTAATTTTAAAGAGGGAAAAGTTATAGAAATAGCACAAGAAGGAGATTATTCTATAAAAGATATTATCGCAAAACTTCAAACAAATGATGGAAAAATACAAGACATTACAATGGTACAAAAATGGGCTGTACGAAAACAAAGACCATATAAGGAAAGGCTACAAGCCAATATTCCACTAATAACAGGTCAAAGAGTTATAGATTCAATTTTCCCAATTAGCAAGGGTGGAACAGCAACAATTCCTGGAGGATTTGGAACAGGAAAAACGATGTTACAACATCAATTAGCAAAATGGTGTGACGCAGACATAATTGTTTATATTGGATGTGGAGAAAGAGGAAACGAAATGACAGAAGTTTTAGAGGATTTCCCACAACTTACAGACCCAAGAACGGGCAGACCTTTAATGGAAAGAACTATATTAATTGCAAATACATCAAATATGCCAGTTGCAGCAAGAGAAACATCAATTTATACAGGTATAACAATTGCAGAATATTATAGAGATATGGGATATCAAGTAGCTATAATGGCAGATTCTACATCTAGATGGGCAGAGGCATTAAGAGAAATATCCGGAAGATTGGAAGAAATGCCTGCAGAAGAAGGATTCCCATCATATTTACCATCAAGACTTTCTGAATTCTATGGTAGAGCAGGAAGAACTTTAAATAATAATGGAACAGAAGGCTCAGTAACAATTATTGGTGCAGTTTCACCTCAAGGTTCAGATTTTTCTGAACCGGTTACACAAAATACAAGAAGATTTGTACACGTGTTTTGGGGACTAGATAGAGATTTGGCTTACTCTAGACATTATCCGGCCATCAATTGGATGATAAGTTATAGTGAATATATGTCAAATCTGGAGGACTGGTACGAAAAAAATACAGAAGAAGATTTCTTGGAATATAGAGGAAAAATAATAAAACTTCTAAATGAAGAAAATGAACTTCAAGAAATAGCGAAAGTTGTAGGACAAGATGTATTGTCTGATTCTAAAAAGTTAATATTAGAAATTAGTAAATGCATTAGAGAAGGATTTTTACAACAAAATGCAAACTCAGAAATAGACACATATGTGCCTTTATTAAAACAATACAAGATGATGAAATTAGTAATAGATGTGTATGAGTTAGCAAATGAATTAATAGAAAAAGGAACTCCAATGTCTACAATAAAACAAATAAGCTTTTTTGGAGAATATGCAAGAATAAAAAACGAAGTATCAAATATAGAAATGGCTAAAATAGATGAGCTAGAAGATAAATATATAAATGAATTAAACAAAATAGAAGAAGAATATAGCAACTTCTTTAAGAAAGGATGAAAATAAGTGAATATACAATATATTGGATTAGAGTCTATTAACGGTCCAATTGTCTATTTAAAAACACCAAAGAATATTTCGTTTGATGAACAAGTAGAACTAATTCTAGAAAATGGTGAAACTAGAATAGGTAATGTAATTTCTATGGACGAAAATGTTACAGCTATACAAGTATACGAAGGTACAAATGGAATAAATTTGGAAGGTACGAAAACAATTTTAAAAGGAAAGCCTTTAAGCATAAAACTTTCTGTAGATATGTTGGGAAGAGTATTTGATGGTACAGGTAGACCAATAGATGGACTAGGAAATATAGAATCAAATATAGAAAGAGATATTAATGGAAGCAGTATTAATCCGGTTTCTAGGGAATATCCACGTAATTATATAGAAACTGGAATATCTAGTATAGATGGACTAATGACTTTAATTAGAGGACAAAAATTACCAATCTTTTCTGGTAGTGGAATTAATCATAATGAGCTTGCAAACAAGATAATTAAGGATTCTAATATAGGAAACGAAGAAAAATTTGCAATCTGTTTTGGATTAATGGGTGCTGAATTCGAGACTGCAGAATATTTTAAAAACAGTTTAAAAGAAAATGGTACATTGCAAAAAGTAGTTATGTTCCAAAATCTTTCTAATGATCCAAGTATAGAAAGACTTTTAACTCCAAAAGTAACGCTAACTTGCGCTGAATATTTAGCATTTGATTTAGGATATCATGTTTTGGTAATCTTAACAGATATGACTGCATATGCAGAAAGTTTAAGAGAGGTGTCTACTTTAAAAGGCGAGATACCAAGTAGAAAGGGATATCCAGGTTATTTATATAGTGATTTAGCATCTATTTATGAAAGAGCTGGAATGATAAGAGGAAAAGAAGGTTCTATTACAGAAATACCAATTTTAACAATGCCAAATGATGATATTTCACACCCAATTCCAGATTTAACAGGCTATATAACAGAAGGTCAAATTGTTCTATCAAGAGATTTGTACCAGAAAGGAATTACACCTCCAGTTGATATTTTGAATTCATTATCAAGATTAATGAAAGATGGAATAGGTGAAAAATATACAAGAAAGGACCACGGTAAAATATCTGACCAAATATTTGCATCATATTCTAAAGCGCAAGATGTAAGAGCATTGGCAAAGGTTTTAGGCGAAAGTGATTTGGATGAATTAGACAGAAAATATTTAGAATTTGCAGACCAATTCGAGGAAAGATTTTTAAAGCAAGGAACAGATGAAAGAAGAGATATAAATGAAACTTTAGATTTAGCTTTAGAAATATTAAATATTTTGCCTAAAGAGGAACTAAATAAATTATAATGGGAGGCTTATATGAGTGATATTCTTCCTACAAAAAGTAATTTAATAAATTTAAAAAAGACAATTGCATTATCAAAGCAAGGACAAGAATTATTAGAAAAAAAGAAATATATTTTAATGAAGGAAAAAGAAAAATATATTGCAAAAAAGAAGCAAATAGAAGAAGCATTTAAAGAGCAATACCAGAAAGCTTTTTATATGCTACAAAATGCAAATGTTGATATTGGAATTAATAAAGTAAGTAATATTGCATATAATATAGATATTGATGACAAACTAGATATAAAATATAAAACTGTAATGGGAGTAGAAATTCCAATAGTTGCTTATGAACAAAGTGAAAAACCAAATTTGACTTTCGGATTATTAGGAACAACAATAAGTTTAGACGAAGCAATTGTAGAATTTCAAAAACTTAAGAAAATTCTAATAGATTTAGCAGAAATAGAAGTTACTATTAAAAGGTTGGATGATGCGACATTAAAAGTACAAAAACGTTCCAATTCTTTAAAGGATATAATAGTACCAAATTATGAAAGACAAGAAAAAAGGATACAAGAAACATTGGACGAAAGAGATAGAGAAGAGTTCACAAGAATGAAAATGATTAAAAAATAGACTTATATCAATAGTTACAAGAGAAATGTGAAACTTTTGTGAATTTTAGCACTCCACCCTTGACATTGCTAAAAATAGATATATAATATAGTTGTAAAAAGTTAAAGGACTTTTACATATGTGCTACCTAAGATTAAAGGTGTCAACACATAAAATAATAATTAAAAAGGAGACGATTATTATGATGATGATACCAAGAAGAAATGATTTTGATTTATTTGATGACATGTTTAGTGATCCATTTTTTACAGGATCAGAAAGTAAGGTTATGAAAACTGATATCAAGGAGAAAAAGGACAAATATGTAATTGATATGGACTTACCAGGATATGAAAAAGATGATATTAAAATCGAAATTCAAGATGGCTATTTAACAGTTCATGCAAAAGCAAGCAAAGCTGAATCAGATAAAGAAGAAGGTAAGTATGTACGTAAAGAAAGATATTATGGAGAATGTTCTAGAAGCTTCTATGTTGGAGATGATATAACAGAAGAAGATATTAAAGCTAAATTCAAAAATGGAACATTAACACTAGAAGTAAATAAGAAAGATGAAACAAAAGAACTTCCTGATAAAAAATATATTGATATTGAATAATATTATATTCAAGCACCTAAACCCAAACAGTTTAGGTGTATTTTTTATGGCCAAAATATTGAATTTTTAATTGCGTTGTGATATTTTTAAAGTAATTCAAAAGAGAAAAGGAGAAAGAAATGTTATCTAAACCACAATATTTATATCAAGCTAAATTAATAATCGATTGTTTCCCAGAAGAAGATTATAATTCTATACCAAAAAAGACCTTAAAATATATAGAAGATAATATGCAAGAAGATCCAAATATAAAAATTAATCCAGAAATTCCATTAGAAGAGCAGGATGTGGACCCACAAACATGGGATTTTTTAAAACAAATTGCAGACGAGGTTAGTGATAATCAATTTTATGAAGAATATAAATATGAAATTGATGATTATATAAAAAGTATATATGAACAAAACAAGGGAAATGAAGCGAGAATCGAAAATATAAATTTAAATAAAGATATTAACAATCTTGAAAACGAAAATAAAAAATTACCACAAGCAAAAGAATTAATTTATGGTTACCAAAAGCTAATTACACAAAAAGATGCAGAAATAAAACAATTAAAGCAGGAATGCGATTCATTAACAGATTCGCTAAATAAAATACCAAAATTTATTAAAAGATTGTTCTTAAAAAATAGAAAAGTAAAAGCTTTAAACGAAAAGAATAATTAAAACTTGGAGGAATACATATGAATGCAGAAGATGAAAAAAGACTTTGGTTTTGTTCTGATTATGGAATAGAATTCGAGAGTATTATAAAAAAATTAAATAGAAATGGCGAAAAATATTATGTGATAACCCATGATACACGAAAAAATTGGAGAAATTTAAGTGAAGAGAGTCAAGATAGAGCACGTGAAGCAGAAAAATCTGGATATAAAATTTATGGCATTGGATTTCAAGGAAATCTACCTGGCGCAAATGTTACTAATTTACATGCGGATAGAAATGAATTTGGAGAGAAAGTATCTGTATTAGAGCAAGTAAATGGTATAGTTGGAGATAGAATGACTTTAGATGAGCAATTCATAGGTGCTTATGCTATAGGTGGAACAGATGAAATGAAAAAAGTAGCTGGTAAATTAAAATTAAGCACAAGAGATGCTGATGCTGTTATAGAAAATGTACTGTTTAGAAATAGGCGTTCTTTAGGAATACCTTTGGAAAGTGAAGCAGAAGCATTAAGAAAGATTCAATCAGCAGAAAATGGAAAAAGAACCGATTACGATATACTTGTTTCACTTGATAACATTTTAACAAAAGACGAAGATGAATTTGTTAGAAATTAAATAAAATTCGAAAAATCAAGCGTTTAAAAATACGCTTGATTTTTTCTTATACAATTGTTCCACCATTTACATGAATTATTTGACCAGTAACATATCTAGAATCATCACTTGCAAGATACAAATATGCAGGTGCAAGTTCAAAAGGTTGACCTGCTCTTTTTAAAGGCGTTTCCGTTCCAAACACTTCTACTTCTTGTTCATTAAAAGATGAAGGAATAAGTGGTGTCCAAATAGGACCTGGGGCAACAGCATTAACTCTAATCTTTTGGTCTGCAAGAGATAAAGCAAGCGATTTTGTAAATACAGCAATGGCACCTTTTGTAGCAGAATAATCAATTAAATTTTTCTTACCTGCGAAAGCTGTAATAGATGTAGTATTAATAATACTACTATTGGCTTCCATATGTGGTAGAACAGCTTTTGTTAAATAAAAAAATGTATATATATTAGTTTCAAAGGTAGCTCTTAATTGTTTGCTTGTAATATCTAAAATACTGTTTTGTGGGAATTGTACACCACAATTATTTACTAAAATATCTATTTTTCCAAAATTTTTAATAGTAGTATCTGCTATATAAGTAGATAAGTTTTCATCACGTAAATCTCCAGGTATAAGAATACATTTTCTACCTTGAGCTTCTACGAGTTTCTTTGTATAATTTGCATCTTCGTGTTCATTAAAATAACTAATTACAATATCAGCTCCTTCTTTAGCAAAAAGTAAGCTAACAGCACGACCAATACCACTATCACCACCAGATATAATTGCTACTTTGTCTTTTAATTTTTCGCTAGGTTTATAATTGGGATTATCAAATAGTGGTAATGGTTTCATCTCGTACTCAAGACCGGGTTGAAAATTTTGATGCTGAGCAGGAAATGTAATTGGTGTCTTTAAATTTTCATCTTTAAATCCTATATATGGAATAGTAGGATAATTTTCGTTCATACATATCAACTCCTCGTAAATTAGTATATGCATAAAACTATATAAATATAATTGAAAATGAATAAAAACAATGATACTATACAAATAGGTAAAATGATTTTAATGTATAAGAAGTGTTTTTAAGTAAATCAAATACATCAGTAGGAAGTGAAATAAATTGATTATAAATTCAGGATGCAGAACAGACATCCCGGCATTTTATTCGAAATGGTTTATGAATAGAATAAGAGAAGGTTATGTATATGTTAGAAATCCATATTATAATACACAAGTAACAAAATACAGTTTAAGTCCAGAAGTGGTGGATTGCTTAGTATTTGGAACAAAAAATCCAGAGCCAATGATTAAATATTTAGATGAATTAGATAAATACAAACAATTATGGTATATAACAATAACACCTTATGGAAAAGATATAGAACCACGAGTTCCAGATAAGGCTAAGGTTATAGAAAGTTTTAAGAAGATATCGGAGCATGTTGGTATAAATGGGGTTAATTGGAGATATGATCCAATATTTATAGGAATGGGTTTTGATGTTAAAAGACATATTGAAAGTTTTAATGATATGGCTAAAAGTTTAAAAGGATATGTAAAGAATTGTACAATTAGCTTTTTAGACTTATATGAAAAAGTAAAAAGAAATGCACCAAACATAAAGCCGCCAACAAGAGAAGAACAAGTTGAAATTGCAAAAGCATTTAGCAAAATAGGAAAAGAAAATGGAATAATAGTACATAGCTGTTGTGAAAAGACATTTCTTGCGGAGTATGGTATCGATTGCAAAGGGTGCATGACAAAAGAGATAGTAGAAGAAAGCATAGGAACAAAATTAAATGCACCAAAAAGGAAAAATATCAGAGAAGATTGTAATTGCTTAATGGGGAATGATATAGGAGCATACAACAGTTGTGGTCATTTATGCATATATTGTTATGCAAATGCTAATAAAGAATTGGTTAAGAAAAATATGCAAAAACATAATCCTAATTCTCCATTTTTAATTGGAAATTTAATGTCGGAAGATGAGGTACATGTGGCGAAACAAAAAAGTTGGAAAATACAAGATGAACAAATTAGTTTTATATAAAAGAGAATACAAGAATTTTTGGATTATTTAAAGAAAAATTTTAAATAAAGAAGGAGCTTAAAATGGTAGATAAAATAATAGTTAGAGGTGCTAAAGTTCATAATTTAAAAAATATTGATGTAGATATTCCACTTAATAAAATTGTAGCAATATCAGGTGTTTCTGGAAGTGGAAAATCTTCACTTGCATTAGGAGTTCTTTATGCGGAAGGTTCAAGAAGATATTTGGAAGCATTATCTACATATACTAGAAGAAGAATTTCACAAGGAGAAAAAGCAAAAGTCGAAAGTATACTTCATATTCCTAGTGCTTTGGCATTACACCAAAGACCAAGTGTACCTAGTATAAGGTCAACATTTGGAACAGCAACAGAACTCTTAAATTCTATAAGATTATTATTTTCAAGATGTGGAAATTATATCTGCCCTAATGGACATATTCTTCCTGCAACTGCAAGTGTTGCAAGAGATGAACAGTTGGAATGCCCAGAATGTCACGAAAGATTTTATGGATTAGGAGCAGAAGAATATGCGTTTAATTCATCAGGTGCTTGTCCTAAATGTGGAGGAGTTGGTATTGTTGAAACTGTAAATATGGACTCTTTAATTCCCAATAAAGATTTAACTATTGACGAAGGAGCAGTTGCACCTTGGAATAGTTTGATGTGGACTTTAATGACAGATGTATGTCGTGCAATGGGTGTTAGAACTGATATTCCTTTTAAAGATTTAAGTAAAGAAGAACAGGATATTGTTTATGATGGACCAATGGTAAAGAAACATATTTTTTATAGACCTAAAAAGGGAGATACAACTTTAGCAACTGAAATGGATTTTACTTATTATAGTGCAAAAGCAACAGTTTTAAATGCTTTGAAAAAAGTAAAAGATGAGAAAAGTATGAGCAGAGTTTCAAAATTCTTAAAAGAAGAAGTATGTCCAGAATGTAATGGTTCAAGAATAAACAAAAGAGCAAATTCTACTTTACTTGGAGGAAAAAACTTATCAGAAGTTTGCCAAATGAGCCTAAGAGATTTAAGCGTATGGCTACCAAAAGTTGTTGATGAATTAAATGATGAAGTTAAACAAATGGGAAAAAACATATTAGAAGAATTTATGATAAATGCAAATGCTTTGCTTTCACTAGGACTAGGATATTTAACATTAGATAGAGCAAGTAATACACTATCTACTGGAGAATTACAAAGGGTTCAACTTGCAAGAACTGTAAGAAATAGAACTACAGGTGTTTTATATGTTTTAGATGAGCCATCTATTGGACTTCATCCTGCAAATGTAGATGGTCTTATAAATTTAATGAAACAACTAGTTAAAGACGGAAATTCTGTAGTTTTAGTTGACCACGATACCAGAATTTTAAAAGTTGCAGATTATATGATAGAAATTGGACCAGAAGCAGGAGCTAAAGGTGGAGAAATTATTGGCAAAGGTACAATAGAAGATATAATAAAGAATAAGAATTCTATAATTGGACCTTATTTAAGTGATAAAGAAGAAATTAAAGTACGTGAGAAAATAAATAAAGAAAATATATTTAAGTTTGGTAAAATAAGCTTGAAAACGGATTCCATTCATACAGTAAAACCACTTAGTGTAGATATTCCAAAAGGAAGATTAACAACAGTAACAGGAGTTTCTGGAAGTGGAAAAACGACATTAATTCTTGAATCTTTATATCCTGCAATTAAGGCGAAATTAAATAATGAGGCTATGCCAAAGCATATAAAAGAATTAAAGGCAGACTGGGTAAATAAAATAAATTTAATAGATGCAACTCCAATAGGAAATAATGTAAGAAGCACAGTTGCTACATATTCAGGAGTGTTTGATGATTTAAGAAAATTATATGGAAAAATAAGTAAAGATTATAAAGCCGGTGATTTTTCATATAATACTGGAAAATTAAAATGTCCTACTTGTGATGGAACAGGTATTATATCTATGGACGTTCAATTCCTTCCGGACATAGAAATGACTTGCAATGCTTGTGATGGTACAAGATATTCTGATGATGTAGATAAAATATGTTATAATAATTATTCTATTAAAGATGTTATGAAATTAACTATAAGACAAGCAGTAGAAGTATTTAAAGATAATAAGAAGATAAGAGATAAACTACAAGTTCTAGTAGATTTAGGAATAGGTTATTTAGCACTTGGAGAAGCGACACCAGCATTATCTGGAGGAGAAGCTCAAAGATTAAAACTTGCTTCTGAGATTGGAAAAATACAAGATGGAAGTGTATTTATATTTGATGAACCAAGCATAGGATTACATCCTCAAGATGTAAAAACTTTATTAAAAGTATTCCAAAAACTAATTGATAATGGTGCTACAATAATTGTAATCGAACACGACTTGGACGTAATCAAAAATTCTGACTATATTATAGATATGGGACCTGAAGGAGGATATCTCGGAGGAGAGATCGTTGCAAAAGGTACAAGAGAAGATATTAAAAATAATAAAAATAGTATTACAGGAAAATATTTATAGGAGGAGAGTTACTAGTGAAATAGTAACTCTCATTTGATTTTATTTGTAATCTTCTATGTATAATGCTTTAGCTATATAAGGTGTAATTTCATAAATATTATACCAGCCTGAACTTTTACTGTCATTTTCTAAACCATTTGGATTAGAAACATATACCATATTTTTATTATCAGCAGCTAGAAGTACCATATAATGTGATGCAGTAGTCCAACGATTGTTAGTTGGATTATTCCAAACACAAACCATAATTGGTCTATTAGATTGTAGATGTTCAATTATAGCTTCATCTGATAAATGTGTTGAATCATAATAAAAATCAGAGTTTTTTATTCCAAAAGTTGAAGATAATTCGCTAGAAAGTTTTTCATAATTCATTGAAGGATAATACATTTTTCTTAAATTTTCTGGCGTATAATCTTTTCCGTATCCACTTAATATAATTGATATTGCAGTTATACCACAGCCATTTTCAGCCATTGTGCCACCCCAATACTTTTTGCTACTCCAAGAAGAGTCACCATTTTGTTTATATTCAATGTATGTTTTTTTATACTTATCTTCTGTTGTAAAAGTCGTAAAATATCCATCTTTATTTTTTACTTTTTCTTGACCAACTCCTGGATAGTCTTTATTTATATCTTGTTTTATTATTTCGTATTTACTAGAGAGATTAAGAATATTCAAATTTTTACTAATACCAGAAAAAATAGAGGTATTATTTACAAAATTAATATATAAATAAATAATTAGTATAATAAATAATATAAAAATAACGATTCTTTTTTTATTTAATCTTCTTTTATTAGTTCTCATCAATTTCCATCCTCCTTAACTTGAATTAAGTATAACTGTAATTATGGAGAACAGTTTTAACAAACCATTAACAAATTCTTAAAATTTTCTTACAATGTTGCGAGAAAATGAAAACGGACAAATAATTATGGTATAATCTCAACGGAGGGGAAAAAATGAATGTTTTAGTATTAGATGATGAAAAAGAAATTGCTGATTTAGTAGAAGTTTATTTACAAAATGAAAACTATAATGTGTATAAATTTTATACATCAGAGGAAGCAATAAAATGTATAGATACAACACCGTTAGATTTAGCAATTTTAGATGTTATGGTACAAGGCAAAAATGGATTTGAAATATGTAGATATATTAGAGATAAAAAGTTAAAATTTCCGGTTATAATGCTTACTGCTAAAATAGAGGATAATGATAAAATAACGGGATTAACTTTAGGAGCAGATGATTATATAACAAAGCCATTTAATCCTTTAGAATTAGTAGCAAGAGTAAAATCAGCATTAAGAAGATATACTTTATATAATACTAATGAAAATAACAAGGATATTATTGAAATAAATGGATTAGTAATAGATAAAGATAAACACGAATGTTTATTATATGATAAAAATGTTGACCTAACACCAATTGAGTTTGAAATATTATTATATTTAGCAAACAACAGAGGGAAGGTAATAAGTTCAGAAGAATTATTTGAAAAGGTTTGGAAAGAAAAATATTTAGATAGTAACAATACTGTTATGGTACACATTAGAAGAATAAGAGAAAAACTAGGAGAAAATACAAAAAATCCGAAGTTTATAAAAACTGTATGGGGAGTAGGATATAAAATCGAATAGGAGGATTTAATTTGAAAATTAATAATTTGACTAAAAGAAAAATAAGATTATTCATGTCTTTAATGGGAAATTTAGTTATAGCAGTAATAATATCTATTATAGTATATTTTATATTAGCTTTATTCTTTGAAAATACTTTATCTGAATTAGTAGAAAGATTTAATTATGATTTATATAGTTGGATAGTTTATAACAGAGAGATTGTTGTATATTTTTATATTTTTATTGTCTTATCTGTTATAATATATAGATTTATTTCAAAGTATGTTGATGGCATTAACAAAGTATATAAATCTTTGGATTTAATACTAAAGGAAGATAATGAAACTATTAAATTACCTAGTGAAGTTAATGAATTCTCTGATAAATTAAATGATATAAAATATGATTATATTTTAAGCAAGAAAAATGCAAAGGAAGCAGAAGAAAAGAAAAATGATTTAATAATGTATATGGCTCATGATTTAAAAACACCACTTACTTCAATTATTGGATATTTAACGTTGCTTAAAGACGAGAAAGATATATCTAAAGAATCTCAAGAAAAATACATAAAAATAGCTTTAGATAAAGCTTTAAGAGTAGAAGAATTAACAAATCAATTTTTTGACATAACAAGATATGATTTACATTCTATGCCAATTAACAAAAAAGAAATAAATTTATCATATTTGTTAGAACAGTTAGTTGATGAATGTTATCCAATGCTAGAAAAGAATAATTTAAAATGTGAATTAAATGTACCAAATAAAGTGATGTATGTAGGAGATGGAGACAAATTAGCAAGAGCATTTGATAATCTATTGAAAAATGCAATAAATTATAGCTACAAAGGCACGACTATTCAAATTAAACTTGAACAAACAGATGATAAAATCAAAATTTGTTTTAGGAATAAGGGAGATAAGATTCCACAATATAAACTTGACAAGATTTTTGAAAAATTTTATAGGGGAGATGATTCTAGAGCTAGCTCTACTGGAGGCTCAGGACTTGGTCTTGCTATAACGAAAGAAATAATAGAATTGCATAATGGAACTATAGGTGTAAAAAACGATGATGAATATATTGAATTTGATATTAAATTATAATATTAAAAAATATATAATAAATTCAAAAAGGCTGATAGTAATAAAAAAAGAAAATTATTTTATACGATTAAAGTATAGAACAAGTCTCTTTTTTATGCTATGATAAAAACAAATAGTAATTTGTCTCGTAGATTGCGATAAAATTAACTAAAAAGTAGTATTGGAAGAATTAAAAAAGGTGGTTAAAGAATGAAAATAAGTGATTTGAATCAAAAATATGATAAATTACAACAAGAATATGGAGCTAAAGAATTAACATCTATATATAATGGTGGTTGTACAAATAATCCAGATATTTGTTTTGTGTTTATGAATCCAACTGGAAGGAATATTGCATCTAGCCCTAATTGGAAAGGTAGAAGATCACCATGGATAGGAACTAAAAATATATGGAAATTATTTTATAGAATTGGATTACTTGACGAAAGAATATATGAAGAAATTCAAAAAAGAAAACCACAGGAATGGGATGAAAAATTTGCTGACTTAGTATATGATGATGTAGAACAACATAAATATTTCATAACTAATCTTGGAAAATGTACTCAAGTTGATGCAAGAGTATTACCAAATTCAGTTTACAGCCAATATCTTGATTTATTATGCAAGGAAATTGAAATAATTAATCCTAAGATAATTATAACTCTTGGAAACCAAGTTAGTTCTATTGTATTAAATAAAAATATATCAGTATCACAATGCAGGAAGCAAAGTTTTCCAAGAAATATTGCAGGAAAGAGTTATAGTGTATATCCTGTCTATTATCCTATTGGAAATGGAATGATGAATATAGATAAAGCAATAGAAGATTTAAATTACATTATAAGAACAAATTTTAAAAGTCAAAAAGATATGGATGATTATGAGAGATAATTGTATACTGGTAGCTCAAAAACTACCTGTAATTTATTATTATATAATTATCTCTACAAATTACAATTTATAGGTAAAAAGCAAAAGACTGTTAATTATATTTAGCAGTTTTTTTATTTTGGCTTCGTAAAATCAGAACTATGTCTGCAACTCCATTACATATAAAGAATATTTTCTTTTCTTCCTTCAAATTTATTTTTCATAGCTACACTAACAGCTGACATTACTGCTGTTGGTAAAGATCTAGCTTTTTGTGGGCATTCTTCTATACAGCGCATACAAGTGATACATTTTTTGCTATCAGTGGTATTTGGCTTATCTAGTGGAATTGCTCCTACTGGGCATCTTCTAGCACATTTACCACATTTTATACAATTATTATTTACTTTTATTTTAAGTGGCATATTACTTGCTTTAACATATGGCTCTTTTCCTGGAACTTCGATTGTTTCTGGAAGAGTGTTATTTTCTAATTTTTCTTTTATTTGAGTAGCAAATTTCTTTAATTCTTCTTTATCATTATCATCAGGGCGATTATGTGCAAACTGTGGCATCATTGAATGTTCAGCAACAGCAGAGATTGCAGCACTACATTTAAAGCCTTGTTCGATTAAAATGTTCTTCAATTCTAATAGGCAATCATCAATAGCTCTATTACCATATACTGCTACTAATAATGCTTTTGCACCATTACCGTTTATGTTGTGCAAATTCTTTGCAGCAGGACTAGGTACTCTTCCTCCATATACAGGAACAGCTACAATGCAAAAGTCATCTTTAGAAAGATTATAAGTTTTATTTTCGGTATCATATTTACTAAGGTCAATTTTTTCCTTTTCTCCGGTAAATACAGAGCTAATAACATCTACTACTTTTTGAGTTCTTCCAGTGGCACTAAATACAATTTCATATATTTTCATAATAATTCCTCCTATTATAATTTTTCTTGTGGAAATTATATCATATATAAATAAAATAATAAAACTTTGCATAACTTCCAAACTAACTGAAATATAAGCACTTTTAATGGCATACCCTTATAGCTAAAGCTGGAGACAATTTAGCAAAAGACTATTATGGAAATTTAGAAAAAACAGCAGAAGATTGTATTTCTTGTGATCATTGCAATATGAGATGTCCATTTAAAGTTGACAAAATAAGCAGAATGACAGAGATAAAAGAGTATTTTGGAAAATAGAAAAATAAGTCTTCTATATTTAGTTATAGAAGACTTATTTCTTTTTGCAATTCATCTAAAAATGCTTGTGCAGCTCTGGAAAATATTTGATATTTTTTCCAAACAAATATTAAATCAGAATTTTTACTATTTTTTAGAGGTATGAAGCATAAATTACTATCAACTCCTGTATTTACTAGTTTATCTAAAGTTATAGCACAGCCTATGCCTTCATCTACCATTAAAGAAGCATTAAAAATAAGGTTGTAAGTAGAAATTATATTTAATTTATTAAAATCATTTCCAAGCCATTTGGTAAGGTTACTTTTTTCTAAAATTTGTCTAGAACAAATTAAAGGAATATCTAAAAGGTCATCTGGCACTATATAATCCTTTTTGGCTAAAGGATGGTCTTTTCTCATAACAAGTCCCCAAGTATCGCTTAAAGGTAAGCGAATATATTCATATTTTGTTACATCTACAGGTTCTATTAATAAACCAAAATCCAAAAGTCCCTTATCTAGTTTTTCGGTTACATCTTCAGCATTTCCACTAAAAAAATTATAATGAATATTTGGATAATTTATATTTAGTTTTTTTATTGTTCTTGCAATAAGTCTCATTCCATTAGTTTCGCCACCACCAATAGAGATTTCACCGGAAACTTCGTTAGAAGAATTTGAAAATTCAGATTCTGTTTTGTTTACTAATTCAACTATTTCTTCGGCTCTTTTTCTAAGAAGTCTGCCATCCTCAGTTAAAGTTATTTTTCTTTTTCCTCTAATAAATAGTGTTTTTCCAATTTCATCTTCTAATTCTTTTAATTGCCTTGAAAGAGTAGGCTGTGTAATATGTAAAACATCAGCTGCATTTGTAATATTTTGTTCTCTTGCTACTGCAAGAAAATATTTTAATACTCTAATTTCCATAGAAAACCTCCACATTAATAAAGTTTTATTAGTAATTAGAATATCATTTTACTACTATACCTGTCAAGCATGATAAACTATGTAATATAAGTATTGGACATTGTGAAAGACATCTATTAAAATAAAATTAAAATAAAAATAAGAAGGTGATGAAATGAATGTATATAAATCAGAAGATGATATTATTCAAAACCTAAAAGATGCTGGTTGTAGTAGTAAACAAATTAAGGAACTTATGGAATTATATAGAGAAGGGAAAAAAGATAAAATATATAGCATAATGGAAAAACATAGATATGAAGTATTAAATAATATTCACAAAAATGAAAAACAAATTGACTGCATAGATTATTTTATTTATCAAATGAAAAGAGGTGAAACTAATGAAAAATAAAATGTGGATATTAATTTTAGTTTTAATTGTCATAATATTAGCTATAGTTATTGCGATTTTTATAACTAGAAATCAAAAAACAAAGGTTAATGAAATAGCAAGTGAAGATGCTATGGATACAAACAATATAGGAAATTTAAATACAATAAATAATGTAGTGCAAAATGACAATCAAGTTTTTAATAATGAAGAACAAATTTCAACACAAGAAACACAAACAACTTCACAGACTGAAGAAATAAATAATGGGAGTGATAATATGAATAGTGAAGAAATTAAAATAAATTTAATCGTAAATAATAAAACATTTAGTGCAACACTAGAAAATAATGAAACAACAAGAGCATTAACAGCAATGTTTCCAATGACATTAAATATGAGTGAGATGAACTCAAACGAAAAATATAATTATTTAGATTCAAGTTTACCAACAAATACTACTTCACCAAGAAGAATTAATGCAGGTGATATAAAGTTATATGGAAATAGTTGTTTAGTAGTATTCTATAAAAGCTTTAGCACACCTTATAGTTATACAAATTTAGGAAGTGTAGATAATGTAAATGACTTTGTAAAAGAATTAGGTAATGGAAGTGTAAACATCAGATTTGAACTTTAGGGACTAACCTTAGCACTGCATATAGCCCACCAAGAGAAAATTAAAGATTTTGATGATGTCTTAAAAGTTTATAGTATTACATAAATTTAATCGTGCTTTAAATAAAATTGAAAGGATGATGGAAAATGGAAACAAAAAATCTAATAGAAAACAAAACATTTGATGAAGAAAGAGCTTTATACAATTTAAAGGACACAGAAGTTAGAAATTGCACTTTTGCAGGTCCACAAGATGGAGAATCTGTGTTAAAGGAAACAAGAAATATTAGAGTTATAGATAGTAAATTTTCTTTAAGATATCCATTATGGCATGCTAAAACATATGAATTAATACACTCTACTTTTGATGAAAAAACAAGAGCACCAATATGGTATGCTGATAATGGATTAATTGAAAATTGTGACTTAGAAGGAATAAAATTACTAAGAGAATGTAATAATACAGTAATTAAGAATACAACTATTATTTCTCCAGAATTTGGCTGGAAATGTAATAATGTAGATATGGAAGATACAAAAATTACATCAGAATACATTTTCTTAGATAGCAAAAATGTTAAATTAAAGAATGTAGAATTTCAAGGCAAATATTCATTCCAATATATGGAGAATTTGGAGATAGAAAACTGTAAACTAGATACAAAGGATGCTTTCTGGCATAGTAAAAATGTAACTGTAAAAAATTCAGTTGTAAAAGGAGAATATTTAGCTTGGTTCTCTGATGGCTTAACACTAATAAACTGTAAAATAATTGGAACACAACCACTTTGTTATTGCAAGAATCTAAAATTAATTAATTGCACAATGGAAGATACAGACTTAGCATTTGAATATTCAGAAGTAGAAGCAGATATTAAAGGTAATGTTCTTTCTATTAAAAATCCAAAATCAGGAACAATTACAGTTGATTCTGTTGGCGAAATAATAAGAGAAGATGCTGTTATGGATTGTAATGGCGAAGTTGTTATTAGAGGAGAATAATTTGTGAACTTTAGGGACGGACCTTAGAAGTTCATCCGTTAACATAAATGAAATTGTAAATAATTATAAATGGAAAAAGACTCTTAAATTAAAAAGAAAGGTAGGAAAATATTATGGAAGAAAAATTAAATTTAACAGAAGAATGGGATAAAACATTCCCAAAGAGTGAAAAGGTAAATCATAGAAAGGTAACATTTCATAATCGTTATGGAATAACATTGGTAGCAGACTTATACGAGCCAAAGGATGCACAAGGAAAACTTCCAGCTATTGCTGTATGTGGACCTTTTGGAGCAGTAAAAGAACAAGCATCAGGATTATATGCACAAGAAATGGCAGAAAGAGGATTCTTAACTATTGCGTTTGACCCATCTTTTACAGGTGAAAGTGCAGGAACACCTCGTTATATGGCATCTCCAGATATAAATACAGAAGATTTCCAAGCAGCTGTTGATTTCTTATCTGTTCAAGACAATCTTGATCCAGAAAGAATTGGAATTATAGGAATTTGTGGCTGGGGAGGAATGGCTTTAAATACAGCAGCAATCGATACAAGAATAAAAGCAACTGTTTCATCTACAATGTATGATATGAGTAGAATTAATGCAAATGGATATTTTGATGAGCAAGACAGCGAAGAAGACAGACATAATTCTCGTGTTGCTCTTAACACACAAAGAACAGAAGATTATAAATCTGGAACATATAAAAGAGCAGGAGGAGTTGTAGACCCACTTCCAGATGATGCACCATTCTTTGTAAAAGATTATTATGACTATTATAAAACAAGTCGTGGGTATCATAAAAGATCATTAAATTCTAATGATGGCTGGAATGTAATAGGAACAATGTCATTTATGAATCAACCAATTTTACACTATACAAACGAAATAAGAAGTGCTGTTTTAGTAATACATGGTGAAAAAGCACATTCTTGTTATATGAGCAAAGATGCATATAAATATATGACAGAAAACAGCAAATATACAGACAATAAAGAATTAATGATTATACCAGGTGCAGTTCATACAGATTTATATGATAGAAAAGATATAATTCCTTTTGATAAAATAGAAGAATTCTTTAAAAAATATTTAAAATAGAGCAAAGTCGTTTGAAAAATGTGAAGAATATCCCAAAAGTTATTTGACTTTTGGGATATTTTATATAAAATGTATTCATAATAATAATGAATAAGGGAGACAAGATTATGAATGAAAAAGAAAAAATGTTAGCTGGAGAATTATATGATGCCAATTACAATGAAGATTTAATAAAAGAAAGATATTTGATAAAGGATAAATGCTTTGAATATAACAATATTAAACCGTCTAATATAGAATTAAGAAATAAATTAATGAAGGAAATATTAGGAAAAACAAAGGGAAATTTTCTAATAGAACAGCCATTTATTTGTGATTATGGATATAATATTGAAATTGGAGAAAATTTTTATGCCAATCATAATTTAACTATTTTAGATCCAAATAAAGTTACATTTGGAGATAATGTATTTATAGCTCCTAACTGTAGTTTTTATACAGCAGGACATCCATTAGATGCAAAAAGAAGAAATCAAGGTTTGGAATATGCTAAACCAATTAAAGTTGGAAATAATGTATGGATAGGAGGAAATGTTGTAGTTCTTCCAGGAGTTACAATAGGGGATAATGTTGTAATAGGAGCTGGAAGCATTGTAAACAAAGATATTCCATCAAATGTAGTAGCAGTAGGAAATCCTTGTAGAGTAATCAAGAAAATAGAGGAATAAATCTAGAGAATATAGAGATTAATAAAAATCTCTATATTTTTTTACAAAAACGTTGACACGGTGTCAGAAAAGTGATATATATAATTTAAATTGACACGATGTCAGAGAAAGAAGGTGGATAAAAAATGACAAAAAAAGCAATTGATGAGAGAAAAGAAGAAATTATAAATGCTTGTGAAAAACTTTATGAGAACAATAATTTTAAAGATATAACAATAAAAAGTATCGGAGAAAAAACAACATTTTCTCGTACTTCTATATACAATTATTTTCAAACAAAAGAAGAAATATTTCTTGCATTATTTACTAGGGAATATGATAGATGGATAGAAGAATTAGATGAAATGTATGATAAGAATTTAGAAATGACAAAAGAAGAATTTGCAGATAAATTGGCAAAGACAGTATCTAAAAGAAAAAATCTATTAAAATTGCTTTCTATGAATATGTATGACATGGAAGAAAATAGTAGAATGGAAGAATTAATAGAATTTAAAAGAGCATATGGAAATTCAATGAAAATGGTAAGGAAATGTGTAGAAAAATTTTTCCCAAAAAAGAGTGAGGATGAAAAGGATGAATTTATATTTCTATTTTTCCCATTTATGTATGGAATTTATCCTTATGCAGAAGTAACAGAAAAACAAAAACACGCAATGGAAAATGCTGATGTACCATTTAAATATTTATCTATATACGAAATTACATATAAAGGTATTTTAAAATTATTATAGATTTTAACAATTTTTAAAATGGAGGTCTTAAGGTATGAAAATAGTAATATTAACAGGAAGTTATAATTTACACGGAACATCAAACACTTTAGTTGATGAATTTATTAAAGGAGCAGAAGAGAATGGCAATGAAATTGTAAGATTTGATACAGCACATTTAGATATTCATCCTTGTATTGGATGCAACCACTGTGGAATGGATGGAGATTGTGTGTTTAAAGATGATATGGTGAAAATCTTAGATGCTGTAGAAGAAGCTGATATGTTAGTTTTTGCAACACCTGTTTATTATTTTGCGATGACAGCACCACTTAAAGCTACTATTGATAGATTTTATTCAAGAACAGGTAGAATAAGTAGTAAAAGATTAAAAACAGCTTTTATTATGACTTGTTGGAATACAGATGATTCAACAGTAGAACCTCTAATAGTACATTATAAAAAATTAGTAAGTTATATGCATTATAAAGATGAAGGAATGATTGTAGGAAAAGGTTGTGGAACAGTAGGTATGATGCCAAATCATTTCTATAAAGAAGCATATGAATTAGGTAAAAAGATTAAATAGTTTGGATTAGAGCCCATTCCAACGATTGTAATCTAAATATAAATTTGGAGGTATTTTATGAAGAAAAAAATAATTGCATTAATAGTTGCAATACTAACAGACACATCAAAACTTGCACCAAATTTTAAAATATGAGGAAGTATGGAGAAAAAATAGATGAAAAAATTTAGGTTTATTATAGATATTGCTATGACAATATTATTTATAATATTAATGGGATATTATGTAACAGATAATAAAGTACACGAAATTTTAGGTACAATTACTTTTGTGTTATTTATTATTCATAATGTACTAAATATAAAATGGTATAAATCAATATTTAAAGGAAAACATAGTTTTCAAAGGACTTTTCACATTATTATTAATTTGCTTTTATTTGTAGCAATGCTTGGAATGATGATAAGTGGAATAATGATTTCAGCAAATGTATTTGACTTTTTAAATATTCCAACAACAATGTTTGGAAGAAAACTTCATATGATTTCAACATCATGGGGATTTGTATTAATGGCAATACATGTTGGACTTCATATAACAGCTTTGATGAATAAATTAAATGCAAAAATGAAAAATAGTACTTTTGAATATGTATATTACTTTGTATTATTACTTTTAGCAGGCTTTGGAATATATTCATTTATAAATCTTAGAATGTGGCAAGATATGTTTTTACTAAATGATTTCAAATTCTTTGATTATGATCAAAGTCCAATATTATATTATTTAAAATTATTATCTGTATTAATTTTAATTGCACTAATTATCTATATAATCTTTTCTGTGGTAAGAAAAGTTAAAAATAAAAAATTAAAAGATGAGGAGGAAAAATAATTATGAATATCACACAAAAGGCTATTGAAAATTACAAAAAATTATTTGGAGAAGAAATAAAAGGAGGTCTTGACGATGAATTAAATGAAATTATTACTAATTTTGCTTTAGATGAAGTACAAGAGAACGATAATTTAGATGATAAAACAAGACAAATGTTAATTTTAGCTGCAGCAATTGCTGTACAAACTCCAAGAAGATATGAAAAGGCTGTAATTGCAGCATTAAATATTGGTATAAGTCCAGTAGAAATTAAAGAAATATTATATCAAGCTGTTCCTTATGTAGGAATTTTAAAGGTGTTAGATTTATTAGAACCAACAAATAAAATATTTGAAGAAAGAGGAATTAAATTACCATTAGAGAAACAAGGAACAACAACGTTAGAAAATCGTTTTGACAAAGGTTTAAAAGTTCAAAAATCAATATTTGGTGAAACAATAGATAAAAATTTTGAGAATTCTCCTAAGAACCAAGTGCATATTCAAAAATTTTTATCTGACAATTGTTTTGGTGATTATTATACTAGAAATGGATTAGATATAAAAACTAGAGAATTAATTACATTTTCAATATTAATTTCACAAGGAGGTTGTGAACCACAAGTAAAAGGACATATAGCAGGAAATTTAAACGTAGGAAATGATAAACAAACATTAATAAATGCAGTAACGGCACTTCTTCCATTTATTGGATATCCAAGAAGCTTAAATGCTATTAGCTGTATAAATCAAGTAATACCTGATTAAAGAAGGAGGAAAAATAAAATGCAAAAAAATATTGGTTCAAAATTAGCGTTATATCCAATGCCATTAATGGTAATAGGAACAATGGTAGATGGAAAAGTAAATTGGCTTTTAGCAGGTCATAGTGGAATTATAGGTCACGATAGAATAATGGTAAGTCTAGTTAAAACTCATTATACTAATAAAGGAATAAAAGATACAAAAACATTATCTATAAATTTAGTAAGTGAAGAAATGCTAAAGAAAGCAGATTATGTAGGTAGTGTAAGTGGAAATAAACAAGATAAATCAGATGTGTTTGAATATCACATTGGAGAAGCAGGTGCTCCAATTATAAATAATGCACCAGTTGTTATGGAATGCAAAGTAGAAGATAATTATGAAACAAATAATTTTGATAATTTTATTATGTCAATTGCAAATACTTATGTACAAGAAGAAAATTTAGATGAAAAAGGAAAAATAGATTATACAAAATTTAGCCCAGTATTATTTGAATTTCCAAATTATACTTATTTAAGAACAGGAGATACTATTGGAAATTGTTTAAAATTAGATAAATAAAAAAGGAAGGAATGAAAATTATGAATAAAAAAGTAATAGTTTTAATAGCAGTAATTATAATTATTGCGATTATTGGGATAGTAGTAGGAATTAATGTGGCAGGAAATAATAAAAGTTCAGAAACTCAAACAAGTAATGAAAATCAATCAAATAATCAAGAAGTTGCACAAACTCAAAACAATGCAACAAATACAAATACAGAAGAAAATCAAAATACTCAAGGAACAGGAAAAGCATTAGTAGTATATTTTTCACATACTGGAAATACAGAAAATGTTGCAAACTTTATACATGAAGCTGTAGGTGGAGACATTGTTAAGCTAGAAACAGAAGAGCCATATACAGATAATTACAATGATTTATTAGATATTGCACAAGAAGAAAAACGTGAGAACGCAAGACCAGCTTTAAGTACAAAAATAGATAATATAGAGCAATATGATACTATCTTTTTAGGATATCCTATTTGGTGGGGAGATATGCCAATGGCTTTGTATACATTTTTAGATGAATATGATTTATCTGGAAAAACAATTGCACCATTTGTAACAAGTGGGGGTTCAGGATTATCTGGTACACCAAGTAATATTCAAGATGAGGAACCAAATGCAACTGTAACAGAAGGACTATCAGTAAGAGATACTAATAGTGGAAATTCACAAAATGCAGTTAATAACTGGTTATCTGAAATAGGTTTTTGAGGAGAAGATAGAAATATGAATGGTGATTTTGAAGTTACTATTGAAAAAGTTAATTAAGGAGGAATTATTATGAGTTTTACAATTAATATTTATTATACAGGAAAAGATGGAAGTGCTAAAAAATTTGCAGAAGAGATGGTTTCTACTGGAGTAGTAGATAGGGTAAGAGCAGAAGAAGGAAACGAAAAATATGAATATTTCTTTCCAATGGATGATCCAGAAACAGTTCTATTAATAGATAGATGGAAAAGTCAAGAAGCATTAGATGAACATCACAAATCTCCAATGATGAAAGAAATAGCAGAGCTAAGAGATAAATATCATCTTCATATGAAAGTGGAGCAATTTGTAGAGAAAAAATAATAAATATACCCCCCATGTTTACAATTTACAAAAATAAGTATATAATCCATACTTGGGAATATGCAAGAGGGAGAGGATACAAAATGAATTCAGAATATAAAAGTAAATATGAGATAACTTATACAGAATTAAATCATGATATAGAATTAGGATTAACTAATGCAATAGAGTTGGTGCAAAGCATTTTAACTGATTATTTTGTAACTTTTGGAAGTGATAATGAAACTATAAAGAATAAAAATAATGCATTGTGGGTTTTGTCAAAAACTAAGGTACATTTTAATAAATCTCCGAAATGGAGGGATTTTATTGATGGAAAAAGTTATACTATAAAGATAAAACCAATTCGTGTAGAGATGGAAACTATTTTTACAAATGAAAATGATGAATATTTATTTAGTGCGAAACAAGAAATATGTCCTATAGATATAGATACAAGAAAAATAAGAAAAATAGATACAATTGAGTATCCAAAAGATATGGAAACAACACCAGCATTTGATAAAGAACCATATTCTAGATTAAAAGAAGAGTTTACAGAAGAAGATTTTGTATATGAACAAAAAATATATTCACCAGATATTGATTTTAGCAGACATACAAATAATGCATCATATGTTAGATTTATTGCAAATGTTTTATCATGTGATTTCTTAGACAAAAATCAAATTACGGATTTTGAAATACATTATATTAATGAATCAGTAGAGGGTCAAATTTTAAGAATTTATAAAAAAGATAGAGAAAACGAAATGGAATTTTTAATAAAAGAAGGAGATAGAGAAATTGCAAGAGCAATTCTAAAATATAAAAATAAAAAATAGCAGATGATTCTGCTATTTTTGTTTTTCTCTATATTCATTTCCCAATTTTACCATAGAATCTAAAATAGGTTTTAAACTTAGACCGGTTTCTGTTAAAGAATATTCAACTCTTGGAGGAACTTCTGCATATACTTTTCTTTTTACAAGACCAGAAGCTTCCATTTGTCTTAAATTATTCGTTAATACTTTTTGAGTAATACCAGTAACAGATTTTTTTAATTCTCCAAATCTTTTTGTCCCCGTAAGAAGGTCTCTTACAATTAATACTTTCCATTTTTCACCAATTAACCCCATTGTTATTTCAACAGGACAAGCAGGTAGTTCTTTTTTCATAAACTATCATCTCCTATTTAAACTAATAAAATTATATCAGAAATATAGAAAAAAGTAAATAATATATCCTTAGGAAGCGAACGATAGTATACAAACAGCTGTAATATATCAAAAAGTATATAGCATCCATAAAAAGTTTAAAAAATTTAAAACCAGCAAACCCAGAAAAATACACAAAGGTTACCTTGAGGAAACTAAGCCACTTTAAAGTGCCTACTTTACAATAGAAGAAATGGTAACTAAAATAATTATAGAAATTGAAAAACAAAGTAGCTACTGTATTTCAAAATAAAGAAATAAGGAGTGTATTTATATGGAAAAAACAAAAATAAATTTAAAAAAGGGATATGTGGAAGTTTATGATTTTGGAGAAATTAAATTACATGCTTATCAAACAAATGATTTAATGTATGATGAAAGCTATATTTTAGAAAATAAAGATAATGTATTATTAGTTGAATTTCCAGCATTTTATGATAATTTAGGAGAATTCGAAACTTATGTTAAAGGATTAGGAAAAAATATAGCAGGAAAGGTATTTTCTGACCATCCAAATGGTGGAACTATCTTTAAAGATGTAAAAGGATATGCGGCAGAAGGTACAATAAAATCAATGAAGGAAGGAACAATACATAATTTAGTAACTGGATTTGAGACATCTTTTGGAGGAACATTTGCAAAAGAATATCATAAAATTACAGATGTATTAAAAGATGAAAAAGTAAATATAGGTGGATTCGAATTAAATATTACATATCATGATGAAAATATAGAGATAGAATTTCCTCAAATAGGATGTGTTTACACACATATGTTAGGACATGATTGCCACTCAATAGTAGCAGGAGAAGGTCATGCAGATGCTATAATAGCACAATTAAAGAATTACAAAGCTAAAGGATATACATTAGTACTTTCTAGTCACTACACACCAGAAACATTAAAAGATGTAGATACAAAAATAGCATATCTAGAAGAACTAAAGAAAATCGCTAAAGAATGTGCTAATGCTGATGAATTTAAAGACAAAGTAAAAGCTGAATATCCAGAATATAGTGGATTAAATTATCTAGATATGACTGCAGGATATTTCTTCCCACAAAACTAAACCTTATACTAGCTATACAAGGAGATGCTTATATTGGAAAAATTAAATTTTTTAATCGATTATCTATTAGAAGAAAACCAAAATTTAATTCTGGAAAATAAACCTACTGCTGAAGAAGGTAAAAAGAATTTATGGAGAAGCTTATGCAATATTAGAGAAGCTAAGCCAATTTCAGAAGAATATTTAAAAGTAGAAAAAGAATATTTGCAAGAAGAATTAAGTAAAAAAGCAATTACAAAAGTGGAAGATATACAGGCAGTTAATCAAACAATACAAAATTCTAATTTAGAACATAAAGATAAAATATGTTTATGGCAAGGAGATATTACAACTTTAAAAATTGATGCCATTGTAAATGCTGCAAATTCACAAGGATTAGGATGTTTTGTACCTTTGCATAAATGTATTGATAATCAAATTCAGACATTTGCGGGAGTTAGCTTAAGGCTTGAGTGCAATGAAATTATGAAGAAAAAAGATTATTACTTAAGGACAGGAGAAGTATTTATTACAAATGGATATAACCTACCTGCAAAATATGTAATTCATACAGTAGGACCAATTATACAATATGAGGTTACTAAAAATGATGAAGAACAATTAGCTAATTGCTATATAAATTCATTGAATTTAGCAATGAATAGCAGAATAAGAACAATAGCATTTCCTTGTATATCTACAGGAGAGTTTAGATTTCCAAAAGAACAGGCCAGCAAGATTGCAATTAAGGCAGTAGAAGAGTTTTTAACAGAGTACAATAATTACTTTGATAAAATTGTATTTAATGTTTATAGTAAGGAGGATTACGATATATATGAGCGAAATATCAGAAAAAATAAAAGAGCTAATTAATAATGCAGACGATATTTTGATTGGCGCAGGAGCTGGTCTTTCAACTTCAGCTGGATTAGATTATTCTGGCAAAAGGTTTGAAGATAATTTTGGAGATTTTATAAAGAAATATCATTTTACAGATATGTATACTGCAGGATTTTACGATTTTCCAACAGAGGAAGAAAAATGGGCTTTTTGGGCTAAACATATGTATATAAATGACATAGGAATTGGACCAACGAAATTATATAAAGACATATTAGATTTGGTTAGAGATAAAAACTATTTTGTTATTACAACAAATGTAGATGACCAATTCTATAAAGCAGGGTTTGATAAAGAAAAAGTATTTGCGACCCAGGGAAGTTTTAAATACATACAGTGTAGTAATGCTTGTCATAATAAATTATATGATGCAACAGATTTAGTTAAAGAAATGGTAAAAAGAACTAAGGATTGCAAAGTACCCACAGAACTTGTACCAGTATGTCCTGTATGTGGTGAGAGAATGGATGTTAATGTAAGAGTAGACGCAAACTTTGTTCAAGATGATAATTGGTATAAACAAGATAATAGATATGGTGAATTTTTGGACAAAGCAAAGAATAAAAAAGTTGTATTATTAGAATTAGGAGTTGGTTTTAATACTCCGGGAATTATAAGAATTCCATTTGAACAAATGACATATAAGAATCCTAATTGGAAATTAGTAAGAATAAATAAAGGAGATTGTAGAACTTTTTTAGATGTCGAAGATAAAAGCATATTAGTACAAAATGATATAAATGAAATTGTTAATTTGTTGCTAAAATAAATTGTGTTTAAAATTTTTGTTTGATGTATTTAAGCAAACAAAAATAATGTAAGAGTAGTTATATTGATAACTACTCTTTTTTGTGGTATAGGAAAAATCGAAGATTTTGACTATACCATAAAAAAATAAAGGAATAACAAAAAAGCCTTAATAAAGAAAGGATATATTACCAATATATATAAATGATTAATTACCATTGTAAGTATATTCAATACCAGTATAACCGACAAAATAAACTGGTTTCATCAAGCCACCACACTTTTCACAATAGAACGTAGGTGGATATATAGTGTCACCTGGATCCATCATATCCAATTGTAAAACAATTTTTGTAGGAATTTTTTCATGACATTTGCATTTAGTACAAATAAATTCTGTATATGCAGGACGTTTAATTTTCAAAA
>CALXKK010000015.1 GCA_944388935.1 uncultured Clostridia bacterium | reverse complement strand
AGGTGTAGTTCAATGGTAGAATTCCAGCCTTCCAAGCTGGCTATGCGGGTTCGATTCCCGCTACCTGCTCCATTTTTATTTTAGCAACAACTTTTTAGTTGTTGCTTTTATAATATTTATTTATTATACATGCGGGTATAGTTTAATGGTAGAATATTGTGCTTCCGACCCAAAGGTGTGGGTTCAATTCCCACTGCCCGCTCCAATTAAATAATAAATATAAGGCAACTAATTAACACTAATTAGTTGCCAATTTTCATTGATTAATATTATAAATTTTTTCCATAATAATCTACATCAATTGCTGTTCCATCAGGATATATCTCTTGTGCAGACTTTATAAATTCTGTAAAGCCAAAATGTTCATAAATTTGTCTGTTTTTTTCTTCTTTTGGCTCAACTCCCACTGTAACTTTTTTAAAACCTCTTTGTTGCAAATCATCAATCATAAATTTAAACAATTTTGAAAAATATCCTTTTCCTTGGTATTCTTCAATTGTTCTAAAAGCTTCTAAATATACTATATTTTTTCCGACTAAACCTTCGCAATTTTGTACTTTTTTAGGTTCTAACATAGCGGTTGCTTCGCATATTATATTGCCATTAAGTATTCCATAATAAGGAATGCTATAACCTTTTTGAGTATTTTCTATTGCTTGTTTTTTCCATATAATCCAATTATTTTTATTATTTTTACAATGTTCTATTTCATAATCCCATTTTTTATTCATTTCTTCAAGTGAAGCAATCTTACATATAAAATTATTC
Organism: uncultured Clostridia bacterium; assembly: GCA_944388935.1. Classification (GTDB taxonomy): domain Bacteria; phylum Bacillota; class Clostridia; order TANB77; family CAG-508; genus Merdicola. The sequence goes on along the minus strand of CALXKK010000015.1, from coordinate 41,666 downwards.
ATTCCTCTCTCCAATTTTACTTTATCTTTGCTAATTCTTCTTCTATTTTATCTTCACTAGCTCTCATAGCTAAAATTGTTTTTTCGAATAAATCATTTAATTCCCAACCTAATTGTTCTGCACCTTGTCTAATTGTATCTTTTGAACAACCGGCTGCAAATTTTTTATCTTTAAATTTTTTCTTTAAGCTAGATACTTCCATATCTTTAGTACTTTTTGATGGACGCATTTTAGCTGCAGCCCATATAAGTCCTGTTAATTCATCTACTGCAAATAATATTTTTTCCATTTCGTGTTCTGGTTTAACATCAGAGCAAATACCATATCCATGGCTACATACAGCATGAATTAATTCATCGCTTGCTCCTATTTCTGCTAAAAGTTCTGGAGCTTTTTTGCAATGTTCATCTGGAAATTGTTCATAATCTACATCATGTAATAAACCAACTAATCCCCAAAAATCTTCGTCATAACCATTTTTCTTGGCAAAATATCTCATAACTTGTTCTACTGTAAGAGCATGTCTTAAATGAAATTCTTCTTTATTATATTTTTTTAATAAATTAATTGCTTGTTCTCTATCCATTTTTTACCTCCTATATCATAGATTAAATTATTAAAGTTATATATTAAAGTTATTATAATGTCAAATTTCAGCCGGTAAAAGGGGCATAAAGCCCCTTTTTACCGATGGAAAAATCACACGCCTTCGAATTAGAGACAACAGATATAAAAAGTTTACAAAAGCCCTCTAAAGATGCTATTGCCTTCTACTACCTAGTTCAGTGAAAAAATTCACACACATTGCTTTAAGCAGTAAGGCAACTACACCTGGCTTATGAAGACTCTTTGCAATCTTTATATCTTCCTTCGTTGGCACAGCTCCGCCTTGCAATAACACCTTTACCATCGTTTCAGCACTATACTTTAAACAAATGGCACAGTTTAAAGCACTTGCATCCTGGATATTTGCATTCGGATCAGCTCCTTCGCTCATCAAAAGTTTAGCTTTCTCCACATTGCAACAGTCAGCGGCTTTAATTAGCGCTATATCTTTAACTTTCTGACTAACTCCTGCTCTCAGAAGTAGCTTAGTTATTGGTAGGTCATCCCTATACTCCCGTTCCAAAGCTTTATCTCTAGCACTCTGGCTCGTCCCTGCTCTCAGTAATAATTCGGTTATTTCTAAGTTACTCGCACAAACAGCTTTAATTAGAGCCTCGTCTTTAGCCTTTTGGCTTACTCCTGACTCCAATAGTAATTCAACTATTGCCTTGTTACCAAAGTAAGATGCCATGCATAATGCTGTATCTTTCTCTCCATTACTTATGTTTGCCTTAAGTAAAACATCAACTATTTCAAATCTCCTCCAACGAGTTGCCTCTTCCAAAGCCTTATCTCTTGCCTGTTGACTAGCTCCTAATTTTAGCAACACCTTAACAGCTCGTACATTGTTCCTACGTGCCGCTGTAATTAGAGCTTCATCTATTTTTGACAGTCGCATGTTTTTCTCCATAACACTTTTCATTTTCCTCCCAAAACAATCGTTTTAACACATATGTCCAACTCCAGATGAAAAAAGGAGTATAAAAAAGATTAACATTAATAATATATCACGATTTCCATAAAAATACAATTCATGCTTTAGCACAACCTATAGAATATTTCTTCTATATAATAAAGAAGAGAAGGCAAAATATTTAGCTCTCTGCCCCTCTTTTTTATATTAAAATTTATATTCCTTTAAAATTTCGTCATATTTCTCATATTTTGGAAAATATGATTTTAACATTTTATAAAATCCTTTTGCATGAGTTTTATATTTTAAATGACATAATTCATGTATTATTATATATTTTATGCAATTTTCATCTAATTCCATAATTCTAGAATTAATATATATTTCTTTTGTATTGAAATTAAATTTTGCTAATTCTTTTTGATTTTGTACTATTTTATAATCTTCTGGTGCTAAACCTGTTTCTATTCTTATTTCTTCAAAAACATTTTCTAAATGTTTTTCTGCTAATTTGTTATACATTTTATTTAATATTATATCTATTATTTGACTATTATTTTTACCTTTTATTTTAGATGGTAATATTATTTCTATATAATTATTATTTAAATTTAATTCTGGACTCTTTACATTTCTAGATAAAATTTTTACAGCATAATTAATACCTAATATCTTTGTTGTTTTAAATAAAGATACATTTTCCATTTCTTTTAATTTCTTTAATATCCAATTCTTATTTTCTTTTATTGCTTCTTGTATACGTTGTCTAGAAAAATACCAAGGAGCTTTTACTACTACTTCTCCGTTATTTACTAATATAGAAAAATCTCCAAATATAGCTTTATCTATTGTATATGCAATTACATTTTCTTTTACTTTTCTCATAATAAAACCTCCCTTATTTTTTCGAACTCTTGTTTGCTTTTGCTGAATGTATTTTATATTTTAATTTTATGTTTGTCAATACTTTTTTCGAAATTTTGTTCGGTTTTTTATAAAAAATTTTATGCCTTTGCAAATCAGCTCTACAAAGGCATTTTGATGGTTCGGGTAGTTAGATTCGAACTAACGATCGTAGGGTCAGAGCCTACTGCCTTACCGCTTGGCCATACCCGAATATATTAAAAAAATTTGAGCTAGATATATAATAATACATATCTAGCTTTTTTGCAACTACTAATTGCTTTTTCAATCACTAAAATTATAAATTAATTTTGTTATAATTACTTCTTTCTTGGTATTTCTTCCTGTAAATCATAAATTGTATTTATCATTTTCTTAGAATATTCCCTTATTTTAGGTCTATCATCTTTTATTTCTGTTGGAATTTTTATTGTATCACCAAAAACTACATATACTCTTTGAAATAAACGAGGTTTTCTTGTAATAAATACTGGTAATATTTCTACTCCCGTCTCTGATGAAATATATACTGCTCCATTTTTTACTTTATGCCTTAAATCCGCTTCGTTCTTTAATATTCCTCCTTCTGGAAATATTAAAAGTTTTGAATTTTCTTCATAATCTAAGCATTCTATTGCATGCAAAGTACTTTCTACATCTCTTATCTTTCTATTTACCGGAAATACCCTATATCTTGTAAATAATTTAGCAAATATTTTGTATTTAAATATCTCTACTTTTGCCATAATAGACATATTATCCATTAATGGAAATATAAAGGTCGGATCAAATATATTAGAATGATTTGGGCAGATAATATATTTTTTGCTATTATCTATTTTTTCTAACCCTATATATTTTACCCTAAATAAAATGTGACAGCATAATACATTTATAAATGCTTTCATATATTTAAACATATAGTCATCTCCATAATTTACTTTTTCCAACATAATCTTTTAATAATAATTTTATTTAAATAATTGTGTTACTTTAGGGAATAAATAATGACTTCCACCTACAGAATTTGCATCTTCTACCATGCTTACTACAACTAATTGTTTTTCTGCATTTTCATCTGCTGTAAAAGCATTGAACCATCCAAGAACTTCTCCTTCTTCATCCTTACTTGCTTTTAATTCTGCAGTTCCAGTTTTAGCTCCAATTTTTACTCCATCTATTTTTGCATTGTGTGCAGTTCCGTTTGGATTTTCAACAACCTGTACTAAATCTTCTTTAATTGTATTTGCAGCCTCTTCTGATATTGCATTTTCTTTTAAAATCTCTGGTTGTTTATTTTCTTCATATATTATTGTTGGTTTTATCATATTACCATTATTTACAAAAGCAGAATATATTGATGCCATATGTACTGGATTTACTAATATTTGACCTTGTCCATATCCACTATCTGCAAGTTGTACTTCATCATCAATTTTTCCATCTGTATCATATGTTGACTTATTTAGAGAAAGTTCAAATTTAATATCTTCGTTAAATCCTAACTTATTAAGTCCATCCATAAAACTATTGTATCCTATTTTTAATGCTGCTTTTGCAAAATAAATATTATCTGACCTTATTAATGCGTTTTGCATATTTACTGTTTCATTATATGGTGTTAAAGTTGTAACCATGTAATTTCCCCAACTTGAATCTTTTTGCCAACTAAGTCCACTTCTTCCAAAATCCTCGTTTGGATCTACTTTTCCTGTTGTTATACCAATTGCCCCTGTAACTGGTTTAAAAGTTGAACCTGGTGACCAAGTCCCAGCAAATCTATTTAGTAATGGTTTGTTTTCATCTTGATTTAATGAATTCCACTCATCATTAGTCATTCCTAGCACAAAATCGTTCGAATCATATGAAGGTGTACTTACCAATGCTAGAATCTCACCTGTTTTAGAATCCATTGCAACATATGCGCCTTTATTTCCTTCTAAACTATCATATACTTGTTTTTGTGTATTAGCATCTATTGTTAGCTTAACGTCCTTTCCGTTTTCTAAATCTTTTTTGGCTATTGTTTTTACTTTGTCCCCATCTTCATTTTCTATGTATATTTCTTTTCCATCTTTAGCTCTTAGAGTGTCTTCATATGTTTTTTCTATTCCTGCTTTACCTATTACACTATTGCTACTGTATCCTTTTCCTGGATTTGCTTCCAATTCTTCTGCACTTATTGCTTGTACATAACCTACAACTTGAGAAGCTGCTTCTCCTAATGGATACACCCTTGAGCTTTCTGTTGTAATTTTAACCCCAGGAATTGTTAATGCTTGTTCTTTTATTTGAGAATCCGTTGTTGCTACATTTTTTATAGGTACAAAAGTATCATCTTTTACATAGGACATACCTAGTTTATTATTTATTGAATCAACTGATACTCCTAGTATTGTAGATAATTTTTGTATATCATCATCTTTATTTGCACTCATCTTTCCTGGTACAAGACCTATTGAAGAAATATTTCCTTTACCAGCAAGTAATACATTATTTCTATCATAAATATTTCCACGTTCTGCTGATAAAGTTTTTACTCTTACTTTATCATTTTCTCCTAAATCAGGAAATATTATACTGTTTGACCAATTAAGTTTATATTCTTTATCTTCTTTTACAAGAGTGGCAGTATTTGTAAAACTAACTTCTCCTGCAGAGCTATTCATTTTTTGTGTATATGTAATTTTGTCACCATCATTTGATTTTTCTACATTTGTAATCTCTGTAGTTAAATCTGTCATATCTATTCCACTATATATAGAATCATTTTTATTAACAAATGTTTCTTTAGCTGTTTTATCTTTACTTGAACTACTTAAATATTCGTATGCTTCTTCATATTTCTGTTCACTTATTTTTGAAAAATAATCTTTTAAAACAACTTCTGGGTTTCCTTTATTGTTTAATACAAGGAAAATTACTACTGCAACTATTATTATTAATATAATTGCAACTAATATTCCAATAATTACTTTTTTATTTTTCATAACATCCCCTCCTGCGGGTATAATATATCATTTTCTGACAAAAGTAAATAGAGCCATTTATAAAAATGACTCTACTTTTAGTTTAGTTGTGATATTACCTAATAAATCTCACTATCTTCTCAATTCATTTTCTATATTTAATAATCTATTATATTTTGCAACTCTATCTGTTCTACATGGTGCTCCTGTTTTTATTTGTCCTGCATTTACAGCAACAGCAATATCTGCAATTGTTGTGTCTTCTGTTTCTCCAGACCTATGTGATACTACTGCTGTATATCCTGCCTTTTGTGCCATTTCTATTGCATCTAAAGTTTCTGTTAATGTTCCAATTTGATTTGGCTTTATTAATATACTATTTGCCACTTTATTTTTAATTCCTTTTCTTAATCTCGCTGTATTTGTAACAAATAAATCATCACCTACAAGTTGTATTCTATTTCCTAATTTTTGCGTTAGCTTTTTCCAAGAATTCCAATCTTCTTCTGCTAATCCATCTTCTATAGAAATTATAGGATATTTATTTACAAGTCCTTCTAAATATTCTATCATCTCATCACTTGTTTTAAATTCTCCTGTTTTCCAAAATAGATATCCATTTTTTCCTGATTTTTTTGCTTCATCATACATTTCAGTACTTGCAATATCTAAAGCTATTGAAATATCTTTTCCAGGAATATATCCAGCTTTTTTTATTGCTTCCACAATAACATCCAATGCTTCTTCCTCACTTTGTAAATTTGGTGCAAAACCTCCTTCATCTCCTACAGCAACAGAATATCCTTTTGATTTTAATACTTTCTTTAAATTATGATATGTTTCTACTCCCATTTGTAGATTTTCTGCAAAACTATTACCTGACTTTGGCATTATCATAAACTCTTGAGAGCTAATATTATTATCTGAATGTTTTCCTCCATTTAAAATATTCATCATAGGAATTGGTAATTTTTTTGCATTTACTCCTCCTATATAATTGTATAATTCCATTCCTAATGAATTCGCTGCTGCTTTACAAACTGCAAGTGATACTCCAAGTGTTGCATTTGCACCTAATTTTGCTTTGTTTTCTGTTCCATCTAAATCAATTAATTTTTGATCTATTTTTATTTGGTCATATACATTCATACCTGTTATTTTCTTCGCAATTAATCTATTTACATTATCTACTGCTTTTTGTACTCCTTTGCCCATATATCTTTCTTCGTCATTGTCTCTAAGCTCTACTGCTTCAAAACTACCTGTTGATGCACCTGAAGGAATCTTTGCCATTCCACAAAATCCTCCATCTGTTATTACTTCTACTTGCACTGTAGGATTTCCTCTTGAATCTAGCACTTCTAGTGCTTCTACACTTTCTATTTTCAAATAATCTTTCATAACATACCTCCATTTAATAATATTATTACCAATTATTTGAAAATATATCCAATTTAAAAGAAAAAAACAGCGGGCGGGAATACTTCCTGAAGATAGCATCCCGCCCACCGTTCTTGTTATAGGTAATCGCGTAGTATTCTGTGAATACTCCTGCGCACCTGTGCGGTTATTTTCGTGGTCTTTAGTTCTCCCATCTCGTGAAAGAATCTTGCATCCAACGAATAGTCTTCGATGGTAATTTTGAAATCAATCTCAAGTCCATTCTTTTGCTTATGGAACTTGCAGAAATCATTCAATTCGTCTTCCAAGTTGGTGCAATCACCAGAAGCTAACCGCTCCGCCATGTTGTTGAAATCGCTCTCAAGAGCTTCAGGGATATACCCAGTCACATCGATAACATAGACTTTGCCGAGAACATCACACCGCTTAATTATAAGTTCGTTTTTCATGTGCGATTATCCTTCCTTTCTACAGTGTTTCGGCTTGAATATTATTATACCATATTTTCCAATATTTTGCACTCTATATGTTGAAAAATATTAACAATCCCTGCGAAATAAACAGAAAAAGCAGATGTTAAAAATTTTAACATCTGCTATATTTTAAGACTTTATAATCAGCCACCGAAAACTAGAACTCCAAAGTTCTGTTTTGCCATACTAGCTCAACATGACTTAATCTTTCATAGCTTCCTCTACTGCAACTGCTACTGCAACTGAAGCTCCAACCATTGGGTTGTTACCCATTCCAATTAGTCCCATCATTTCTACGTGAGCTGGAACTGATGAACTTCCTGCAAATTGTGCATCTGAGTGCATTCTTCCCATTGTATCTGTCATACCATAAGAAGCAGGTCCTGCTGCCATATTATCTGGGTGTAATGTTCTTCCTGTTCCACCACCAGAAGCAACAGAGAAGTATTTCTTACCAGCTGCTAATCTTTCTTTTTTGTATGTTCCTGCAACTGGATGTTGGAATCTTGTTGGGTTTGTTGAGTTACCTGTAATAGAAACATCAACATCTTCTAGCCACATTATAGCTACACCTTCTCTAACATCATTTGCTCCATAACATTTAACTTTTGATCTTTCTCCATTTGAGTATGCAATTTCTTCTACAACATTTACTTTTCCTGTGAAGAAATCGAAATCTGTTTTAACATATGTAAATCCATTTACTCTAGAAATTATTTGTGCTGCATCCTTTCCAAGTCCATTTAAAATAACTCTTAGAGGTGTTTTTCTTACTTTATTTGCTGAATTAGCAATACCAATTGCACCTTCTGCTGCTGCAAAGCTTTCGTGTCCTGCTAAGAAAGCAAAACATTTTGTATCTTCAGAAAGTAACATAGATGCTAAATTTCCATGTCCTAATCCTACTTTTCTATCATCAGCAACTGATCCAGGAATACAAAATGCTTGTAAACCTTCTCCTATTGCTTTTGCTGCATCTGATGCTTTAGTACATCCTTTCTTTATTGCAATTGCAGCACCTAATGTATATGCCCAACATGCATTTTCAAAACAAATTGGTTGTACTCCTTTTACTATTTCATATGGATTAAATCCTTTATCTGTACATATTTTTAATGCATCTTCAAAATCTTTTATTCCGTACTTTTCCATTACTGGTTTGATTTGGTCTATTCTTCTTTCATAGCTTTCGAATGTTACTGCCATTTAATTTTCCTCCTTTATTATATCTTCCAAATTATTTATAATTTCATTTAAATCCGTATATGGAATAATTTTTAATCTACTATTGCCTCTTAGCATAGTTGTAATTTTAGGTGTTACAGTTTTATCGTAAACACATATTATTCTTTTATTGTGGCTATCTGCATAGCCAATTTCATATCCAACACCTAATGATGGTACTGTTACTTCTGCAAAAACAAAATCTGCTATTTCTATTTTTTTTACTAAATTTTCGAAAACATCTTTATCTGAAGTTGTTTTTTCGTGCTCTATTACATTGTCATCTCCTACTTCTTCATCTAAAACATTTCCATATTTTTTTAGTTCATTGATTAATTTTTTATAAGCTTCTAGCTTTTGTCTACCACCATATATTGAACCTGAAAAATAAATATTCATATTTATACCTTCTTATTATTTTTCTCTTGGGTCTATTTTCTTAACAGCTTCATCAAATCTTCCATATGTTCCAGAAGCTTTTTCGATTGCCTTCATTGGATCCATTCCACTCTTAATATAATCCATCATTTTTCCTGTATGAACATATTTATAACCAATTATTTGGTCATCTTTATCCAATCCTAATTCAACTATGTATCCTTCTGTTAATTGTAAATATCTTGGTCCTTTTAATGTACTAGAATATATTGTTCCAACTTGTGATGTATGTCCCTTTCCTAAATCTTCTAGTCCAGAACCAACTGGAAGTCCACCTTCTGAGAAAGCTGTTTGTGTTCTTCCATATACTATTTGTAAGAATAATTCTCTCATAGCAGTATTAATTGCATCACAAACTAAATCTGTATTTAATGCTTCCAAAATTGTTTTTCCTGGTAATATTTCTCCTGCCATAGCAGCTGAATGTGTCATTCCTGAACATCCAATTGTTTCAACTAAAGCTTCTTGAATAACTCCATCTTTAACGTTTAATGTTAATTTACAAGCTCCTTGTTGTGGTGCACACCAGCCAACACCATGTGTTAATCCTGAAATATCTTTTATTTCTTTAGCTTTTACCCATTTTCCTTCTTCTGGTATTGGAGCTGGTCCATGGTTTACTCCTTTTGCTACAGTACACATATCTTCTAATTCCTTTGAATAAGTCATTTTTTATTTCTCCTTTCAGTTTTTATTAGTATCTATAATTTGATTTTTACTTTTTGGTTTACTTTCTACAATTATATATTTTTTATCATGTGGCCAAAATTCGCTGTCTTTTTCTAATTCATATATTTCTTCCATTTTTTCTTCTCTTCTAGATTTTGTTGGCGCATCTTTTTCAAAATTAACTAAATTTTTATTTGGTGTAGCATATAAAGATTCTTCATACACATCTACTTTTCTATCAGATTTTTCTTCTCTGTCCAAATAATCTAAAACCATTTGTTTTTCTCTTTTGCTATATGAATTTAATCCTGTTTTTAAATATTTATATCTAAATACCAAATGTCTATCATAATTACTATATGGGGAGCTTGCTAAATTTTCAAAGCCATACTCAACTTTGAACATAAAATCTTCTATAGAAATTACAATATTACTCCATAAAGCTCCGTTTACAGATATATATTCTTTTCTTAATTTTTTTATAATTCCATACAAATCGTCTGCCAATTTAAAGTATGCACTTTCGTCCAAATTAAATTTATTTGGCACTTCGTATACGTTTACAGGCTCTCTTTTTAATATTCCTTTTGGAATATAATAAAAGTACATTTCTCCAGTTTCTAAGTTATTTCTTCCATCTATAACAGATGCATATAGAAATATTTTATTCCATTTTTCCGGTATCATGTCAAATAGACTATGTTGTATGTCTTTATATAGTTCTTTCATCCTAGTCGAAGTCGACAATTTATTTTCCCCCCATAAGTATAAAATATAAATATTATTCTTTTACTATCAAACTCTCTCCAGTCATTTCAGCTGGTTTTTCTAGTCCCATAATATCTAACATTGTTGGTGCTAAATCTGCAAGTTTTCCTTCTTTTAATTTTACATCTTTCATTCCAACTAATATTAATGGAACTAAATTAGTTGTATGAGCAGTATGTGGTTCTCCTGTTTTATAATCTATCATTTGTTCTGCATTACCATGGTCAGCAGTAATAATTAATACTCCATCTTGAGCCTCTACTGCATCTACTACTCTTTTAACACAAGTATCTATAGTTTCGATAGCTTTTATAGCTGCCTCTAGATTTCCTGTATGTCCAACCATATCTGGATTTGCATAATTCAAAATAATAGTATCATATTTTTTAGAATTGATTGCATCAACAACTTTATCTGTAACTTCTATTGCACTCATTTCTGGTTTCATATCATATGTTTCAACCTTTGGTGAAGGTACTAAAATTCTATCTTCTCCTGGATATTGTTTTTCTTCTCCGCCATTAAAGAAGAATGTAACATGTGCATATTTCTCTGTTTCTGCAATTCTTAATTGTTTTAATCCTTGTTTACTAACATATTCTCCAAATGTATTAACTAATCTTTCTGGTTTAAAAGCAATTTTTACATTTGGCATTGTTGCATCATATTGTGTAAAACATACATAATCTAAGTTCATTTTCTTTGTTTCAAATTCATTAAACTCTGGATCTACTAATGCTCTTGTTATTTCTCTTGCTCTATCTGGTCTAAAGTTGAAGCATACTACAGAATCACCATCTTCTATTGTTGCAACTGGTGTATCACCATTACATATAACTGTTGGTTCTATAAATTCATCAAAAACTTCTTTTTGATAAGAACTTTCCACAGCAGCAATTGCGCTTGTTGCTTTAATTCCTTCACCTTTTACCATTGCATCATATGCTTTTTGTATTCTGTTCCATCTTTTATCTCTGTCCATTGCATAAAATCTTCCAGAAATAGTTGCAATTTTTCCTACGCCTTTTTCTTTCATTTTTTCTTCTAGTTTAGCTATATAGCTTTCTCCAGAAGCTGGTGGTGTATCCCTACCATCTGTAAAGCAGTGAACATATACATCTTCGAAATCTTTTCTCTTTGCAAGTTCTAATACTGCAAATAAATGACGAATATGACTATGAACTCCACCATCAGATACAAGACCTAAGATATGCAATTTTGAATGATTCTTTTTACAATTTTCTATTGCTTCTACTAATTCTGGAATTGCAAAGAAATCTCCATCTTCTATTGATTTAGTTATTTTAGTTAATTCTTGATAAACTATTCTACCAGCGCCAATATTTGTGTGTCCTACTTCTGAATTTCCCATTTGACCTTCTGGAAGTCCTACACTTAATTCACTTGCATGAATATCTGTCGTTGGCCAGATTTTCATTAGTCTATCTATATTAGGTGTATTTGCAAGTTTAACAGCATTTCCCTCTGATTTGCTATTCTCTCCAAATCCATCTAATATCATTAGCATTGTTAGCTTATCTTTCATATATAGTTACCATCCTTTTATTTATCAAAATTTACTATTTTAGCGAATTCGTCAGCTTTCAAGCTTGCTCCTCCAACTAATCCTCCATCTATATCTGATGTTGTAAATAGTTCTTTTGCATTTGAAGACTTAACGCTTCCACCGTAAAGTATTATAACTCTATCTGCTGTTTCTTGTCCATAATTTTTTGCTATCTCTTTTCTTATTTCTTTTATAGAGTTATTTGCATCTTCTGATGTTGCAGTTTTACCTGTTCCAATAGCCCATATTGGTTCATATGCTATAATTGTTCCTTCAACTTGTTCGTTTGTTAAACCATCTAAAGCTAATTTTGTTTGATTTGTTATTACATCTACTGTTTTTCCTGCTTCTTTTTGTTCTAAAGTTTCTCCAACACATACAATTGGTTTTAATCCATATTTATGTGCAGATTTTACTTTTTTATTTACAGTTTCATCTGTTTCAGCAAAATATTGTCTTCTTTCTGAATGTCCTATAATAACATATTCTACACCAATTGATTTAAGCATTGGTCCAGAAACTTCTCCTGTATATGCTCCTTTTTCTTCAAAGTGCATATTTTGTGCTCCTATTTTTATATTAGTATTTTGTGCTGTTAATAATGAATAAAATAAATCTGTATATGGAACACATAAAATAACTTCATTTTCTGTATCTTTTACTAATTTTGATAATTCATCAACACATGATATTGCTTCATTTGGAAGCATATTCATTTTCCAGTTACCAGCTATTACTTTTCTACGCATATTTGTTTCTCCTTTCTTTTTTAATATTAAAATCCAAGGAAGTTAGCTTCGCTAACAATAGTCCACCGAGCGAAATCAAAGATTTCGACGGTGACTTTATTTATCCATTAAGCACTCTATTCCTGGTAATTTCTTTCCTTCTATAAATTCTAGAGAAGCTCCACCACCTGTAGAAATATGTGTCATTTTATCTGAAAGTCCAGCTTTCTTTATAGCAGCAGCTGAATCCCCTCCACCAATTACTGTTACAGCATCAATTTCTGCTAAAGTTTTTGCTATAGCATTTGTTCCTACTGCAAATTGGTCAAATTCGAATAATCCTACTGGTCCATTCCATAATACTGTTTTAGCTTTTTGTAATTCTTCTGTGTACATTTTTATTGTTTCTGTACCAATATCATATCCTTCCCAACCATCTGGAATTTCTTTGTAGCTTACTACTTTGCTTTCTGTATCTGCTTTAAATTCTTTTCCTACTTTTGTATCTACTGGAAGCATTAATTTAACACCTTTGTCTTTAGCTTTTTGCATTAAGCTTTGAGCTAAATCTAATTTATCTTCTTCACAAATAGAATTTCCTACTGTATATCCCATTGATCTAAAGAAAGTATATGCCATTGCTCCACCAATCATTAATGTATCTACTTTTTCTAATAAACTATCAATTACACCTATTTTATCAGAAACTTTCTTTCCACCTAAAATAGCTACAAATGGTCTTGTTGGGTTGTTAATTGCATCTCCTAAGAATTTTAATTCTTTTTCTATTAAGAATCCAGCTACTGCAGGTAAATAATCTGCAATTCCTGCTGTAGAAGCATGTGCTCTATGAGCTGTACCAAAAGCATCATTTACGAATACTTCTGCCATACTTGCAAACTTTTTAGCAAGTTCTGGATCATTTTTTTCTTCTCCCGGTTCAAATCTTACGTTTTCTAGTAACATTACTTCACCTGGTTTTAATTCTGAAGCTAATTTCATAGCATCTTCACCTACTACATCTTTTGCAAGTTTTACTTCTTGTCCTAATAATCTAGATAATTCTTTTGCAACTGGTGTCATAGATAATTCTGGAACAACTTGTCCCTTTGGTCTTCCTAAATGAGAACATAAAATTATTGCACAATTTTGCTCTAATAAATATTTAATTGTTGGTAATGCTGCAACAATTCTTGTATTATCTCTTATTGTTCCATCTTCTAATAATGGTACATTAAAATCACATCTTTCAATTACTTTTTTTCCTTTTAAATCAATATCTTTAACAGTTTTCTTATCCATAAAAATCCACTCCTTTAATTAATATTACTTGGCAAGCCCAATTATAGCCCACTCTAACGAAATTGGTAGTTAGCTTCGCTAACTATAGCCCACTCTAACGAAATTAAAAATTTCTAGAGTGGCTTAATTTCGGAAGTGGCTTAATTGTAAAGGTTGCATATATGTCCTCATTTTTTTACAAAGGCACATATGTAACCTTTACAATTAATATTTTCGCTTACTCATTAAGATATATCAGGATTTTAGAGGTTACTTTAAAAAGCAACCTCTAAACCTTTTTATTGATTAAAAATTATCTTTTGTTGCCATATAGCAAGCTAAATCTACTAATTTATGTGAATAACCCCATTCGTTATCATACCAAGAAACTAATTTTACGAATGTATCTGTTAATTGGATTCCAGCTGATGCATCAAAGATTGATGTATGTGGATCTCCTAAGAAGTCAGAAGATACTACTGCATCTTCTGTATATCCTAAAATTCCTTTTAATTCGTTTTCTGAAGCTTTTTTAACTGTTGCACATATTTCTTCGTATGTTGCTGGTTTTTCTAGATTACATGTTAAATCAACTACAGAAACATCTAGAGTTGGAACTCTGAAAGACATACCTGTTAATTTTCCATTTAATGTTGGTATAACTTTTCCAACTGCTTTTGCAGCACCTGTTGAAGATGGTATTATGTTACCAGAAGCAGCACGTCCACCTCTCCAATCTTTTTTAGAAGCTCCATCAACTGTTTTTTGTGTAGCAGTTGTTGAGTGAATTGTAGACATTAATCCGTCTTTAATTCCAAAATTATCATTAATAACTTTAGCAAGTGGTGCTAAACAGTTTGTTGTACAAGAAGCGTTAGAAACAATGTTCATACTTGGATCATATGTTTCATTGTTAACTCCCATAACAAACATTGGAGCATCTTTTGATGGTGCACTTATAACAACTTTTTTAGCTCCAGCTTCTAAGTGAGCTTTAGCTTTATCCATTGTTGTGAATACACCTGAACATTCGAATACATAGTCTACTCCTAATTCTCCCCATGGTACATTATGTGGGTCCATTTCATTGTAAACTTTTACTTCTTTTCCGTTTACAACTAAAACATTGTCTTTAGCTTCGATTGTTCCATTAAATCTTCCATGCATTGTATCGTATTTTACCATATAAGCCATATAATCTGCTGTTATAAATGGATCGTTTATTGCAACGATATCTACTGCATCACCTTTCTCTAAAGCTGCTTGGAAGGCTAATTTTCCAATTCTTCCAAATCCGTTAAAACCTACTTTAATTGCCATTGTTAATTCCTCCATTTCTTTTTTTTCGCCTATTTTTTTAGGCATGCAAAAATTTGACCTAATTTTTGATCATAGTAATTCTATAACAAAAGAGAATACTTTTCAAGTATTCTCTCTCAAATATTTGGATTTTATACATATTTTTCTATTTTTAAGATATATCTTCCTTTTTGTGTATTACCTACAATCTCTAATATTTTAAACCTTCCTTTGCCTCTAATTGTAATGATATCACCTTCGTTTACTTGCTTTGTCAGTCTTGTTTCATTTTTAAAATTCACAAAAACTCTTTCTTGCAAAATTATTTCTTTGGCATTAACTCTAGATGTTCTGGCTAGTTCTGCAATTACATTATCTAGTCTTAGTGCTGAAACTATAATTTGATATTCCTTCGTTTTAGATTCCACTTTTTCTATTTGATTAATCTCTATTTTTTCTATAGTCGCCTTTCTTAATCTTGTTAATTGACCTAAACTATTTACTAAATATTTTTCTATTTCCGGTAAAATTATTATATCTGCACCAATATCTTGTACTAAAATATCTCCTACCTTTTCGCGTACAACTCCTAACTTCATTACCATTCCTAAATAGTTTTTATGAGTATATTGTCCTTTTAATTCGTTTGGTACTCTAATTCTTATTGCACATAATTTATCTAAAAATATTTTGTCTTCTATTAATAAATTATGGTCAGAATCTAATATTTCTTTTCCAGAAAATTTACCAATATCTTTTAATTTTTCTGGATAAAATATTAATATTTTTCTTTCTGCTTCTTCATAGCCACCAAAAGAAATATAATTTTCAAATTTAATTTTCTTTAATATATCTTGGCAAATTCTCATTTGGTAACCATCCAAAAAATCTGTATTAGTAATTTTATTTTTTTGTTTTGTTTCTTCTAATTTATCCAATACTTTTGAAATAAGTATTTGTTCTTCTTTTTTATACCCTTCTAATAACTCTTTTTTATTCATAATTACTCCATCTTCTAATTAATTCTGTAATGCTTTCTTCATCTAATTTATATTCTTTTTCTATTTCCTGAACTGTACCTTGTTTTACAAATTCGTCCGGATATCCCAATGTTTTTATTGCATTATCTTTATTGTGTTTTTTTAAGGTTTCTATAACTGTGCTTCCTAATCCACCTTTTACAACATTGTCCTCTATTGTTATTATTTTAGAATCACCTATCCAATTTATAATATTCTCCTCATCAAATGGCTTTAGGAATCTTGCATTTATAACTTGAACCTTTATTCCCTCTTCTAATAATTTCTTCGATACTTCATATGCTCTTTGCACCATTTTACCAATAGCAATTATTGTATAATCTTCTCCATCCGTTAATTTTTCTGCTTTTCCAAGTTTGATTTTGTCTTCTTTTTCTATCTTTATATTTTCTTCTCCACCACGTGGATACCTAATATATATTGGCCCATCATAATTTATTGCAAATTCTAACATGTCTTCCAATTCTTTAAAATTCTTTGGTGCCATAATTACTAAGTTTGGTACTATATTAAAAAATGACAAATCGAATATTCCTTGATGAGTTTCTCCATCGTTACCTACAATACCTGCTCTATCTCCACATAAAACCACATGTAAATTTTGCATACAAATATCATGTATAACTTGGTCATATCCTCTTTGATAAAATGAAGCATAAATTGGTACAACAGGAATAATTCCATCTGTCGACATTCCTGCAGCCATAGTAATTGCATGTTGTTCTGCAATTCCAACATCAAAAAATCTATCTTTAAATTTTTCAGAAAATTCTTTTAACCCTGTACCATCTTTCATTGCCGCAGTTATAGCTACAATTTTAGGATTCTCATTTGCAAGTTCTATTAATTTATCTCCAAATACCTTAGAATAATCTTTTTTCTTTGCGCTTTTGGATTTTCCTGTAGCTAAATCTATTGGACCTGTTGAATGATATCTATCTGGATTTTTCTCAGCAGGTTCATATCCCTTTCCTTTTTTGGTTATTACATGAATAAGTTTTGGTCCATCAATATTTTTAGCTATTTTAAATATGTTTTCCAACTTTTCTATATTATGTCCATCAACTGGTCCTAAATATGTATATCCCATATCCTCAAAAAGCATATTTGGTATGAATATTTTTTTAATACTATATTTTATGTCTTGCACTAATTTTATTATCTTGTTTCCTAACCAAGGAATTTTTGAAACAACCTTTTTTATTGAATTATTTGATTTCTTATAAAATCTTTTGCTTCTAATCTTAGATAAAAAATTTGATATTCCTCCAACATTTTTAGAAATGCTCATTTCATTATCATTTAAAATAATTATAAAATTAGTTTTGGAACTTCCTCCATCATTTAATGCTTCTAATGCCATTCCCCCAGTTAATGCTCCATCTCCTATTACTGCAATAACTTGATTATCTTCTTTATTTATATCTCTTGCTCTTGCCATACCAATTGCTGCAGAAATGGATGTGCTACTATGTCCAGTATTAAAAGTATCATATATTGATTCTTCTCTTTTAGGAAATCCTGCTAATCCATTTAGCTTTCTTAAACTATCCATCTTTTCTTTTCTACCAGTTAGAATTTTATGTACATAAGTTTGATGTCCTACATCCCAAACAATTTTGTCTTTTGGCGCATTAAATACAGAATGCAAAGCTATAGTAAGTTCTACAACACCTAAATTAGAAGCTAAGTGGCCTCCATTTTTGGAAACTACATCCAATATTTTTTCTCTAATCTCTTTTGCTAAAATTTCTTTATCATTTATATTTAATTTTTTCACATCATCTGGTGAATTAATATTCTCTAAAACACTCATAAATTTCTCCTATTTCACTATATCTTCCATAGTAACACATTTTTCTACAAATTTCCAGATTTTTAGCTTTTGATTTCCTTTACAAAATTTTTAGCTTCTTATATAATTAAGATGTGGTCGAAATCTTTGATTTCGCGTCCACAGCTATATGTGGGTGAAACCCACTTACCATAATTGGAGTAATCCAATTTTTAAAGGAGAAAAACTATGACAAATTTTATTTCACATTCTGAAGAAGAAACAAAAGAATTTGCAAAGAAAATAGCAAGTAATTCTAAAAAAGGAGATATTATAGTTTTATGTGGTGAACTGGGTTCTGGTAAAACTAAATTTACAGAAGGATTCTTGGAATATTTTAATTTACAAGATGAATTATCAAGTCCTACATTTACTATAGTAAATGAATATGATGCTCCAGACTTTCCAATTTATCATTTTGATGTATATAGATTAGAAGATACTGATGAATTTTATGCAATTGGTGGAGATGAATATTTTTCCAAAGGCCTTTGCATTATTGAATGGGGCGAAAAAATTGAAGAACTATTGCCAAAATCATATTTAAAAATTTCTTTTTCTAGAGATTTCGAAGATTCTGATATTCGTATCTTAGAATTAGAATGTTTTGGTGATTATAAAATAAAGGAAGTGTAAAAATGAAAACTTTAAGTATAGATACGTCTAGTAATATATGTAGCATTGCTATTTTAGATGATAACAAAATAATATATGAAGATTTTATATCAGATAAATTAACTCATTCTGAAAATTTAATGCCTATGGTACAAAAAGCTTTCGACAGCTTACCTATTAATTTATCTGATATTGACTTATATGCTTGTTCTAAAGGTCCTGGTTCTTTTACAGGAATTAGAATTGGTGTTGCAACAATTTGTGCATTTAGAGATTTTTATAATAAACCTGCTATTGGAATTTCTTCTTTAGAAGGATTAGCATATAATATTTCTTCAGCAAATGATGCATTAGTTTGTTCTATAATAGATGCAAAAAATAATAACGTATATGCTGGATTATTTAAATATGAAGAAAATCATTATTTTTTAGTAAATAAATATATGTCTGATAATATAAATAATGTTTTAGAAACTGTCAAGAATTATGCAAATAAAGATATTACCTTTGTAGGATCAGGTGCCCAACTATTTGCAGAATTAATACAAAATAATTTTAACAATTGCACAATAGCAAAAGATGAAGAAAACAACTCTAGTGCTGTATCAATTGCTAAAGCTGCAATTTATAAGCATTTTAATTGTAACTCTAACGAAGAATTATCCCTTTCTCCACTATACTTAAAAAAATCTAGTGCAGAAATAGAATTAGAAAAAAAATTAAAGGAAAATTAATATGGATTTAGAAATATATAATATGACAGAGTTAGATTTATCTTTACTAAAAGATATTTTAATAGACGAATTTGACGATTTTTGGACATTTGATATCTTAGAAGATGAATTGAATAATCCCAATTCGGAATATTTTGTAGCCAAAATGGATAATAATATTTTAGGTTTTGCAGGAATTTGGAAATCTGTAGATGATGTACATATTACAGATATTGTCGTAAAAAAAACAAATCGAAAATCTGGTATTGGTAGTAAGTTATTGGAAAAACTAATACAAACCGCAAAAAAGGAAAATTTTAAGGCAATTACCTTGGAAGTAAATGAAAATAATATACCTGCTATCAATTTATACTTAAAATATGGTTTTAAAAAAGTTGGCTTCAGAAAAAAATATTATAAACATAAGGATAACGCAATTATTATGACAAAAGATTTTTAAAGAAAGAAGGAAAACAAATGAAAAAGAATGAATTAAATTACAAAGATTTAAGAGTAATATGTAATCCAAATATTTTTGATTTTGAAACAACAGAAAATTTAGAGCCTATTACTTCTGGAATTGGCCAAGAACGTGGTATAAAAGCTTTAGAATTTGGACTTAATGTAAATGTTAAAGGATATAATATTTATATAGAAGGTCCTAGCGGTGTCGGAAAAACAATGTATACCAAAAATTATTTGGATACAATTGCTAAAAAGAAAAAAGTGCCAAATGACTGGTGTTATATATATAATTTCGATAGACCAAATGAACCAATTGCTGTTTCTCTTCCTGCTGGACAAGGAAAAGAATTCAAGCATACTATGGATAGTTTTATAAAAGATATAAAAGTAGATATAAAAAACACTTTTAATAATGAAGATTTTGAAAAAGAAAAAACTCTTATTAGACAAGAGTTTGAAGATAAAAGAAATGCATTAATGGAAAATTTAAACAAAAAGACTATGAAATATGGTTTCTTTGTTAAAAGTGCTCAAAATGGTATTTATATGATGCCTGTTTTAAATGGTAAAACAATAGAAGAAGAAGAATTTGACAAATTAGATGAAAGTGTAAAAAAAGATTTTGAAGACAAATCTGGAATTGTTCAACAACAAATAATAGAAACTATTAGTGAAATTAAAGAAATAGAAAAAGAAGCTGATAAAAAACTAGAAGAATGGCAATCTAATATTGCTTTACTTACCGTAAACGTTCACATAAATAATGTAAAATCAAAATTTAAAAGAAATAAAAAAATAACAAAATTTTTAAATGATGTAAAAACAGATATTCTAAAAAATATATCTGCTTTTACTGCTGATAACACAAATAATCAACCACAAAATGGTCCAAAAATGGAACCACCTGCCCCATGGCTTAATTATAGAGTAAATTTATTTATAGATAATAGTAAATTAGAAGGTGCCCCAGTTATAATGGATTCTAATACTTCTTACCCAAATTTATTTGGAAGATTGGAATACGAAAATTATTATGGCGCTTTAAAAACTGACCATACAATGTTAAAAGCAGGATTACTTCATATGGCAAATGGCGGATATATTATTTTCCAGGCTGATGATATTATACAAAATAGCTTATGTTATGAAGCTTTAAAAAAGGCTTTAAAGGTAAAAGAATTAAATATAGAAAATGCTTCTGAGCAACATTCTTCTATGGTAATGATTTCTTTAAAACCTGAACCTATCCCATTAGATTTAAAGGTTATTATAATTGGAAATAGTAATATTTACCATACCCTACTTGCTGTGGATAATGATTTTAGAAAATTATTTAAGATAAAAGTTGAATTTGAAGATGATGCACCTCGTAACTCTGAAAATATGGTTAAACTAGCTAGATTTGCACATGGTTTTTGTGCTAAGGAAGGGCTTCCACAATTAGATAAATCTGGGGTTGCAAGTTTAGTAGATTACGCTACAGCTTTAGCTGATGATAAAGAAAAAATTTCTACTAGATTTAATGATTTATCAGAAATAATTGGTGAAGCAGCAACATGGGCAAAACTTAGTCGTTCTAAAATAATTACAGACAAGTTTATTCACAAAGCATTAAAGGAACGAATAGAGCGTGTAAAAAAATATGATTCACATTATTTAGAAATGATAAAAGAAAATACATTATTAATAGATACATCTGGATATAAAGTAGGTCAAATTAATGGACTAACAGTTTTAACAATTGGTGATTACTCATTTGGTAAACCTGCAAAAATAACAGCCAATACTTATGCTGGAAAGCAAGGAATTGTAGATATAGAACGTGAAGTTGACCTTTCTGGTTCTTCTCACTCTAAGGGTGTTTTAATACTTACAGGATATTTAGGACAAAAATTTGCACAGGACTTCCCTCTTGCATTAACTGCAAGCATATGTTTTGAACAACTATATAACGGTGTTGATGGTGATAGTGCTTCTAGTACAGAATTATATGCCCTACTTTCTAGCCTTTCTGAAATTCCTATTAATCAATCTTTAGCAGTTACCGGTTCTGTTAACCAAAAAGGCGAAATTCAACCAATTGGTGGTGTTAACGAAAAAATTGAAGGATTCTTCCAAATATGTGCTGATAGAGGATTAGATGGTAGTCATGGAGTTATAATTCCTATTCAAAATATACGAAATCTTCACTTGGATGATGAAGTCGTAGAAGCAGTTAAAAATAAATTATTCCATATTTATGCAATCTCTACAATTGATGAAGGAATTGAATTGTTAACAGGTGTACCTGCTGGTACTAAAGATAAGGATGGAAAATTCCCAGTTGGAACAATTAATTATTTAGTATATGAAAAATTAAAGAAATATTCAGGATTATATAATGAAGAAAAATAGGAATTTGGGAACAGTCCTTAAAATCCCTGTTTAACAAATTAAAACAATAACGCAAAATACAGGATACATATTTATCCTGTATTTTTATTGGCTTTGTACAATTATCTATTTTCTAAATTTTTACTATCGCCTTTTTGTGTAGTATCTTCTTTTTGGGCAATTATCTGCATTTGTGCTTGTATTTGGCCAGTTCTTGTTGATTGTTCTGTAGCTTTTATTGCACTCTGCAAAAATCCTGTTCTAGAAATTGCGTCCAAGCACTCTTCTTTCATTTCATTAAAAGACACATAACCTGTTACCATATCCCCATTAATAACTACTAATTCATCGAATACATCCCCCTGATTTATTAGGTCGTCTGGAATACCTATATAAGTTGATTGTCCACTTTCTATAGATTGAACTCGAAATACTTTATCCTTATTTTTTAAATTTTCTGGCAAATTATCTCTATTAATGCAAACACTAACTATTGCTCCTTTTTCAGGTAAGAACTCCCCAGTTTTATTTAATGATATCTTATTTATTTCACCTGTTGCACTATCTAACAAAAACATATTAATTTGTCCATTCTCCGTATTTACTTCTAAAAATCCTATTGTACTTGGCATGCTATCCAATTCTAATTGAACATAGGCTGTCCTTTTCATTTCTTCTTCTATATTTATTTCCATTGCTCTTAAGTTTTCTAAAGCTACACTATATTTATGCGCAATCTTCATCATTATTTCTGGGTTAAAAGATTGTTGTTTGGTACTAGTTTCGTTTATTGCTTCTTCTACTTCTTCTTGACTCATATTGGTTGCACTTGCAATATCACTAATTGTTTCTAATCTTTCAGCCAAGCTAGTTTCTTCCGCTCTATCTGCTACAAATTTTTTTAATAATTTTTCTCTAGCATTTTCATTAAGACTTCGGTATGGTTCATTTTGTTGATTTATTATTTCATCTGGTATATTTCCATTTTCAAACTTATATGTATCAGCCATTTTACCTATTGCCTGCGATACATCTTGCAAAATAACACTTTTTACTTTTCCACAAGTTTCTTCATCTAATCCCACTAATAAATGACTGTTTTCTATTAGTTGTTCTATTAAGTCATCCATATTTTGATGTAATTCATACATACTTCCAACATGTTGCAAACTCATATTATGTTTTAATAATTCTTCTATATTTCCATGAAATGCATTAGGAGATTCCATTCCATTTTGTGTTAAATCCTGTATCATACTATTATGCATAATTAACGTACTATAGCAATTGTATACTTCAACCATTTCTTTTATAAAACTATCAAAATCTACTTTTCCATTTTTTATATATTTAAATCTTTTTATTTGATTTGATTTATATATCCAATAATTTTCTAGAATTGCATCTACCCCTTTTTTTAACTCTTGATTAGGATCTAATCCTTCTGCCTGCTTATTATAATTTCTTAAAATATGGGAATTTCTTAGGCTAGTTTCCATTATATTTAAATTATCCATAACTTTTTCCTGCAAATCTAAATCTCCACCTAATGCTAATTCATAAAAGAATTGGTCACCACGTTGCGTAAAATAATATTTAAAAATCCTATCTCCATACATTGCAATCAATAATGATACAACATCAACATTTTCAGTGTATCCATATAAATTATTGTGATAAATTGTTTTAGAGATATATTCGGCAATTCCTTCTCCTATAAATATATTAAAGCCACCAAATCCATCTCCTAAACTATGTACTAATTCGTGACTTAATGTCCTATTATTATCCCCTATGTTTTTTCTTAAAACTATTTTTTTTCTATAATCTTTTGGTAAATCTTTTAAATCTTTTTCATATCCAACTGAGGTCGGTCTTTTTCTTAGACTTTTATCTGTTTTGGAAGACAATATACGAATTATTAATCTTCTAGAAATAGAATCTAATTTTGACTCTACCAACCACTTTTTTAAGCCTCTTTCTCCTAAAAAATCATACAAATCCGAAAAAGTTGATATAACCATTTCTTTTATTTTTCTTGGAATATTTGGATTATCTTTTATATTTCTTTTTACTTTTTCTAAACTCATTCTTCCCCCATAATCCTTGAATATTAAATAATACTTCTATTTTTATTCTCTATCCTCTAAACTTGTACTAACATTTTCTCTTGTATCACTTTTAATTCTAGCCATTTCTTGTATTTGTGTTTGTATTACACCATTTCTTGTTCTTTTTTCTGTTGCCCTTATAGCACTTTGTAAAATTCCAGAGTATTCTGAGTCTCTTGCTTCCGCTTCACTTTGTACTGGTTGACTCTTATTTTTTCCTTGTTGCTCTAACATTTGTGATTGAACTGGTTCAGTTTGCTCTGAAATAGTATAACCTATTTCTTCAGAATTAGGAGTTTGTTTTTGCTTTCCTTGTGTTGATGACCTATCTTGAACTAATGCTTTAACTCCCTGATTTATGTCAAAAATTGTCCTATTTATTTCTCCTCTCATTCCCATAATAGTCTCTTCATCTTTATCTTGCATTTTTGCTGAGGCAAATTCCGCTATTTCGTCTATTAATTTGTATCTTTTAGAACTATATAAAAATTTTATACTTTCATTTTTTTGTCCAGGCTTAGTTTCCGGTAATTTATCTATTTCAAAAGTTCTATCAATTAAATCTCCAGATAAATCATTTAACTTATCTCTATTATATGTTTCTTCTAATCCAAAAGTCTTTATTTGTGCAACATAGTCTTCTACAAAATTATCGTAGTAAATATATCTAGGGTTAAAATCCTCTCTTTCTCCTTCGCTTCTACCAAATTTATTAGATGAATATTTTCCATCTTCAATTTTTGCAGACAAATCATCCAAAACTATTCCACTTAATACATCTTCTTTAACCCCTGAAATACTCCAAACTCTTCTTGATGTATCTCCTTTAGAAACTGTAATTTTTTCTGGATGAATACCTTGACCTGCAAAATCTTCTGGTAATCCAATATAAGATGATTCTTTACTTTGCATATTATATACTTGGAATACATTATCTGAATCTCTAACATCTGCAGGAAGTTTTTCATATTCATCTTTATCTTTATTATTGCATAATCTAACGACTATTCCTTCTTCTGGAAATATCCCTCCATACTTATCAAGCTTTACTCTGTCAACTTTTCCAGTATTTCTGTCTGCAAGTAATATCGCAAATTTGCTCTCATCTGTAACTTCTAAATATGCTCTAGACTGTGATAAACATTCAAAACTCATTGGAATGTATTTTCTATTTTCTATATTTTCATCTGCCTCAAGACTTACAGCTTGAAGTCCTCTATATGCTGTGCTATATCTATCTACTATTCCTTGGATTTCTTTTGAGTCACAAGAAATACGATCAGTATTAGCTCTTTTTATTGCATCATCTATCTCTTCTTGACTCATACCTGTGGCCAAAGCAATATTATTTATTACTTCTATCTTATTACATAAATTATTATCATCTTTATCTATAACAAATCTTTGCATTAATTTTTCTTTTGCATTTGCATTAAGTGTTCTAAATGGTTCTTCTTGTTGGTCAATAATTACATCTGGAAGCTGTCCACTTCTTTCATATTTAAAGCCTTTTAATGCAATTTCTTGTAATATTCTACCCTTAATACTTTCTTTTACCTTAGCCTGAATGTCCTCATCTAATCCAACTAATAAATGGCTATTATCTATAAGTTGTTTTGTTAATTCTTCATTAATGCTATTTATATATTCATTAGTTCCTCTTCCATCTATGCCATTATATGCATAATAAACTCTTATGCTATCTTTAATAAATTCATCAAAATCCACCTGTCCGTTATGGATATATCTAAATTTACTTATTTGATCTTTTTTATATAAATAATAATTCCTTAATAAAGCATCAAGTGCATCCCTAAAATCTTGATTAGCCTTTTTTAGCTCTTCTGCATTATTTTTTCCCTCATTACCTTCTTTATCACTACCACTTCTATAATAATATACTTCATGAAAAGAAGCTAATTTAGTCATAATTTCACTATCATTTTTATACATAAAAGATTGTGATTTTCCACTTATTTCTTTTTCTAAATCGCCAAAAAATGCATATCCTTGTTTTGTAAAATAATATTTAAAAATTCTATCCCCATACATTGCAGCTAATAAGTCAACCACCTGCACATTCTTCCTATATGCATAATTTGAACCTCCATACATTGAAAGTGTTAAATATTCTGTAATACCTTCTCCTATGAAAGGCTCAAACTTTCCTAACCCATCTACAAAAGCATGGAACGTTTCATGTGCTAAAACATGTTTGTTATCTCCAATTTTTCTTTTTAAAACTATTTTATTTTTAGGTTCTCCAGTATATTTATCATATTCAATAATATGATATCCTGCAGTATTAGGATGACCTTGCAAAAACTCATCTTTTTCTGCAGTTAAAACTCTAACTATTACTCTTCTTGCAACAGAATTAAAGCGATTATCTAATAACCACTTTTTAAATCCTCTTTCACCAAGATATTGATACATATCAGAAAAAACTTCTTTAACCATCGATTTTATTTTTGGCTGAATATCTGGATTTCTATTCAATTCTTCCTGTATATTATCTAATTCCATTTCTTACTCCTAAAATTGCTAAAACATGCGTATTTATGTACTCATGTTTTAGCCTTTTTCTTTTAATTTTTATTTTTCTTCTTCATTTATTGCTGCTTGTGCTGCTGCAAGTTTTGCAATTGGAACTCTATATGGTGAACAAGACACATAATCTAGTCCGATCGAATTACAAAATTCTACAGAAGCTGGATTTCCGCCATGCTCTCCACAAATTCCTACTTTTAAGTCCGGTCTTGTTTTTCTTCCTAGCTCTACAGCCATCTTCATTAATTTGCCTACACCCTTTTTATCTATTGTTGCGAATGGGTCAAAGTCGTAAATATTTTTAGAATAATATTCATTTAAGAATTTACTAGCATCATCACGACTAAATCCAAATGTCATTTGTGTTAAATCATTTGTTCCAAATGAGAAAAATTCTGCTTCTTTTGCGATTTCATCTGCAGTTAATGCTGCTCTTGGAATTTCTATCATTGTTCCTACGTGATATCTCATTTCTATACCAGCATCTTTTATAACTTCGTCGGCTGTTTCTGTTACAATTGATTTTACATGTTTCATTTCTTTATATTCTCCAATTAATGGAACCATTATTTCTGGTATTACATTCATTCCCTCTTTGTTAACATTAATTGCAGCTTCTATTATAGCTCTAGTTTGCATTTGTGCAATCTCTGGATATTTTACATCCAATCTACAACCTCTAAATCCCATCATTGGGTTAAATTCATGTAATTTTTGTATTGTATCTCTTATTTTTTCTTCTGGTATATCCATTTCTTTAGCTAAATCACGTATCTCGTTATCTTTTTTTGGCAAAAATTCATGTAATGGTGGATCTAGTAATCTTATTGTTACTGTATATCCATTCATTGCTTTATATAATCCTTCAAAATCTGACCTTTGCATAGGTAATAATTTATCTAAAGCTACCTTTCTTTGTTCCAGATTATCTGCAAGAATCATTTCTCTTATTGCTTTTATTCTATCTGGAGCAAAGAACATATGCTCTGTTCTGCAAAGTCCTATTCCTTCTGCACCAAATTCATATGCTTGTTTTGCGTCTTTTGGCGTATCTGCATTTGCTTTTACTTTTAGTTTTCTATATTGGTCAGCCCAGTTCATAAGTTCTGCAAAATTTCCAGAAATAGTTGCAGGAACAGTATCTATTTTTCCATCATAAACGTTTCCAGTTGAACCATCTAGAGAAATATAATCTCCTTCTACATATTCTGAACCATCTGGTAATTCAAAATATTTCTCTTCTTCGTTTACAATTAAATCTGAGCATCCTGCTACGCAGCATGTTCCCATACCTCTTGCAACAACTGCTGCATGTGATGTCATTCCACCTCTTACTGTTAATATTCCTTTGCAGACTGTCATTCCATCAATGTCTTCTGGAGATGTTTCTAAACGTACTAAAATTAATTCTTTTTCTCCCTCTTCGTGTAGTTGCATAGCTCTTTGGGCACTAAATACAACCTTTCCTGTAGCAGCTCCTGGTGAGGCTGCTAATCCTTGTGTTATTTGTCTTGCAAGTTTTAATTTTTCTTGGTCAAAATTAGGATGTAATAATTGCTCTAATTGTTTTGGCTCTACTCTTAATACTGCTTCTCTTTCGTCTATTAAACCTTCTCTTACCATATCAACTGCTACTTGCAAAGCTGCTTGTGCAGTTCTTTTACCATTTCTTGTTTGCAAGATATATAAACTTCCGTGCTCTATTGTAAATTCCAAATCTTGCATATCTCTATAATGTTTTTCTAGTTTTTTAGCGCTTCTTACAAATTCGCTATAAACATCTGGATTTATTTCGGCTAATTTGTCTATTGTCATTGGTGTTCTTATTCCTGCAACTACATCTTCTCCTTGAGCATTCATAAGAAACTCACCATATATTTTATTTTCTCCTGTTGCTGGGTTTCTAGAGAAAGCAACTCCTGTTCCGCAATCATCTCCCATATTTCCAAATACCATCATTTGAACGTTTACAGCTGTTCCCCAATCTCCAGGTATATCATTTAATCTTCTATATGTTATAGCTCTTGCATTATTCCATGATTTAAAAACTGCTTCTATACATTCTAATAGCAACGCCTTTACATCTTGTGGAAAAGCAGAACCAGTTTGTTCGTAATATATTCCTTTAAAAACTTTTACTAAGTCTTCTAAGTCGTTTGCATCCATGTCTATGTCTTGCTTTAGACCTCTTTGCATTTTCTTAGTGTCTATTGCTTTTTCATAAATACTATTTGGAATGCCTTTTACAACATCACTATACATTTGAATAAATCTTCTATAACTATCATAAGCAAATCTTCTATTTTTTGCCGCTAATGTTTTTACAGTTTCATCATTAATTCCCAAATTTAATATTGTATCCATCATTCCAGGCATAGAAACTCTAGCTCCAGAACGAACTGAAACTAATAAAGGTTTTTGGGCATCACCTAATTTTTTTCCGCTCATATCTTCTAATCTAGCTAAGGCTACATCTATTTGTTTTATTACATCATCAGATATTTTCTCTCCATCTTCGTAATATTTATTACAGCATTCTGCAGATATTGTAAAACCTTGTGGTATTGGCAATCCTAAATTCGTCATTTCTGCCAAATTTGCTCCTTTACCTCCAAGAATATCCTTCATTTTTGCATTTCCTTCTTCGAATAAGTACACATACTTCTTATCTTTTTCTTCCATGTAACTTCGCTCCTTTATCTTTTGAATCGGTTTTCATACCAATATTATATATCAACTAATATTTTTCGTAAATATTTTTGGCATATTTTTAACAGGGATTTGAGGGCTTATTTTTATACATTATGACCTTTACCTATTTCTCTTGGTATAACTATTTTAGAAACATTTACGGTCTTTGTTCTAAATAACTCATCCATTTCATTTTCTAAATAATATGCTTCTTTAAAAAATATTTTATTAAGAATTTTAAAAATTTTATCGAATTTACTTTCTTTTTTTACTATCAACCCTGTTTCCATAATATACTACACCCTCTTTGGTATAAACTCGTCCTCTATTTATTTTATATAAAAATCTTATCATAATTAAAGAAAAAGTAAAAGACATTCATAAAAGTATTTTTACTTAATGAATGTCTTTTTTAATCATATTTCTAGGAGTGTTCCTTAAGTTTCTAAAATTTCGAATTAAACCGAATTTCTATACTTGTTCCTTAATCCCTAAAATTCTATTTTTTCTGCTATCCAATTTTCTAGTTCATCAATATTTACTCTTACTTGTTCCATTGTGTCCCTATCCCTTATTGTTACACAATTGTCCTCCAATGTATCAAAATCAATTGTTACACAATATGGTGTTCCTATTTCATCTTCTCTTCTATATCTCTTTCCAATACTTCCAGCTTCGTCATAATCGCACATAAATTTCTTAGATAATTTTTGATAAACTTCTGTTGATTTTTCTGAAAGTTTTTTAGATAGTGGAAGAACTGCTACTTTGTATGGAGCTAATGCTGGATGTAAATGTAGTACTACTCTTGTATCTCCGTCATCTAGTTTTTCTTCTTCGTATGCGTTGCATAGAAATGCAAGGAATACTCTACCTACTCCTAGTGATGGCTCTATTACATATGGTATATATTTTTCCTTTGTTTCTGGGTCTAGATATGTTAAATCTTGTTTTGAATGTTCCATATGTTGTTTTAAATCATAATCTGTTCTATCAGCAATTCCCCATAATTCTCCCCATCCAAATGGGAATGCAAATTCTATATCTGTTGTTGCTTTGCTATAGAATACTAATTCTTCTTTAGAGTGATCTCTTAGACGAATATTTTCTTTCTTGATACCTAAACTTAATAACCAATTTTCACAGAATTCTTTCCAGTATTTATGCCACTCTAAATCTGTTCCTGGTACACAGAAGAATTCTAATTCCATTTGTTCAAATTCTCTTGTTCTAAATATAAAGTTCCCTGGAGTTATTTCGTTTCTAAATGCTTTTCCTATTTGTGCAATTCCCATAGGTATTTTCTTTCTAGATGTTCTTAAAACATTTTTAAAATCTACAAATATACCTTGGCATGTTTCTGGTCTTAAATATATTTCTGCTGTTTTATCTTCTGTAACACCTTGGAATGTTTTATACATTAAATTAAATTTACGAATATCTGTAAAGTTTGATTTTCCACAGTTTGGGCAAGGTATTTTATTTTCTTTTATAAAATTCATTAATTCTTCATCACTCATACCATCTGCAATCATATCTTTTCCTTGTTCGTGAGCCCATTCTTCTATTAATTTATCTGCTCTGTGTCTTGTTTTACATTCTTTACAATCAATAAGTGGGTCAGAGAATCCTCCAACATGTCCTGAAGCAACCCAAGTTTCTGGATTCATTAATATTGCTGCATCTAGGCCTACAATATTTGGCTGTTCCTGAATAAATTTCTTTCTCCATGCATTTTTTATATTGTTTAATAGTTCAGTTCCTAAAGGACCATAATCCCAAGAATTTGCTAATCCTCCATAAATTTCTGATCCTGGATATACATATCCTCTTGACTTGCATAATGCTACAATTTTGTCCATTGAATCTACCATAATAAAAACCTCCTAATACTTTATTTACCAGGTATCAGAAGGTTAAAAAAGCTTCCGTACCCAGCATATTAGCTAGGGACGAAAGTTATATTCCGCGGTTCCACCCTAATTGATAATCGTAATTATCCTCTTAATTTTTATAGTGCTCCAAAGCTCCCCATATTTTTTTGCTGTTAGTTTACACCACCCACTAACTCTCTTTAAGCTTTACAAATATTTTTTCTTTTTCCTCGCACTTATTTTATTGACATACTTATATCATATTATTTTGTAAAAATCAAGAATTATTATTTTATAAATAGAAAATATATTGCCAAAACAATTTCTGTTATTAAAATCGTTGGGAAACCGATGGTGAATTTAAGTTTTTTAGTTTTATGTCTAAAAGTATACATTCCAGCTATTCCGCCAATTCCACCACCAAGCAAAACTAATGTAAATAAACCTGCCTCGCTAATTCTCCATTCACCTTTTTGCGCTCTTCTTTTATCCCACCACATGGCACAAAAGGCCATTAAATTTATTACTACTAAATATATTATAATGTTTTTGGGTGTAAATATTGCTTCTAATAATAATTTATAATCTAACATTTTATTCCTTTCTTTTATGCAAACAAGCTCATTTGATTGCTTTCTGTCATTCCTTTTAAGCAACCTGCATTTCTTAATAATTCTATTACTGAGCTTCCTGCTTTTGCTCTCATTCTTATGTCATCTATACACATAAATGGTTCTTCTTCCCTTGCTTTAACTATACTTTCTGCTGCAACTGTTCCTAGACCTGGAATACTATTTAATGGTGGTCTTATTCCATCTTCTTCTGCTATAAATTTTGTTGAATGTGATTTGTATAAATCTATTGGTAAGAAGTTTATGCCTCTTTCATACATTTCTAATACTAATTCTAGTATTGCATACATATTTTTTTCCTTTGTTGTTGCATTGTTTCCAGCTAAATCTATTTCTTTCATTTTGTTTAATACTTTTTCTTTTCCGTGGCACATTATGTCACTGTCAAATTCATCTGCTCTGATTGTATAATATGCTGTATAATATGCTTTTGGCTCGTGTACCTTAAACCATGCTATTCTAAAAGCATTTGTTACATATGCTGCTGCATGGGCTTTTGGGAACATGTATTTTATTTTTTCACAAGATTTTATATACCAATCCGGTACATCGTGTTCTTTCATTTCTTCTTTGTATTGTTCCCATTTTGGTTCTTTTCCTTTTGCAACTTTTCCTTTACGAACTGCCTCCATTATTTTAAATGAATCATTTGGTGGTAAACCTTTCTTTATTAAATAAATCATTATATCATCACGACAACAAATTGCTTCTGACAATGTAACTGTTCCTTCATCAATTAAACTTTGAGCATTTCCAAGCCATACATCTGTACCATGTGACAAACCAGATATACGAATTAATTCGTCAAATCTTTTTGGTTTTGTATCTACTAACATTCCTCTAACAAATTTTGTTCCAAACTCAGGAATTCCATAACTTCCAACTTCTGAATGTATTTGCTCTGGAGTTACTCCCAAAGCTTTTGTAGAACTAAAGATTGACATTGTCTCTTTATCATCCAAAGGTACTTTTGTTGGGTCTATTCCTGTAATATCATATAACATTCTTATCATTGTAGGATCATCGTGACCTAGTATATCCAATTTTAGTAGGTTTTGGTCAATTGAGTGATAATCAAAATGTGTTGTTATAATATCAGAACTTGGGTCATCTGCCGGATGTTGTACCGGTGTAAATTCGTATATTTCTCTACCTTTTGGAACAACTATAATTCCTCCTGGGTGTTGTCCTGTAGTTCTTTTTATGCCTGTACAACCTTGTGCAATTCTTGCAACTTCTGCATTTGCAACAGGTATGTTTCTTTCTTCATAATATTTTTTTACATATCCAAATGCTGTTTTATCTGCTACTGTACCAACTGTTCCGGCTTTAAATGTAGTACCTTTTCCAAATATAACTTCTGTATATTTGTGAGCTTTTGCCTGATATTCTCCAGAGAAGTTTAAGTCGATATCAGGTTCCTTGTCTCCATTAAATCCAAGGAATGTCTCAAATGGAATATCCATACCATCTTTTACCATTTTAGTACCACATTTTGGACAATCTTTATCTGGTAAGTCAAATCCATTTTCATATCCATAATCCGTGAAGTCTGAATATTTGCAATTTGGACATCTATAATGTGGTGGAAGTGAATTAACCTCTGTTATACCAGTCATATTAGCTACAAATGAAGAACCAACAGAACCTCTAGAACCAACTATATATCCATCTTCATTTGATTTCCAAACTAGTTTTTGTGCAATTATATACATAACGGAGAAACCATTTTTTATAATTGAAGTTAACTCTTTATCAAGCCTATCCTCTACTATTGCAGGAAGTGGATCTCCATATAATTCGTGTGCCTTTGAATATGCAATTTCTTTTATTGTTTCTTCACAACCTGGTATATGTGGCGGACATTTTTCTGGTGAAATTGGACTAATCCAATCACACATATCAGAAATCTTATTTGTATTAGTTACAACTACCTCATATGCTTTTTCTTCTCCTAAATATTCGAATTCTTTAAGCATCTCTTCTGTAGTTCTTAAATATAGTGGAGCTTGCTCATCTGCATCGTCATATCCCTGACCTGCTTGCAACATTCTCCTATATATCTCATCTTGAGGATCCATAAAATGTACATCACAAGTTGCAACAACTAATTTATTTAGTTTTTCACCAATCTCTACAATTTTTCTATTTATATTTTTTAGTCCTTCTTCATCTGGTACAGTTCCGTTTCTTATTAAGAACTCGTTATTTCCTAAAGGTTGAATCTCTAAGTAATCATAGTCTTTTGCAATATCTTCTATTTCTTCGTCCGTCTTTCCCATTTCTATTGCTTGATATAATTCTCCAGCTTCACAAGCACTTCCTAATATTAAACCTTCAGAATATTTTTTATAAATTGACTTTAATATTCTTGGCTTTTTATAAAAATAATCCAAATGAGAAATTGATATTAATTTATATAAATTTTTAAGTCCAACATAATTTGTTGCTAATATTATTGCGTGATATGTAGGTAATTTTTTATAATCTGCCTCTCCAGCAATTTTTTTAGTTATATCATCTAGTGTTTCTACGCCTTTTTCTTTTAGCATTTTAAGCATTACATTTAATACTTTTACTGTTGTATCAACATCATCTAAAGCTCTGTGTGCTACCTCTACTTTTATTCCTAAGTTCTCAGCGATTTTTCCCAATTTGTATTTCTTAAAATCTGGGAATAAATCTTTTGCTAGTCTTAAAGTATCTAAATATGTATTATCTAAAGTTAAACCTAATTGATTTGCATTATATTTTAAAAATCCTATATCAAAGTCTGCATTATGTGCAACTAAAACAGAATCACCAACAAAATCTATAACTTTAGGCATTACTTTATCTATAGTTTCTGCATCTTTTACCATATCATCCGTTATATTTGTAACTTCTACAACTCTTTGTGGTATTGGCTTCTCTGGATTTACAAAACAAGAAAATTCATCTATTACTTCTCCATTTTTTACTTTCATTATTCCGACTTCTGTAATCTTTTCTGTTCTAAAAGAAAATCCTGTGGTTTCTAAGTCTAGAACACAATAAGTTGTATCTATGCTTTGTCCTTTAGAAAAAGAAACTGGCGATACTTTGTCCGGTGCTAAATAAGCTTCTACTCCATAAATTATTTTTATATCATGATTATCAAATCCTAATAATTTATGTGCTTCTGGGAATGCTTGTACCACACCATGGTCTGTTATAGCTATAGATTTCATTCCCCACTTCATAGCTCTTTTAATTAAATCTGTTGCAGATGTTATTCCATCCATTTGGCTCATCTTTGTATGCATATGAAGTTCTACTCTCTTAACTTCTGCGTTATCCATTCTCTCTTCTTTTTTAGGTGGTTCTATTTCCAAAATTGTGTATGCCATTACTGTAAGTTCGTGTGAGAAAGAATCCATCTGAGCTGTTCCAGCTATTTTTATAGCTTTAGCACTTTTTACTCTTCCCATAACTTTTTTAGCATTTTTCTTATCCAAAAAGGCTTTACAGGTTAGAGTACTCGTTCCATCGTATAAATCAAAGCTAAATAATACTCTTCCAGATTTTAATTCTCTATCTTCTGAATTTATTACTTCACCTTCTAGTGAAACTTTCTTATCATCCACACCTAAATTCTGTATTTTTACAAGTGGTTCATTTATAGTCATAGAATTTCCAAGTATTAATGGAGAACTATTATCCTCTTCTGGCAATTCTGGTACATCTGCATCCGTTTCTATAATTGAATTTGCAATTATTGTAACATCTCCAGCATAAGTATCCAATCCAGCTTTTCCAATTATCTTAATTGCTTTAGCTTTTTCTAGTTTTTCCAATATATCCGGTGCTTCTTCCATGCTTGAGAAAGATTTACAAGTCATAATTCCACTGCCATCATAAATGTCCATAATAATCATTTTTTTGCCAGATTTAGTATCTCTTGAATCTAACTCCGCAATTCTTCCTTCTATTGTAACTTTTCCAGAATTTGCACTTATATCTTTTATTTTTACACGATTTTCCTTTGCTTTTGATGGCTTACCTATAATATATTCGATATTATTATTTTCTACAGCTTGAGGTATTTCTCCTAATTCTTCGATTGGTATATCTGCATCTGTAGGCATTGGTACTGGTGGCATTTCTTGAGCCAATGCTTTTTCTGCCTCAATCTTTTTCATCTCTTCTATTCTACTTTTTATTAGTTTTTCCTCTAATAGCCTATTGTTCTCTTCTAATCTTGCTAAATCTTCTTTACTTATCTGTTCTTCCAAATTAACCTTATATTCTTTGCCTAATAAATTCTTTATTGTTATTTCTACTTGTTTGTCGGTTTTTCTACTTCTTAAAAAGTCAGCACCTTTTATATGCATTTTTACATTTATATTATTGTCTTGTACATCTATAGTACTTTTCATAAGCAAAATAGGTTTCATTAATGGATGTTTATGAGCCATATAACAAATGATATTTTTCCATTCATCCTTTACTTCTGGAATCTTTGTATTCTCTTCATAATTAAATATCATTTCTATATCTTTTATTTGGAATCTTTCCATAAGATATTTTTCAAAATCCCACATATCTTTAATTTGAACAAATTTGTCAGTCTTTAAAATTATGGTTAATTTACTTGTCTTTTTGTGTATTCCTATTTTGCTTATATAGCATTCTTGTATTTGTGTATTATTTTTATAGTCACTAAATATTTCTTTTATCTTTTTTAAGTTTTCCAATTTAGCATCTCCTATTTATTGTCTGTTGTTTTTTGACCCATTATTTTTAATATTTTTTCATAAATTAATTTTACATCTTTTACATCATGAATTATAATTAATTTCTTTGATATTTTTTTATTATTTGTATATATCATTATCGTTCCAATTTTAAATACAGTTTGTAAAAAAGTTTGACCATATTTTATTTGAATTATGTCTGTATATTTTACTACCTCTAAATCGTCATTCTTTATTTTATTATTGTACTCTAATCTGTCTGTGTAAAATTTATAAACGCTATTTCTATATTTCTTTTGATTATAAATAGCATTTATAACTAAATATATTAAATACACAACTAATATTGCAACCCCATATCCTACTAATTGATTTTCTGAAATTAATACTGATAAAATTAATATTATAATTATTAAAGTTGTAATATGACTATATAAAAAATTAAATAATACTTTATATTTTGGTTTTAGTATTAAATTTGCTTTTTCATTTTTATCCATTTTTTATACCTCTTTTTAAAAAATTCTTAAAATATCTTTATATGATATAAATATTGATAAAGATATTAAAATTATAAATCCTACCATTTGTATTCCAATTTCTAGTTCTTCTTTCATTGGTTTTCTTCTTATTGCTTCTATTAATAAGATTAATAATTTTCCTCCATCTAATGCCGGTATTGGTAACAAATTTGTTATTCCTAATGAAATAGATATTATAGCAAGCATGTATATAAAATCTACAAATCCAGTAGTCTGTGAAACAACACTTGAAATTCCAACAGGTCCCATCATTTGGTCTATTCCCACTTTGCCAGTAAATAACATTTTTAAATTTTCAAATATAGAACCTAAAAAATCTCCTGTTTTATAGAAAGCATAATAAGTATTATTTGTGAAATTATTTTCAGCCATTTTAAAATTTATTCCTAAATAATAAGTTGGTACTAAATCTAATCCTAATGTAAGACTAATCGTTTCTCCATTTCTTATTACTTCTACTTCTGCTGTTTCACTATTACAATTTTGTATTGCCTCTATCAATTTATCTGCACTGCCAATTACATCTTCACCATTAAATTTTGATATTACATCATTAGTTTTTATTCCTGCTCTTTCTGCAGAACTGCCAGAATCTATTTGTACAACTTGGGTTGCTTTTTCACCACTTCCAGAACTTGCAACATATATTCCCGTACTTTTAGAATCTTTTCTAGTCGGTTTTAATGTTATTTCTTTTTCTTCGCCATTTCTTTCTATTTGTATTGTTAGTTCATCACCATTTGATTCTTGCAAAATATTATCTATATCTGTTTTGGTTTTTATTTTCTTTCCATTAATTTCTTCTATTTTATCTCCAGATAATATTCCTGCTTGCCTAGCTGCAAAATCATCCATTGTTGAATCTACAACTGTTGATACATTGTTTCCAACTGAAGCCATAATTATAAAATATACTAATATACCAAAAACAATATTTACTGTTGCACCAGCTGCAACAATAGCCATTCTTTTTGGTATACTAGCATTGTTAAAAGCTCTTTCATCATCAGATTTTGTATCTTCTCCTTCTAACCTTACAAAGCCTCCTAATGGAATTAATCTTAATTCATATTTTGTTTCTTTGCCCTGTTTTGTTAGAATTTTAGGTCCAAATCCTATAGCAAATTCATGCACTTTTACTTTAAATAATTTTGCTATAAAAAAATGTCCTGATTCATGAATTAAGATTAAAAATCCTAATAAAAATATTATTTTTATAGCATTTATTAAAAAACTAATCAAGTAAAAACCTCCTGTTTTAAATTAGTACTAATAAAAAATATGCAAATGGTGCTATAAATATTATACTATCTATTCTATCTAGCATACCTCCATGTCCAGGTATTAAATGACTAAAATCTTTTATTTCTGCAAATCTTTTTATTGATGATGCTGCGAAATCTCCCATTTGACTTAATAAACTTAATATCAAGCCAATAATAGTTATTGCAATATAATTTATATTTAATCCAGCAAAATTATTAAGCAATACTGTATATAATAATATAAGTACGATTGCCCCTACTGTTCCGCCAACACAACCTTCTATTGTTTTATTTGGACTTATTTTACTAAATTTATGTTTTCCAAATAATCTTCCAAATGTGTATGCAAAAATATCTGTTCCCCATGATGCAAATATTACATACCATATTAAAAATACTCCATTTTCTGCTGCTCTAATTATTGGTATAAACATTAAAAATATTACAATATAGCATATTCCAAATAATGTAACCGATACATCTATTATTGTAACTTTCATCTTTGTTATAAGAATCTGTGCAAAACATAATAGAACAGCAATTGGAACTATGGCTCCTATTATAAAAATTAAATACTCATGTGAAATAACATGCATTAAAGCTATAATTAAACACGATAAATAACCCATCCATGTTAGTGGGTTTGCTTTATTGTTAACTCTAAACGCATGTGAATATTCATGGAAACTCATACCTGCAATTATTGCAAATGCTACGTCTAGTAGTATTTGGTTCCCAAATATTAGTACAAGTGCTACTATAGGTAATCCTATTACTCCTGTGAGTACTCTTTTTAAATTCATTATTTTCCTCCAAATTTTCTATTTCTCTTTTGAAATTCTAAGATTGCATTATCTATATCTTCTTCGGTAAAATCTGGCCACAATTTGTCTAGAAATAGAAATTCTGAATATACAATTTGCCATGGTAAAAAATTGCTTGTACGTAATTCACCACTTGTTCTTATTACTAAATCTGGATCTGGTTCTCCTTTAGTATATAAATTATTTGAAATTGTTTCTTCTGTAATATCATCTATATCTAATTCACCATTTTTTACTTTTTTAGCTATATTTTTAACTGCTGATAAAATTTCATTTCTTCCACCATAATTTAAGGCAATATTAAACGTTACACCAGTATTGTCTTTTGTTCTTTCTTCGCATTTAGCTATACTTTTTTGCATTTTTTCTGGAAGAACTGATATATCCCCTAGGACTTTAACCTTTATATTTTCTGTATCAGCTCTTTTACTGTAATCATCCAAATAATTTTGAAGAAGTAACATTAAACTACTCACTTCATCTTCAGTTCTTTTCCAGTTTTCGGTAGAAAAAGCATAAACAGTAATATATTTAAGACCAATTTTATTAGCATACCTAACAATCTTCTCTAATGTTTTAGCTCCTTCTCTATGACCTAATTTCGCTGGAAGACCTCTTTGTTTTGCCCATCTTCTATTTCCATCCATTATGATAGCAATATGATTTGGGAAATTTTCTTTTTCAAACTCCATTTTTATCTCCTTTTATACTGTCATTATATCCTTTTCTTTAGCTTCTGTTAATTTATCTATTTCATTTATATTTTTATCAGTTATTTTTTGAATATTATCTTCTGCCATTTTTAATTCATCTTCTGTTATCTCAGAACTCTTTTGCATAGCTTTAAACTCATCTATTCCATCTCTTCTTACGGCACGTATTGCAACTTTAGCATCTTCACACATTTTTCTAATATCTTTTACTAATTCTTTTCTTCTTTCTTCGTTTAATTCTGGGAAATTTAATCTTATAACTTTACCATCATTATTTGGATTTATTCCTAAATCTGAAGTTAAAATTGCTTTTTCTACTTCTTTTAAAATACTTGCATCCCATGGTTGAATAACAATTAATCTAGCTTCTGGTACTGATACACTTGCGATTTGATTAATTGGTGTTGGTGTACCATAATAATCAATTTTTATCTTGTTTAATACTGCAGGATTTGCTCTTCCTGCTCTTATTTCGGCTAAATTTTCTTTGTATACACTTATTGTTTTACTCATCTTTTCTTCTATTTTACTATAATCCATTTTAATCTCTCCTTCTATGAACTTTAGGACGGACCTTAAAAGTTCTTTTTATTTTATTACAGTTCCTATTTTTTCTCCTTTAGCAGCTCTTATTATATTCCTTGGATCATCTATTCCAAAAACTACTAATGGTATATGGTTATCTCTACATAATGATGTTGCTGTAGAGTCCATTACTTTTAAGTCTTTATTTAAAATATCTAGATATGAAATTTTGTCATATTTTACAGCTGTTTCATCCTTCTCTGGATCTGCAGAATATACTGCATCTATTGATTTTCCTAGTAATATTACATCTGCATCCATTTCAGCTGCCCTTAATGCTGCTGCTGTATCTGTTGTAAAATATGGATTTCCTGTTCCGCAGGCAAATATTACTATTCTTCCTTTTTCTAAATGTTTTAATGCTTTTCTCTTAATATATGGCTCAGCTATTTCACGCATTTCTATAGCTGTTTGAACTCTTGTGAAAACTCCTCTTGTTTCTAAAGCATCTTGAAGTGATAATGCATTCATTGCTGTTGCAAGCATTCCCATATAGTCTGCTGTTGTTCTTTCCATTTCGTGACCATATCTGCCTCTCCAGAAATTTCCACCACCTACAACTATTGCTATTTGTATTCCTAGTTCTGATGTTTCCTTTATTGCATCACACAATCTTCCTACAACCTCAGTATCAATTCCAAATTTCTTTTCTCCTGCAAGAACTTCACCACTTAACTTAAGTAGCACTCTTTTATATGGCATACTACTTTCCAAAATTATACACTCTCCCATCTCTATATTTTAGCAAGCCTATTCTATCATATAATTTTATGAATTTGTATAATTTTTTAATATTTTCTTAATTTTATTTGTGGGTTAGTCAAACATATGTCACACTTTATTGAAAAATATATTGTTTGAGTACCATATATTGCTTAAACCGAT
>CALXKK010000014.1 GCA_944388935.1 uncultured Clostridia bacterium | reverse complement strand
TTGAGGCTCTGCTAGTAATAGAGCCTTTTAGGCGATATTAGTAAAATACCCCCAGCTAAGCTGGGGGATTTTTATTTTAGAAATAATAAATTTAATGTTGCAAATTATTAAAAAAATTATTAATATAAGGATATGTATTAATTAAACGGAGGAATAAATGGAGAATAAAAAGAATAAAGAAAAGAAACAATTTACTATCCTAGGAATGAGTATTTGGAGAGTTTTTGCATATTTTATAATTTATAGTATTTTAGGGTATTTAATAGAAACATTATTTGGAATAGTTACAAAAGGAGTTATAGAAAGTAGACAGAGCTTTTTATATGGTCCATTTTGTGCGATATATGGTCTGGGTGCAGTTATAATGATTGGCTTATTGCAGTATTTTAAGAAAAATAATTTTTCGTTATTTTTCGGTGGCTTTTTAATAGGTTCTGTTATTGAATATTTAGTAAGTTTATTCGGAGAAATGATATTACATGTAAAATGGTGGGATTATTCTAATATGCCACTTAATCTAAACGGAAGAATTTGTGTTTATTTTTCTATATTTTGGGGAATACTTGCAATATTTTTAATGACATATATAAATAAAAAAGTAGATATATTAATAGATTGGGCAAAGGGAAAGTTTAAGATTAGATTATTAAAAACGATTACCATATTAGTTATTATTTTTATGGCGCTAGATTGTCTATTTACAGCAGTAGCACTAAGAATGTTCTATGCAAGGATAGAATATAGTGGATTAGTTAATATTCAAAATGGAGAGCAATATTTAATGGACTATGAAAAAATCCAAGAAACTCCTGGGGTACAAGAATTTATAGATAAATACATAAATGATGAGAAGATGTTAAAGACATTTCCAAATTTAAAGGTTACAGATGTAAATGGAAATATAGTACTAATAAGAGATTTATATCCTCAAATTCAACCATACTATGTAAAATTATTTACACCTAAAAATAGAATTATATATGTTGAACAGGTAAATTAATGAAATAATAAAAGGAGTATAATATGCACAGGAATGAAAACAAGTTAGTTATATTTGACTGGGGAGGAGTTATAGAAAGTCATAGAAAAGGAGAAGAAAATTATTTTGATATAATAATCAAAATAATGAAAAGAGCTGGAAGTACATTAGATAACGAAAATATTATAAAAATATTCAAAGATAGTATTTGGTATAACGGTGTCTTATTATCAACAATTAATGACGAAAAAATAATGAGAAAAAGACATGAAAAATTAAAGGAAGATTTAAAATTAAATACAGATTTTGATGCTTTTATGAAAATTTATAATGAAGAATTTAAAAAAATATATTTCTATAAAGATGTAGTAAAACTAACCCAGGAATTAAAAGAAAAATGTAAAATAGGAATTTTATCTAATTTAACTATGCTAGATAAAGAAAGGTTAAATAACCAAGTAATACTTTCTAATTTCGACTACGTTTGGCTTTCTTTCGAATTAGGATATGCAAAACCTCAAGAAGAGATTTATAAAATTGTAGAAAATGACTGTGGGCTTGATGTAAAAAACATATTATTTATAGATGATAGAACAGATAATATTGATGTTGCAAATAAACATGGATGGAATACATGCCAATCTAGAGGTTATGAATTAGATAAAATAAAGCAAAAAGTAGATGAATTCTTAAGTTAAGGGAGGATATTATGGAAAATAAATATGAATGGAAATTAACAGAAATTTATAAAACAGAAGCTGATTATGAGGCTGACAAAGAAAAGGTAAATGAAAAATTAAGCCAAATTGCACAATATAAAGGAAAACTAAAAGAATCATCAGAAAACATATATAATTGCTATAAAATATACGAAGAAATAGCCCAATTAATAGAAAAAATATATGCATATGGAATGTTGGTTTATCATAAAGATTTGTCAAATCCAGAAGGGATAAAATTATTTAAGGATGCAGAAAGTTTAGATGCTAAAATAGATGAAACTACGTCTTTTATAGTACCAGAATTAACAGATATAGATACGGATGTTTTAGAAGATTATTTAAAAGAAAATATTAAATTACAAAGATATAAAAGATTAATAGAAGAAATTATAGAGAAGAAAAAGCATATTTTAAGTAAAGATGTAGAAGATGCATTATCAAGATTCTCCGATGTATTCAATGGTGTGGAGAATGCATATGAAATTTTAACCAATGCAGAAATTAAGTTCCCATCAATAAAAGGTGAAAATGGAGAAGAGATAGAATTAAGCGAAGCAACATATTCAAAATTATTAAGCAATAAAGATAGAGAAATAAGAAAACAAGCATCAACTTTATTAGTTTCAGAGTATGGAAAATATATAAATACAATAACAGAACTATATTTAAACAGAGTAAACGAATACACAAAAATGGCAAAGCTAAGAAATTACAACAGCTCATTGGAAAAAGCTGTTGATGAAGACGATGCTACTGTTGAAGTATATAATAAATTAATTAGTACGGTTGATGAAAATTTAAACATAAATCACGAATATACAAAATTAAAGAAACAAATTTTAAATTTACCAGAGATT
Organism: uncultured Clostridia bacterium; assembly: GCA_944388935.1. GTDB lineage: Bacteria > Bacillota > Clostridia > TANB77 > CAG-508 > Merdicola. The sequence goes on along the minus strand of CALXKK010000014.1, from coordinate 40,931 downwards.
CATATGTATGATATGTATGTAAATCCATTTTTGGTGGAGGAAAAATATACAGATATAGAAGAAGCAGAATCTATTATTTTAAAGGCGTTAGCACCTTTAGGAACAGAATATATAGGAAAATTAAAAGACGCTTTCGAATCAAATTGGATGGATGTATACAAAGCTCCAAACAAAAGAAGCGGAGGATATAGTATGTCTATATTTGGAGTTCATCCATATATATTATTAAATTACGAAGGAACAAATAATGATGTATCAACTGTGGCACACGAGTTTGGACATGCAATGCATTCATATTATGCATGCGAAAGCCAAAATGTATTAGATTCAAATTACACAATTTTATTAGCAGAAATAGCATCAACAGTAAATGAAATCTTGCTTGCACAATATAGAATAGATCATGCAGAAACTAAAGAAGAGAAAATATCATTATTATATGATAGAATTGAAACAGTAAGAGCAACATTAATAACTCAATCTATGTTTGCAGAATTCGAAAAAGAAGTGCATTCAAATGTGGAAAGTGGAAATATATTAAATTCTACTAAATTAGGAGAAATCTATTTAGAATTGAATAAAAAGTATTATGGAAAAGATTTAATAATAGATGATTATAACAAATATAATTGGGCAAGAATACCTCATTTTTACAGTTGCTTCTATGTATATAAATATGCAACAGGTATATCATCTGCAATAGAAATAGCAACAAGAATATTAAATAAGGAAGAAGGATTTGTAGAGAAATATATCAATATGTTAAAACTAGGAGGAAGCAAGAAATCATTAGATATTCTAAGAACAGTGGACATAGATTTAGAAGACAGTAAAACATATGAAAATGCACTTAAATTTTACGAAAAAGATATTAAGAAATTAAAAGAATTAATTTAAACTTGGGAGACGGTCATACTAGATTAACATAAAATTTGAACTTTTAAGGTCCGTCCCTAAAGTTCAAAAAGGAGAGAAAATGAGCGAAGTTAAATGGACTAATGAACAAATTCAAGCGATTAAGGAAAAGGGTTCTAATATATTAGTTGCAGCTGCTGCAGGTAGTGGTAAGACTGCGGTTTTGGTAGAAAGAATAATAAATAAAATTATATCAGAGGAAATTGATATAGATAAACTTTTAGTTGTAACTTTTACAAATGCGGCAGCAAGCGAAATGAGAGAAAGAATATTAAATGCAATATACAAAAAGATAGAAGAGGAGCCTAATAATGTAAGACTTCAAAAACAAATAACGCTTTTGAATAAATCTAATATTTGCACAATACACTCATTCTGCTTAGATGTAATAAGAAATAATTTTTATGAAATAGATATATCACCTAATTTTAGAATAGGGGATACAGCAGAAATAGAGCTATTAAAAGAAGAAGTCCTAGAAGAACTTTTCGAAGATTTATATTTAAAAGAAGATGAAGGATTCTTAAAACTTCTAGAAATATATACAACTTATAGAGACGATACACCATTAAAAGATTTAATAAAAGGAATATATAATTTCATTCAAAGTGCACCTTTTCCAGAAAAATGGCTAAATGAGAAAGTAGAGTTGTTAAATATAGATAAGCAAACTACCGATTTTGCAGATACAGTTTGGGGTAAAATTATTTTTAATAATTATAAAGAGAGTATAGAAGAAAGCATATTAGGTTTAAGAAGGATAAAACAAGATGTAGATCAAGATAATGATTTAGAAAAAATATCACAAGCGATGAGACTTGATATAGAAAACTTAGAAAATTTATCTAAAAACTTAGATTCATGGGATAAAGCTTATGAATTGGCTAACAGGTTTTCTTTTGTTAGATGGCCAAGTCTAAAAAAGATAAATCCAGAAATAACAGCTGAAATTAAAGGAAAAAGAGATATGATAAAATCTAAATTCGACGACTTAAGAAAGGACATTTTTAAATATACATCAGAAGAAGCTGTGACAGATTTATCAGAAATGTACGAGATTCTTAACCTTTTACAAAAAATTATTTTGCAATTTAGTGAAAACTTTAAAAAGGCAAAGTTAGAAAGAAATGTAATAGATTTTAATGATATAGAGCATTTAGCTTTAAAAATATTAGTAAAAAATGAAGATGGAAAATATGTACCTACAGAAATCGCAAAAAAATATCAAGAAAAATTTGAAGAAATTGCAATAGACGAATATCAAGACAGTAATATGGTTCAAGAATATATTTTAAGCTCTATTTCTAAAGGTAATAATATTTTTATGGTAGGAGATGTTAAACAAAGTATATATAAATTTAGACAAGCAATGCCTGAGCTATTTTTAAATAAATATAAAACATATAAATTAAAGAATGAAAAAGAACAAAATGATGATTTAAAAATCCAATTGTTCAAAAATTTTAGAAGTAGAAAAAATATATTGGATACAACAAATACAATTTTCCAAGAAATTATGAGTAAGGACTTAGGTGATGTAGATTATAACGAAGATGAATATTTAAATTTGGGTGCAAATTATGAAAATCCTACCAAGGAAAATATAGATTTTGCGAGGAAAACAGAAATAGATGTAATAAATTTACAAGATGATGCAGAAGAAAATGAAAAGGATAATACGCAAACAGAAAGAATAGAAAATTCTATTTTAGAAGCAAAATATGTAGCTAAGAAAATAAACGAACTTATAAATAGTAATTATTATGTTTTGGATAAAAAAGAAGGCTATAGAAAAATTACATATAAAGATATAGTTGTTTTACTAAGGTCAACTACCGAATTATCACCAATATATGAAAAAGAAATATCAGATTTAGGTATGCCAGTATATAGTGAAACATCCACAGAATATTTAAACTCTGTAGAGATTCAAACTATAATGTCTGTTTTAAAAATAATAGATAATCCAATGCAAGATATACCATTAGTTACAGTAATGAGGTCAATGATAGGTGGTTTTACAGATAATGATTTAATAGAAATTAGGCTTGCAGATAAGTACGAGAATTTTTATGATTGTATTATTAAATCTAGAATTCAAGTAAATGCAGATTTAAGAAATAAAATTGATGTTTTCTTAGGAATGATAGAAAATTGGAGAGAAGAGAGCGAGTTTTTAGCTTTGGACGAACTTATCTGGAAAATATATATGGATACTGGATATTACAATTATGTAGGATTAATGCAAAATGGTAAACTAAGACAAGCCAATTTAAAGATGCTTTTCGAAAGAGCAAAACAATATGAAAGCGCATCATTTAAGGGAGTGTTTAACTTTATTAATTTTATAGACAAATTAAAACTTCGTAATAATGATTTGGGTGCAGCGAAAATAATCGGAGAAAACGAAAATGTAATAAGAATAATGAGTATTCATAAAAGTAAAGGATTGGAATTCCCAGTTGTGTTCTTATGCAGTACAGGTAAAAACTTCAACTTAAAAGATTTAACAGCAAAAATATTAATTCATCAAGAAATTGGTTTTGGACCAAATTATGAGAATAGCAAATTAAAAATAGAATATCCAACATTAGCAAAGGAAGCTATTAAGATAATAAGTAGAAAAGAGAGCATATCAGAAGAAATGAGAGTTCTATATGTTGCGTTAACAAGAGCAAAAGAGAAGCTATTCATAACTGGAATAGAAAAAGATTTACAAAAATCTATAGAGAGTAAAAAGAAAGAATTAGAAATATATTCTAAAGGAGAAGATTCAAAAATAAATCCAAAAATATTGGAAAAATATAAATCATATTTGGATTGGATAGAATTAGTATATTTAAAAAACGAAACTAAAAATTCAGAAATTTTCGAATTTAATGTGGTACATAAAAAAGATATACTAAATATAGATACAGAAAATGAAACAGAAAAAATAAATCTATTAAAAGATATAGAAAAAAGAACGCCATCAAAAGAAAACTTGGAAAAAATTGAAAATATTTTAGAGTGGGAGTATAAGTTTAAGGACTCCACAGAGATGCCAAGCGAATTATCTGTTTCTAAAATTAAGGAATTATCTAAGAAACAAACTGAGGAAACACACACTACATTAAAAAAGCCAAACTTCTTAGTAGAAAAAACACAATTATCACCAGCAGAAAAAGGAACAGTAATGCACTTATGCCTCCAAAAGCTAGATTATAAGCAGGAATATGATAAGGAAAAATTAAAAGATATGGTGGATTCATTAGTAGAAAAAGAAATAATGTTGCCTAAGGAAGCAGAGAGTGTAAATTATGATAAAATTTTAGCATTTTTATCTTCAAAAATATGGAAAGAAATGCAAACAGCAAAAATTGTGGAGCAAGAAAAACCTTTTTATCTTAATATAAAAGCGAATGAGATATATCATAATAATGCAGAAGATGAAATATTAGTACAAGGTATTATAGATTTATATTATATAACCAATGAAGATGAGTTAGTTTTAGTAGATTATAAAACTGATTATGTAGCAAATAATAATGAGCAGAGCTTAAAAGACAAATATAATATTCAATTAGCAATTTACAAAAAAGCATTGGAAAAAGCTTTAAATAAAAAAGTGGACAAAACATATATATATTCAACTTGGCTAAACAAAGAAATAGAAATTTAAAAACAGAAAAAAACTGGTAATTTTTAAGAGCCATTAATTTGACATATTATGTAAAATGATGTAAAATAAATATTGTAGCAGTATAGACGCACTAGTTTATTTGGAGGTAGCATGTCTAATACAGACATCCGCAAGTACAACAGCAGCAATTGGTTTGCAAGGTTCAACCACCGTATAACAGACATCTGTTCAGCGGCTTCCGTCATCTTCTCTCTGTTTGGAATCGTGAGCATTATGCTCATGAACAACATGGGAGTGGAGACAAAAGTTGGACTGGAGTTCATGTGCAGTGTGTTCTTCTTGCTAGCGATAATGTCATTGTTCAATGTTCTACTAAAAATCAAACTTCGTCATAGGACGATGTTCGCAATAGCGATATTGATTTTTATAGAATTTGAGGTCTGCATCATGGAACTTATCAGATGCTTGACCGTTTACCATGACATGGGTAGCTATGCTATGATGGTGATATTTTTAGCAGTTGCGTTAGGTGGGACTTTGTTTTCCATCATATCTGCTAGTAACTATTATCACTATAAATGAAGTTCACAACTGCTGATTGTTGCTTTGTACTCCAAGATTGCGTGGCTACAATAAGCACGCAGGTCCCTCTTTCGATATGCAAGTATCGGAATGGGGGCCATTCTTTTGGGTAAAAAATCTCTTCAAAAGCTTGATTTTTGGTAATATATGTTATATAATACAAACATAGCATAATACATTACACAAGGAGTGGGAACAAATCCCACTCCTTATGAGTGTAAAGGGAGGTAAAATTTTTGTCTAAAGTAGAAAAAAAAGTAGAAGATTTAATAAAGCCTATAGTAGAAAACTTGGGTTATAAACTTTATGATGTTATTTACGAAAAAGAAGCAAAAGACTATTATTTAAGAATTTTCATAGATAATGAAAATGGAATAAGTTTAGAAGATTGTGAAAAAGTAAATAATGCTATTACAGAAATATTAGACGAGAAAGATTACATAAAAGACCAATACTTTTTAGAGGTATCTTCACCTGGAATAGAAAGAGTATTAAGAAAAGATTGGCAGATGCAAGAAAATATTGGCAAGGAAGTTGAAGTTAAATTATTTAAGCCATTTAATGGTCAAAAAAATATAACTGGTTTATTAAAAGGTTTTAATGATGAAACCATTAATATAGACGACATAGAGTTACCTAGAAAAGATATTTCATTAATAAAAATAAAATATAATTGGTAAAAAGGAGTGTAAATAATGAAAGAAGAAGGTATAGATAATAAACAATTAATAATAGCAATACAAGAATTAGAAAAGGAAAAAGGAATAAAAAAGGATTATTTATTAGATTCCATAGAACAAGCATTATTAACAGCATATAAAAGAAATTATAATTCACAAGAAAATGTTAAAGTAGTAGTAGACAGGGAAACAGGAGCATCACATTTATATTCCGTAAAAGAAGTTGTAGAGCATGCAGAAAATCCAGTTTTACAAATAAGTTTAGCAGATGCAAAAAAAGTTGATAAGGAAGCAAAGATAGGAGATACAGTAGATGTAGAACTTGTTCCAAAGAATTTTGGTAGAATTGCAGCACAAACAGCAAAACAAGTAATTATTCAAAAATTAAGAGAAGCAGAAAGAGAAATTATATATAATGAATACAACGAAAGAAAAGGCGAAATAGTTTCTGGAATAATTCAAAAGGCAGATCCAAATATTGTTGTTATGGATTTAGGAAAAGTAGAAGGAATTATGCCAGCTAAAGAACAAATTCCTACAGAACACTATCATGTAAATGATAAAATAAAAGGATATATATTAGATGTAGACAAAGGACCAAAAGGTGTACCACAAGTTATTATTTCTAGAGCATGTCCAGAATTTGTTAAAAAATTATTCGAATTCGAAATCCCAGAGATTTACGAAGGTGTTATAGAAATAAAGAGTGTTTCAAGAGATCCAGGAAGCAGAAGTAAAGTTGCTGTATATTCACCAAACGAAAATATAGACCCAGTAGGTTCTTGTGTAGGTCAAAAAGGTGTTAGAATTCAAAACATAATAAATGAACTTAATGGAGAAAAAATAGATGTTATAGAATGGAATGCAGATTTATCAACATACATATCATCTGCTCTATTACCAGCACAAGTTATGGCTGTTGATATTGATGAAGAAAATAGAGTTGCACAAGTAATTGTTCCAGATGACCAATTATCACTAGCTATTGGTAAATCAGGACAAAATGCAAGACTTGCAGCTAAACTAACAGGACTTTCTGATTGGAGAATAGATATTAAATCAGAAACTCAATTTAGAAATATATTAATGGAAAAACAAGCCGAAATGGAAGCAGATAATAAAGAAGATAATTCAGAAGAAGAGTAAACATATAAATGGCTAAAAGCAAGTATAATATAAGGAAGTGTTAAGATGAAAAAAATACCACAAAGAACTTGCATAGGTTGTAGAGAGAAAAAAGACAAAAAAGATTTAATTAGAATTGTAAAAAACAAAGAAGGAATTATTACATTGGATAGAACAGGAAAAGCAAATGGTAGAGGAGCGTATATATGCGATGATATCCAATGTTTGGAAAAGGCAATCAAAACAAAAGCATTAGAAAGAGCATTCGAAATGAGCATAAGCGAAGATGTTTACAATGAATTAAGAGGTGTAATTAGTGAAAAATAAAATTTTAAATTTACTTGGATTAGCAGCAAGGGCAGGAAATATAGTTTCCGGGAATAATGCGTGCGAAAATGCATTAAAGATGAACAAGATAAAAATGTTAATATTATCTGAGGAAGCATCAGATAAAACCAAGAAAAATTATAAATTTTATGCTGAAAGATATAATATTCCAATTATTTTTATAGGAACAACAAATGAATTAAGCAAAGCAATAGGTCAGGAAAATAGAGCGATAATAGGAATAAAAGATATTAATATAGTAAAAGGAATACAGAAATTAATTAATGGGGGTGAAGCTATTGGGTAAAATAAAAATACATGAAATAGCAAAGAAATTGGGGCTTACGAGTAAGGAAGTTTTAGAAAAGGCCCAAAAGCTAAATATTGATGTAAAGAGCCATTTAAGTGCAGTAACCGATGAAGAAGCTAAAAAAATAGAAGATGAATTAACTAAATCAAATAAAACTGACCAAAAGAGTAAAAATGTGGCAAAACAATCTTCTGCAAACAAAAAAGATGAGCCTGTAATAATAAGAAGAGAGGTTATTATTTCTGACGAAGAAATGGCTAAAAAAGAAGAAGCAGAAAAGAAAAAAAGGCAAAGTGAAAGAGAAAAACAATTAGGTTTTGTAGAAAGAAATAAGAGCAAAGACTTTAATATAGTCTACAGAAACAAACAAACAAAGCCACTTACAGTAGAAGAATTATTTGGTTTAAAGAAAAAAGAAGAACCAAAGCAAGAGAAAAAAGAACCTAAAAAAGAGGAGAAAGTGGAAGCTAAACCTTCAGAGCCTAAAGAAGAAACAAGTGGAGTGAAACCAGAACAAAAAATTGAAAATAAAAAAATAGAAAAAAGTGAAAGAGAGAATATGATAGGGGTACAAAATAACAAAACAACAAAACAAACTGAATCAAATAATAAACGTGAAGAAAAAGACTTTTCAAAAAGAAATAATAATTTCAATAATAGAAGAGACAACAAAAACTTCAGAAATAATAATAACAGAGATGGTTATAGAAACAATAATTACAGAAATAATAATAACAATTATAGAAACAACAACTTCAATAGAGGTTCAAGACCAATGGACGAAAGAACCATAGAAAAGAACATAAAAAATATTATGTCATCAGAAGTTGCTGAAAAAGAAAATGTAAGAGAATATAACAAATCTGTAGAAAAGCAAAAAAATAATAGATATGATGAAAATAGAAATAGAAAATCATCTAGATCTAACAAGAGATTTGAGGATGAAGATATAAACGAGAAAAAATTACAAGATTTAAAACAAACAAATAGTTTATCTACAATGTTCACAGATCAAGAAGGTGGAATGTTAGATTACTATGACTTATCTACAAGAAGAGGTAAGAAAAACAAAAAGAAAAATGCTAAAAATCAAAAACCATCAGAATCAAAACAAAAAATATTTAAACTTACAGAAATTACTATACCAGAAACAATCTCTGTAAAAGATTTAGCAGCAGAATTAAAGAAAACAAGTAGCGAGGTAATAAAAAAATTACTAAGTTACGGAATTATGGCAACAATAAATAATGATATAGATTTTGATACTGCATATTTAGTAGCTCAAGAATTTGGAGTAACAGCTAAAAAGAAAGAAGTTGTAAAAGACGAAGATATATTATTTGATGATTCAGAGGATAAACCAGAAGATTTAGTACCAAGAGCACCAGTTATTGTTGTAATGGGACACGTAGACCATGGAAAAACTTCACTTCTAGATGCTATACGTTCTACTAATGTAATAGAAGGAGAAGCAGGAGGAATTACACAACATATAGGTGCATATCAAGTAAAAGTAAATGGTAGAGACATTACATTTTTGGATACACCAGGACACGAAGCTTTCACAAGTATGCGTGCAAGAGGAGCTCAAATTACAGATATAGCAATATTAGTTGTTGCTGCAAATGATGGTGTTATGCCACAAACTGTAGAGGCTATAAACCATGCAAAAGCAGCAAATATTCCAATTATAGTTGCTATAAACAAAATAGATTTACCAGGAGCAAATGTAGAAAAAGTAAAAGAAGAATTAATGAAATATGAATTGGTTCCAGAAGAATGGGGTGGAGATACAATATTTGTACCAATATCTGCTAAAACACATGAAAATATAGACAAATTATTAGAGATGGTATTATTAGAGGCAGATATGTTAGAGCTTAAAGCCAACCCTAACAAACAAGCTAAAGGTGCAGTAATAGAAGCAAGACTAGATACATCAAAAGGACCAATAGCATCACTATTAGTACAAAGAGGAACATTGGATGTAGGAGATACAATAGTTGTAGGTTCTTCTATAGGAAGAATTAGAGCAATGAGAAACTATAAAGGCCAAAAAGTTAAAAAAGCAGGCCCATCTACACCAGTAGAAGTTATGGGACTTACAGAAGTTCCAATAGCTGGAGATACATTCTACGAAGTTAAGAATGAAAAAGTGGCTAAACATTTAATAGAAAGAAGAAAGAGACAACAAAGAGAAAAATCTATAAATCAAGTAAATAAAGTTACATTAGATAATCTATTTAGCCAAATGGAAGAAGGAAAATTAAAACAACTAAATTTAATTATAAAAGCAGATGTTCAAGGTACAGTAGAAGCATTAAAACAATCATTAGAGAAATTATCTAACGATGAAGTTAAAGTCTCTGTAATACACTCAGCAGTAGGAGCTGTTACAGAATCTGATGTTACACTTGCAAATGTTTCTAATGCTATTATAATTGCATTCAATGTAAGACCTGTACCAACAGCAAAAGCAGAAGCAGAGAAAGATAAAGTAGAAATTAAACAATATTCTGTAATTTATCAAGCAATTGAAGATGTAGAAACAGCAATGAAAGGAATGCTTGCTCCAAAATATGTAGAAAGAGTAATTGGAACTGCAGAAATAAGACAAACATTTAGAATTTCTAGTGTTGGAACTATAGGTGGAGCATTTGTTTTAAGTGGAAAAATAGAAAGAAATGCAGGAGTTCGTGTAATTCGTGAAGAAGTAGTTATACATGAAGGCAAACTAGTGTCATTAAAGAGATTTAAAGATGATGTTAAAGAAGTAAACAAAGGCTTTGAATGTGGTTTACAAATAGAAAATTATAATGACATAAAAGAAGGAGATATTATAGAAGCCTACGTAATGGACGAGGTAAAGAGATAGGAGGTATAAATATGCCTAAAAAAGACTCAAACAGATTAAACAGAATTGATGAAGAAATGAAAAAGGAAATAAGTCATATTATAACATATGACTTAAAAGATCCTAATATAACAGGTTTAATAAGTGTTACAAAGGTTAAAGTTAGTGGTGATTTAAAATATGCTAAGGTTTATGTAAGTATGATAAATGCTAAAGATAATAAACAAGTATTAGCAGCACTAAAAAAGTCATCAGGCTTTGTTAGAACAGAATTAGCAAAGAGAATGAACTTACGTTTAACACCGGAGATTATCTTTATATTTGACGATTCAATAGAATATGGTGCAAAAATAGATACAATTTTAAAAGAAGTTATGAAAGATATTAAACCAGAAAATAAAGGAGAATAAGTATGAGCAAAACAACTTTAGAAAGTATAGTAGAAGAAGTAAAAAAAGCAGAAAGTATAGTTTTATTAACACACGAAAGTCCAGATGGGGACGCGCTTGGAAGCACTTTGGCAATGTATAATTCTTTAAAACAATTAGGAAAAGAACCAGATGTAGTAATTCCAAAATATAATAGAATATTTAAATTCCTACCTGGTTCAGAAAATATATTAGAAGAAGGAAAACAACAAAAATATGATTTAGCTATTTCTCTAGATTGTGGTAGCATAGATAGGTTAAATGGTTGGAAAAATTATTTTGAGGATGCAAAAGTAAGCATAAATATAGATCATCATACTAAAAATGCTATGTTTGGAGATTATAATTATGTTGATCCTGCTTCTCCTGCTTGTTGCCAAATTTTAATAATTGTACTAGAAGCTTTAAATATAAAAATTACTAAAGAAATTGGAACATGCTTATTAACAGGAATTATAACTGATACAGGTGGATTTAAATATCAAGGAGTAACAGCAGATACATTTCAGTTTGTTGCATGGTTATTACAAAGTGGTATAAATGTTTCAGAAATATATAAAAAAGCTTTCCAAATAAGAACAAAAGCAAATTTTGAATTATCAAAAAGAGCAATAGACAGAATGGAATTTTTAGAAGACGAAAAAATAGCATTTACATATATAACAAAACAAGATGAAGAAGAAGTAAATGCAGAAGAAGGAGACCACGAAAGAATCGTAGACCTTGGAAGAGATATAGAAGGAGTAGAAGTATCTATATTTTTACATCAAAAAGACGAAAAAACATTTAAAGTATCTTTACGTTCAAATGACTATGTAAATGTATCAGATGTAGCAACATTATTTGGCGGTGGAGGACATATTAGAGCAGCAGGTTGCAGAATGTCTGGAACACCAGAACAAATAAAAACAAACTTAGTAAACCAAATAAAAAAATTATTAAAATAGGGATTTGAACTTTAGGGACGGACCTAAAAAGTTCAAATGTTATGTAAATTATTAACTTTAGTGATAATACCAAGCTCTGCATATAACCCACCAAAATAGTGGAGGTTAGTTTCACTAATTATAGCCACTCTAATGAAATTAAAAATTTCTAGAGTGGCTTAATTTCGATGGTGGCTTAAAAGTTGAAATGTTATGCAAAGCTTAATATATATACATTTATAGGCATTAAAGAAATAAAATATAAAATGGAGCAAAAAATGAATGGAATAATAATTATTAACAAGGAAAAAGGCTGGACATCACATGATGTAGTGGCAAAAATAAAAAAAATAACAGGTGAAAAAGTTGGTCATACAGGAACTTTAGACCCACTAGCAACAGGGGTATTGCCACTTTTAATAGGGAAAGGAACTAAATTTTCTAAATATTTAATTAACCATGATAAAACTTATGAGGTAGAGCTGGAATTAGGAAAAAAGACTGAAACAGCGGATAGCGAAGGTAAAATTATAGAAGAAAAAGAAGTGGATACAGAATATATTAGTCAGAATTTGGAGAATGTTTTGCAAAGCTTTATAGGAAAACAAGAGCAAATTCCACCAATCTATTCCGCTATAAAGAAAAACGGAAAAAAATTATATGAATATGCCAGAGCTGGTGAAAAAGTAGAAATAGAGCCTAGAAAAATAGAAATATACAATATTGAATTGTTAAAATACGAGGAAAACTGTATTAATTTTAAGGTTTCTTGTTCAAAAGGTACATATATTAGAAGTTTATGTGAGGACATTGCAGAAAGATTAAATACAGTAGGTTATATGAAAAATTTAAAAAGGCTACAAGTTGGAGAATTCAAACTAGAAGATGCAATAAAAATTGATGATGCAAATTTGGAAAGCATTAAAGAACATTTAATAACTTTAGAAGAATTATTAAAGGAAAACAATTCAATCAATTTAAATAAAAAGAAATTACAACTATTTTTAAATGGAGTAAAATTAAAGGTATCTAATACTGACGGACTTTATAAAATATATGATGAAGATAAATTTTTAGGAACAGGGACTGTAAAAAATGGCTTATTAAAGCGCGACATAATATTATAACTGAGTCAATTTAGATAAAAAAGTAGAGATATCAAAAAAAGAGGTAATTATGGATATACAAAAAATACAAAATGCAAAAACAAAATATATTGGAAAAAATATAAAATATTTCGAAACAATAGATTCAACACAAACTGAGGCAAAAAGAAACATAAATCAATATGAAAATGGAACAATCATTATAGCGGACATACAGACCCAAGGAAAAGGAACACATGGCAGAGTTTGGCACACTAAATCTAATAATATTGCGATGACGATTATATTAAAGCCAAAGATGAAATTAGAACAATTAGAAGGCTTCACAACTGCAATTGCAGAAAATATACAAAAAGCTATAAAAGATTTATACAATGTGAATTTGGAAATAAAACTGCCAAATGATTTATTATTAAACGAAAAGAAAATATGTGGAATATTAACAGAAACAACGACAATTAAAGACGATGTAAAAGAAATATTTATAGGAATTGGTTTTAATGTTAATGAGAGCAAATTTAACGAAAATATTTCTAATATTGCTACATCATTATATAATGAAACAAAACAAGAATATAATGTAGAAGATATTATATGCAAAATAATAGAAAATATTGAAAATGAAATAGAGAGTAGAATAAATTAAAACGAAATTTTTAATTTTGCACAGAGATATTGTTGATGATAACTGGCGAAATAAAAATTGATGTAATAAATTAAAAACTCCTTCATAATATAAAATATGGAGGAGTTTTTATGATAAGAAAAATAAATTTAGAATACCCATTAGATGCATTGGAGCCATATTACAGCAGGGAAACTTTAAACATTCATTACAACACTTTATATGCAGGATATGTTGACAATACAAATTCAACTTTGGATAAGTTAGAAAAAGCACGTAAAGATAGAAATTTCGAAAATATAAAATGTTTAGAGAAAAACCTAACTTTCTTTGGTTCAGGTGTTATTTTACATGAATTGTTTTTCGAAAATATGGGACCTGCGATTCCATCTTCACCAAATGTAAATTTAATGGAACAAATAAATAAAGATTTCGGTAGCTTCGAGGTGTTTAAAGAGCAATTTGCAGAAAGTAGCAAAGTAGTAGAAGCATCAGGTTGGAACTTGTTAGTTTGGGTTCCAAGGTTTAATAAGTTAGAAATAATTCAATGTGAAAAACATCAAAATTTAACATTATGGAATTGTAAGCCAATACTTGTATTAGATATGTGGGAGCATTCATATTTCTTACAATATAAAGCAAATAGAGCGGACTACATAAAAGCATTCTGGAATATTGTAAACTGGAATAATGTTAATAAAAGATTTAAGAATACTAAATAAGTTTCGATTTTACTATTGACAAACATTTGTACGCATTATATAATGTGACAAATGAGGTGGTCTAAATGATATATAAATATAATAAATTAGTACGTGATAAAATTCCAGAAGAAATAAAAAAATCAGGTAAGGAATGTAAATACGAAATTTTAGATGATGAAAAATATAGCAAAGAATTAGATAAAAAATTATTAGAAGAGGTAAATGAATATATATCGGACCACAGTGAGAAAGAAATGGCAGATGTACAAGAGGTTTTAAATTCAATTATTAAATATAGAAAAATTGATATTGATAAAGTTGAAGAATTAAGAAAAGAAAAGGCCGCGAAAAAAGGTGGCTTTAATAATAAGATTTATCTAAAAGAAGTAATAGAGAATAAAAATGAAGAACAAGAAAATAATAAAATAAATACCCAAGAAGGACTATTAAAAAAATTAGATAAAGCAAGTACATTAACAGAAGTACAAGATTATATAAGAAGCGTTATACGAATACGTGGATTTGAAAATCAGGCAATAGAAAAAACGATGTTGTTATTACTAGAAGAAGCAGGAGAACTTGCAAAAGCTATAAGAAAAGATTACACAGATATGAGTATTGATAAAACTAAATTGGACCATTATACAAATATAGAAAATGAAATAGCTGATGTGTTTATAGTTTTAACTTGCGTGTGCAATAAATTAAATATAAATTTGTTTGATGCAGTGTATAATAAAGAGAAGGAAAATGTAACAAGAAACTGGGATAAGGCAGGTAATGCAAATGGATAAAGTAGAAAATATTTTAAATGAATTCTATGAACAATATGATGAAGAAGGTAGATTAGATAAGGATAAAGCCCATAATATTGAATTTATAACCACAACTAATTATATAGAAAAATATTTAAAACCTGGAGATAAAATAATAGAAATTGGTGCTGCAACAGGTAGATATTCTCTTTATTATGCTAAAAAAGGGTATGAGGTAGAAGCAGTTGATTTGGTTGATAAGAATTTGGAAATTTTAAAAAGCAAAATAAAGGAAGGTATGACTATTAAAGCAACACAAGCTAATGCTCTAGACTTACATATGTTTGAGGACAATACTTTTGATATAACGTTATGTTTAGGACCTTTATATCATCTGTTTAGCGATAATGATAAATTAAAAGCTATTAATGAGGCAATAAGAATTACTAAACCTGGAGGAAAGATATTCTTTGCATATATCACAAATGAAGCTGTAATTTTAAACTATGGTTTACGAAAAGGTAATTTACTTAAGTTAGAGAAAATGTGTGATGATAAATTTAAAGTTCCAGATATACCAGAAGAAATTTTTTCTGTAAGATATATTAAAGATTTCGATAAATTAATGGATAATTGTAAGAATATTAAAAAGTTAAACGAATTAGCTACAGATGGTATATCTGCAACTGTAGCAGGTGACTATGTTAATGCACTAAATGATGAAAAATATAAGGTATGGGTTAAATACCATTTGGCAAATTGTGAAAGAGAAGATCTTATGGGATATAGTAGCCATATATTGTATATTGCGGAGAAAAAGTAATAGATAATTAGATAAATTTAGTATTTTGTTTAAAAAGATAAGATGTAACAATAAAAAGTTAGACATTTATATATATAATGCCTAACTTTTGTTTAATTCTTTATTTATAATATTTACCTTGCCACAAATCTTGCTCTTTTAATAATTTTTCAAAGCCATTTAATACCCACTTTTTATGCAAGTTCCAGTCTGGAGCTACAAGCAAATCTTTTGGTGCATCTCCAGAAATTCTATGAATTATAATATCTGGTCTTAAATGAGTTAACACATAAGCTAAATTATCTAAATAATAATCCAAGGTAATTGGAACATATTTATTGTTATGATACATATCTGCCAAAACAGTATTTTTAACAACATAAGTTGAATGAATTTTTATTCCTTGAATGTCATGAGAATTTACAAATTCCACAGTATTTTTTATATCTTCAAAAGTTTCAGTTGGAAGTCCAATCATCATATGAGTAATTACTTCGATATTATGTTTTCTTAAAATTTTAACAGCATTTGTAAATTGTGTGCTGGAATAACAACGGTTAATTAAATTTCCAATTTTGTCATTGGAGGTTTGCAAACCAAGTTCAACAGAAACATTATATTTATTAGAATAGGAAGCAAGTAAATCCGCTATTTCTTCTGTAATACAATCAGGTCTTGTTGCAACAGACAAACCAACAATTCTATCATCAATTAAAGCTGCATCATATTTTGCTTTTAAATTTGGAACGGAATCATATGTATTTGTAAAGTTCTGAAAGTAAGCGATAAATTTATTAGCACGTTTTCCTCTATAACTATTAAAAAAACTTTGTACTTGTTTAGTTATATTCAAATTAGAGAATTTTATTAATTCTCCAGAGCCTTTTTCACTGCAGAATATACAACCATTATGACTTAAAGTTCCATCACGATTAGGACATGTAAAACCAGCATCAATGCAGATTTTTAATGTCCTTTCGCCAAATTTATTTTTATAATATGTATTTAAATGATTATATCTTTCTTTACTTTCCATAATACATAAATTATACCAGAAATTATAAGAGACAGCAAATAATATAATTTGAATAAATTATGTAAATATGGTATAATATAAGGTGTACAGACGTATTTATTAGGCAATCAAAGAAGGGAATAATTTTTTTCGTCTGTTGCAGAAGACTGTGTACAACTAAATGAAAGGTAATAAAATGTCTAGCAGATTTAATGTCTTTGTCAACGGTATCCAGATGGATGATGATTATACTCGCGTTCGCCTCGACGTTTCCTTTGTGGGGATGGATGGCGATAGCATGACGTGTGATGTCATCATCGATGATTTGAAGGATCCTACTCCTTCATACAACCTTCTGAACATCAGATTAAACGATTCGGAAGTACCGAAGAAGTTTCTGGAGAAGCTTCTAGATGCGGATAAGTTTTACATCGAGATTCGTCTCAAAGCACCTGACTTCGGGACCATAAATGCTTTTGGACGCTTGGATAAAACCTTGCGTCAGATGACTGCCATATGGTATGGCAATGGCCCTAGAGATTTCGTCACTATCTTTAAATACAAGGTGCGAAATACTAAAATGAGACTAGCCCCGCAAGAGTACTGGGATGAGCAAAAAATGAAGCAACTCCTAGGAAGTCTCATTCAGACAGGCGAAGAGCTCAAGACGCTATGTCACGACTCTAGTGTCGAGACGATACACTTGGGAGATAGTGAAGTCGCTGTGAGCGAGCTCATGGCCTATCTCGAGAAGATGCAGTCTGACGTCTTTGGTAATTCGAACCAGTCGTAGAAGCAACAGGCGGTTGCCTAATCAATAGCGTTGCTAAAGCGCTACAAGTGTGAGGGACGGATTTATCCGCCCCTCCGCTTGCGTTTAAACAGCAAATATTGTAAGAATTGCAAAAATATGATAAAATATAGGAGGTCTGTTAAAAGAAATAGACTAAATTTAATTTGATTGATAACATTGGAGTTGCAGTCAATTATATAAAGTATTAAATATATAAGCTCAAAACCTGACCGGTCGGACTAATTAAAAATAAACTAAAAAAACTATAAAATATTATAGGAATTTATATGGGAGAAGATTTATGAGCAATATAAAAATAATTTCAAGTGGAAGATATATTCCAAACATAAAAATAACAAATGAAGAGCTTGAGAAAAAATATCAAGTAGAAGAAAATTACATTTTAAAAAGAACAGGTATAAAGCAAAGATTTTATGCAAAGGAAGCAATAGAAGAGTTAGCAATAAAAGCTTCAGAAGAAGTACTAAAAAATATACAAGATAAAATAGATTTAATAATAGTAGCTTCAACATCGGAGAAAAGCCAAATGCCAAGTATATCATACGAAGTGCAGAAATATTTTGATATTAAAGATTGTATGTGCATGGATATACTAGCAGGATGTGCAGGTTTTATAAATGCACTTGATATTGCAAAATTATATATTGATAGCAATAGAGTAAGAACTGCGTTAGTAATAGGAGCAGAGAAATTATCAAGTTTTATAGATAAAAATGACATAAATACAGAAATATTACTTTCAGATGGTGCAGGAGCTATAGTAATACAAAAATGTGAAGAAGAAAAATTATATAATTCATATATAGAAAGTAAAGGCCAAAAAGGAGAAATACTAACGAATACTTCAAAGATATATATGGATGGAATAGAAGTATATAAATATGCAGTAACAGATACTGTTAAAAATATAAAGCATTTATTAGAAAAAAATAATACAGATATAAACGAAATAAAATATATCATACCACATCAATCTAACAAAAAGATTTTATTATCAATGGCAAAAAAGTTAAAGTTTCCAAATGATAGAATGTATTCAAATGTAGAAGATATTGGAAACACATTTTGCGCAAGTATTCCAATAGCAATGGATGAAATGCTAAAAAGCCATAAACTAGAAAGTGGTGATAAAGTTATTTTAATAGGATATGGTGGAGGATTAAATACAGGAAGTATAATATTAGAAATATAAGAAGGGAGATAACGATGAAAATAGCATTTATGTTTCCAGGTCAAGGAGCACAAACTGTTGGAATGGGGAAAGATTTATACGACAAATATGATGAAATAAAAGAAGTATACAAAAAAGCTTCAGAGATTTCTGAAAAAGATATAGCAGAAATAACATTTAATTCAACAATGGAAGAACTAAGTAAAACAGAAAATACACAACTTGCAATAGCCACAATGAGTTTAGGAATTTTAAAAGTATTAGAAGAAAATAATGTGAAACCAGAAATAACAGTAGGTTTAAGCTTGGGAGAATATCCAGCATTAATAAGTGGAGGATATTTAAGTTTCGAAGATGGAATAAAATTATTAAAACATCGTGGATATTTAATGGGAAACGAAGTAGAACCTGGAAATTATAGTATGGCAGCAATAATAGGATTGGACAGTAAAATTATAGAAGATGTATGTGCCGAAATTGCAAAAAAAGGAATGTTCATAGCACCTGCAAATTACAATTATTCTGATCAAACAGTAATATCTGGTGATGAAGAAGCAATCAATATTGCAATGGAAGAACTAAAAGAAAAGGGAGCTAAAAGAGCATTAAAATTACAAACTGGAGGACCTTTCCATACTATAAAATTAAACAAAGCAAAAGATTTATACACAGAGAAATTAAAAGAAGTAAAATTTAATAAAGAAAATCCAAAAGCAAAGGTAATAAAGAATTTGGATGGAACATTCTATAATGAAAATGATGATATGGTAGATATACTATCTAGACATATAGTAAGTTCAGTAAGGTTTGATAAAGCAATAAAGACAATGCAAGATAATGGAATAGATACATTTGTAGAAATTGGACCAGGAAGAGCTCTAACTGGTTTTGTAAGAAAAGAAATAAAAGGTGCAAATGTAGTAAATATTAATAGCGTAGAGTCTTTAGATAACTTTTTGTCAACATTAAAATAATTTATTATACATTTTTTAAAGGACGATTGCAGTCCAAGATAAATTAGGATAAAGGAGAGAAAAAAATGGAAAGAAGAGTAGCTTTAATTACAGGTGGAGCCAGAGGAATTGGAAAGGCAATAGCAGAGAAATTTGCAAAAAACGGATATGATTTAGTTTTAAATTATGTTTCTGACAACACAAACTTAGAGGAAATACAAAATGAATTTAAAGAATACAATGTAGAAGTATTATTAGAAAAAGCAGATGTAAGCAATTTCGAACAATGCGAAAATATGGTAAAAGCAGCAATTGAAAAATTTGGAAGAATCGATACATTAGTAAATAACGCAGGAGTTACAAGGGATAATTTACTAATGAGAATGAAAGAAGAAGATTTTGACAAGGTAATTTCTATAAACTTAAAAGGTACTTTTAATATGACAAAATTAGTAACACCATATATGATGAAAAAAAGAGAAGGAAGAATAGTAAGTATTTCTTCAGTTGTTGGAGTAGTAGGGAATGCAGGACAATCAAACTATGCAGCATCAAAAGCAGGAATTATAGGATTCACAAAAAGTGTTGCAAAAGAACTAGCATCAAGAAATATATTAGCAAATTGTGTAGCGCCTGGATTTATTGCTACAGATATGACATCAGTATTAAGTGATAAAGTAAAAGAAAATATAAATGCACAAATTCCATTAAAAAGAATGGGAACTGCAGAAGAAATAGCAAATGCAGTATACTTCTTAGGTGGAGAAGAAAATACATATATTACAGGTCAAACATTAAACATAGATGGGGGTATGATTTAAAAATGGAAAGAAGAGTTGTTGTTACAGGTATAGGAGCAATTACACCATTAGGAAACACAGCAAAAGAATTTTGGGAAGGAATTAAAGCTGGAAAATGCGGTATTGACGAAATTACAAGAGTTGATACTAGCGATTTAAAAGTAAAATTAGCAGCAGAAGTTAAAGGATTTAATCCAGAAGATTATTTTGACAGAAGAACATCTAGAAGAATGGATTTATATACAAAATATGCTGTTGTTGCTTCAAGAGAAGCTTTAAAAGATAGCGGAATCACAGCAGAAAATACAGATATGAATAGAGTAGGTACTGTTATAGGTTCTGGAATTGGTGGACTAGAAACAATGGAAAAAGATATTGTTGCTTGTGCTGTAAAGGGACCAGATAGAGTATCTCCAATGTTTATTCCAATGGGAATACCAAATATGGCAGCTGGAAATGTATCAATAGATTTAGGATTAAAAGGAGAATCAGTTGCAATGGTAACTGCTTGTGCAACAGGAACACATTCAATCGGAGAAAGCTATAGAATGATTAAACATGGTTACCAAGATGCAGTGTTAGCAGGAGGAACAGAAGCACCTATTACAAAAACAGGTATTGCAGGATTCCAAAACATAAAAGCTTTATCACATGCTACAGATAAAAACAGAGCAAGTATACCTTTCGACGCCGAGCGAAACGGATTTGTTATGGGAGAAGGTGCAGCAGTTGTAGTTCTAGAAGAATTAGAACATGCTAAAAAAAGAGGAGCACATATATATGCAGAAATAGTAGGATATGGAGCATCATCAGATGCATATCACATCACATCACCATCACCAGATGGAGAAGGTGCAGCAAGAGCTATGGTATCTGCAATTGAAGATGCAAAATTAAAGCCAGAAGATATTACATATATAAATGCACACGGTACATCAACACATTTAAATGATTCTGGAGAAACTATGGCAATTAAAAAAGCTTTAGGTGAAGAAGCAAGCAAAAAAGTATTAGTAAGTTCAACAAAAAGTAATACAGGACATATGTTAGGAGCAGCTGGAGGAGTTGAAGCTATCGTATGTGTTAAAGCAATAGAAGATGGATATGTACCAGCAACAATAAATTACAAGGTACCGGACCCAGAATGTGACCTTGATATTGTTCCAAACGAAGGAAGAAATATGGAAGTAAAATGTGCTATGTCAAATTCATTAGGATTTGGTGGACACAATGCTTCAATAATATTTAAAAAATATGAGGAATAGAATTTTTTATACATCAAGACTTTTGCAAATATAGAAGAATAAAATGCAAGAAAGGAAAGATATAAAAATGGAATATAGTGATATAAAAAGATTATTAGATGATATGGGAAATTCTAAAGTAGATAGTTTAGATATAGAATTTCCAGACGGAACAAAAATAAAAATGAAAAAGAATGAAGCAAAAATAATAGAAGCTGTAGGACCAGCTATGCCAGCTGTAAAAGAAACTACATTACCTGCAGAAAACAAAAAAGAAGAAAAAGCAGTAGTAGCAACAGAAAATTATAAAGAAGTAAAATCACCAATGGTTGGAACATTCTATAGCGCTCCATCACCAAAAGATGAGCCATATGTTAAAGTTGGTGATAAGGTAAAAAAAGGAGACGTACTTTGCGTAATAGAAGCTATGAAGTTAATGAACGAAATAGAATCAGAATTTGACGGAGAAATAGTAGAAATATGCGTTAAGAACGAAGATATGGTAGAATATGGAACAACACTATTTAAAATAAAATAAAGGAGAAAAATCATGTTAAATATTAATGAAATTATGGATATAATTCCACAAAGACCACCATTTTTAATGATAGATAGAGTAGAAGAATATGTTCCAGGGGAAAGCTGTACAGCATACAAAAATGTAAATATAAACGAACCACATTTCCAAGGACATTTTCCTGGAAATCCAATAATGCCAGGAGTATTAACAATAGAAGCACTAGCACAAACAGGTGCAGTTGCTATTCTTTCTATGCCAGAGAACAAAGGTAAAAATGCACTTTTTGCTGGTGTAGATAAACTAAGATTTAAAAGACAAGTAATACCAGGAGATGTATTAAAACTAGAAGTTAAAATAATCAAAAGAAAAGGTCCAATAGGAGTTGGAGAAGCAATAGCTACAGTAGATGGAGAAGTAGCTGTAAAAGGTGAGCTTACATTTGCAATAGTAGACAATAAGTAATTATATTATTAATTATTCTAAGCGAAGCAAGAAAGGAATTGAATTTGTTATGTTAAAGAAAATATTAATTGCAAACAGAGGAGAAATAGCTGTTAGAATAATAAGAGCTTGTAGAGAGATGGGAATAAAAACAGTTGCAGTATATTCAGAAGCAGACAAAACAGCTTTACATACTAAACTTGCAGACGAAGCAGTATGCATTGGACCTGCACCATCTAAAAAAAGTTATTTAAATGTTAAAGCAATAATAGAAGCAGCTTGCTTAACTGGAGCTGACAGTATTCATCCAGGTTTTGGATTCTTATCAGAAAATAGTAGTTTCGCAAAAATGTGTGATGAAATAGGTTTAAAATTCATAGGACCTAGACCAGAGATTATAGAACTTATGGGAAACAAATCAAAAGCGAAAGAAACTATGAAAAATGCAGGAGTACCTGTTGTACCAGGATCTGATGGATTAATATATACACTTCAAGAAGCAATAAATATTTCTAACGAAATAGGATATCCAGTAATGCTAAAAGCATCTGCCGGTGGCGGAGGAAAAGGAATCAGAGTTGCATATAATGAAGACGAACTAAAAAAAGCATACGAGATTGTAAAACAAGAAGCATCTATTTCTTTTAATGATGACAGCATTTATATCGAGAAATTCATAGAAAATCCAAGACATGTAGAAATACAAGTAATGGCAGATGAACACGGAAATGCAGTACATTTAGGAGAAAGAGATTGTACAGTACAAAGAAGAAATCAAAAAATGCTAGAAGAAACTCCATCTGGAATAATAGATAGTAAATTAAGAGAAAAGATGGGAGCTGTTGCTGTTAAAGCTGTTAAAGAAGTTGGATACACAAATGTTGGAACAATAGAATTTTTAGTAGACAAAAACAAAGATTTCTACTTTATGGAAATGAATACAAGAATTCAAGTAGAGCATCCTATAACAGAGATGGTAACAGGATTAGATTTAATAAAAGAACAAATTCGTATAGCATCTGGAGAAAAAATGAAATATAAACAAAAAGATATTACATTTACAGGACATAGTTTAGAAGCTAGAATAAATGCAGAAAATCCAGATAAAAACTTTATGCCATGTCCAGGACTTATAGAAGAATTACATCTTCCAGGAGGAAATGGTGTAAGAGTTGACACTGCAGTATATGCAGGATATAGAGTTCCACAAAATTATGATTCTATGATAGCAAAAGTTATTGTTCATGGAAAAGATAGAAATGAATCTATAGCAAAAATGAAAAGTGCATTATCAGAATTCGTAATTTCTGGAATAGATACCAACATAGACTTTATCTTAAAAATCTTAAATAACGAAAAATTCATAAAGAACAAATATGACACATCATTTATAGAAAAAGAATTTGGAATTTAAAATAAACGATAAAAAAGCAAATGTATAATTTTATTTTTATACATTTGCTTTTTCTATTGTAATAAATAAAATTTTGGTATAGAATTAATTTCGAAAACAAGAGTACAATAGTAAAATTAGGTAAAGGGGGGGAAAAACAAATGACACAAGCAGATAAAAATTTCATTGATACTTGCAAAGAAATTTTGGAAAATGGATATTCTTCAGAGGGTACTCATGTACGTACAAGGTGGGAAGATGGAAGCGAAGCCAACTATATTTCTATAGTAGGAGTTAGTAATAAATATGATGTATCAAAAGAATTTCCTATGATAACACTTAGAAATAATTCAAAAACAATATATAAAGCTATTGATGAAATCCTTTGGATATGGCAAAAAAAATCTAATAATGTAAAAGATTTAAATTCACATATTTGGGACCAATGGATTGATGAAAATGGCAGTATAGGAAAAGCTTATGGTTATCAACTAGGTAAGAAATATCAATTTAAAACAAAAGAAGGAATTAAAGAGATGGACCAAGTTGATTATGTACTTTATTTGTTAAAAAATGATCCATCAAGTCGTAGAATTATGACAAATATATTTAATCATGAAGAATTAAAAGACATGAATTTAGAGCCATGTGCTTATGGTACACAATGGTTGGTTAAAGAAGGCAAACTACATTTAATATTAAATCAACGTTCACAAGACATGTTAACAGCAAACGGATGGAATGTTATGCAATATGCAGCTCTTCAATATATGTTTGCTCAAGTTTCAGGTTTAAAGGTTGGAACTTTAACACATAATATAGGAGATTGCCATATATATGATAGGCATATTCCTTTGGTAAAACAATTATTAGATGCAGAGCCAATGGATGTTACACCAAGATTAGTTATAAACAATGATACAAAAGACTTCTATAGTTTTAAAGTAGAAGATTTCGAAATACAAGGGTATGATTATCAAAAAGAAGTTAAAATTGGTAAGATACCAGTTGCAGAATAAAAATAAAAGAAAAGGAGCAAAAGAAGATGCAATTTTTTATAGGTGGAATTTTTATATTATTTGGAATTATATTTATAGGAAGTAGTGTTTATCAAAAAAAGAAATATACAGGAGTTACAACAGCTAAAGTAGTTGATATATCAAGAGAAAGTAGAAATAATATAAATAATTATAATAATAATGGATTCTCAATTGGAGGAAATGTAGAGCTATATCCAATATATGAATTTGAAATAAATGGAAATAAATATACACAAAAAGCAAGTTCAGCTGTAAGAGGAGCTTTCATAGGACAAACTGTACAATTACACTATAATCCAGAAAATCCAAGTCAATTTTCTGTAAATAATAGCAATACATTTACAATAATTGGAGGAGTATTAGCAATTTTGGCTGGTGTATTTGCAATTATAATATTTTCAATTAAGTAATCAACAGAAGAGGAGATAAAAATGTTAAGTATAATAGTAGCAAAAGCAAAAAATAATATAATAGGAAAAGATAATAAAATGATTTGGCATTTACCAGAAGATTTAAAACATTTTAAAAATTTAACAACAGGACACACAATAATTATGGGAAGAAAAACATTTGAATCTTTAGGAAAACCATTACCAAATAGAAAACATATAATTTTTAGTCAAAATCCAGACTTTAAAGTAAAAGACGAGAATGTAGAAGTTGTTCACTCACTACTTCAAATTCAAGATTTAATAGAAGGAAAAGAAGAAGCATTTGTTATAGGTGGGGCAATGATATACAATTTCCTTATGCCATATGTAAAGAAAATGTATGTAACAGAAATAGAAAAAGATTTCGAAGGAGATGCATTTTTCCCAAGAATAGATACAAACATATGGAAAGAAACAAGTAGAGAAAAAGGAATAAAAGACGAAAATAACAAATTAGATTATTATTTTGTTACTTATGAAAGAATTAAATAATAAAATATCAAGTCATTTATGAATTAAAAATAAGGTGTTCAGCTTTTTAAAAGTTCATAAATGGCTTATTTTTATTACAGGAATAAAGGGTTGCCCACTAAATCCATATTTGAGTATTGTAATAAATGAAATTTTGATATAGAATAAAATCGAAAAAAGCAAGATAGGATGTGATAAAAATGTATGATGCTATAGTAATAGGAATGGGACCTGGAGCAATATTTTTTGCATACGAAATGCTACAACATGATAAAAACAAGAAAATTTTATTAATAGAGCAAGGAAAACGTGTGGAAGAGAGAAATTGCCCAATAGAAACAATTGGCAAATGCATAAAATGCAAACCATTTTGCAATATAACAAGTGGATTTTCTGGAGCTGGAGCATTTTCAGATGGAAAATTATCACTATACAACAAAGAAGACAAAGATTTTTATGTAGGAGGAGAACTACATAAATATGTTGGAGTTGAAAAAACTAAAAAATTAATAGATTATACAGACCAAATATATTTAAATTTTGGAGCAGATCCAAAACTTGAAGGAACGGGTCATAAAAAAGAAATAAATGAGATTAAGAAAAAAGCTAAAAGGGAAAACATTACCTTAATAGATATACCAATAAGACATTTAGGAACAGAAAAGGCTCATGAACTATATAAAAAACTAGAAGATTACTTAGAAGAAAATAATATAGAATTAATGTTTGAAACAGTAGTAGAAGATTTGATTATAGAGAATAACGAAGCAAAAGGAGTAATTGCAAAACACATAAAAGATAACGAAGAAGAAAAAATATATGGAAAGAATATAATAATAGCGGTAGGAAGAAAAGGTGCAAATTGGCTAGTAGATATGTGTAATGAACATAATATAAAAACAGAAGCAGGAGTAGTAGATATTGGTGTAAGATACGAGCTTTCTGATGAAGTAATGAAAGATATAAATACATATATGTACGAAGGAAAATTCATAGGACGTCCTGAACCATATAGGGACAAAGTAAGAACCTTCTGCCAAAATCCAAGTGGTTTTGTTTCATCAGAAGTATATGATGAAGGAATAGATTTAGTAAATGGACATTCATATAAAGACAAGAAAAGCACGCAAACCAACCTAGCAATTTTGGTATCACATCATTTTAATCATCCTTTTGACAAACCAATTGAATATGGAAGAAATGTAGCTAAAAATTTAAATGAACTAGGAGCAGGAAATATTGTAGTTCAAAGATTGGGAGACATACATAGAGGAAAAAGAACTTGGGAAGAAGAATTAAAAACAAATAAAGTAAAACCAACGTTGAAATCAGCTGTAGCAGGTGATATAACATTTGCTTTAGGATATAGAACAATGACAGATATTTTGGAATTTATAAGAAGCATGGATAAAATTGTAGAAGGATTTGCAAATCCAGAAAATTTATTATACGCCCCAGAAATCAAGTTTTATAGCAACAAAGTCGTAATAGATAATAATTTTGAAACAAGCGTAAAAGGATTATATTCTATAGGAGATGGCGGAGGAATGACAAGAGGACTAATGATGGCATCAGCATCCGGAGTTCAAATGGCAAGAAATTTATTGGATAAAGTAGAATAGTATGAAAGAAACAACACAATGCCGCAATTTACAAATATGACAGAAGATAAAAATAGTATAAATAAAATGACTTACTAGCTAACTTTAATCAAAGAAAGGAAAGTAGTATGCATACAAGTGTAAGAGGTATAGTAGAAAAATATGGAAAATAGAACTTATCAAGAATTAGCAGAGAAAGTTTATGCAGAGAAAATCGCAATAAGACATGAATATGTAAATCCTAATATATATGAAAGGTAAATTGGAGGATAAGATATGGAAGAGGAATTAGAAAACGGAATAGCTCTATTAGAGGGAATATTAGAAAATTGGGAGGCATATAATCCAGGCGGAAAATATCAAATATTTTTCCCTAAATGCACCAAAGAAAATGATACAGATATTGTATTATTTCCAATATTTGAGGAAAATTCAAACGGAACATTATTTTTAAAAGTATGGGGAAAATACAACCTAGAAAGCTACATTTTAGAAGAATATGTAGAAGCAAAAAATAAAATTATCCTATTTGATAAGAAGTTAATAAACTATAAGAAAAAGAAATTTTCAAAAAATGTAATAGCTTTAATTGAGATATTCTATATAGCTCAAGAGTTTATGAATTTACCAGAAGACAGCATAGAATACATAGCAAACCAAGAATTACTAGAAGAAAAAGTTGATGATTACAAAAAGAATTTTAAGTCATTATTAGAAGATGAGGAATTAGCTGTTTTGTATGGAGTAAAAAAGAATGAGCCTGTAAAAACTGAAGTTGCAAAAATACCAAGCTCAGGACAAACAAATAGTGAAATTAGAAGAGGTAATTCTATAGAGGAACCTCAAATTAATCAACAAAATAATTTGGTAAAAATAGAAGGCGAGATAAAAAATACTCCTTCAAAAAGAGGTAGAAAAAAGAAAGTTAGAGATACAGTAATGGAACAGGTGGCAGAAACAGTCGGACTAACACAAATGGGAAATATAGAAGAAGCTGGAAGTATAGGACAAATAACTCAAGTAAGACAAATAGGGAAAACAAGACAACAAATTAAAACAGATTATTCCGGAAGTTTTGATGATATATACCAAAATGTTCAAATTGTTCCAATGGGACAAACAGGTCAAGTAGGTAATAGTGAACAATATGAAAATATAAGCCAAACAACGCAAACAGGTCATACAGAACAAGATAGTGCTAAAAAATCTAAGAGAGGAAGAAAACCAAAAAAAGTAGATTTAACAATAAAGAAATTGCAAGAATGCATAAGCAAAATAGACCATAAAAACAAGTCAAAAGAAAAATACATGTTAAAACTTATGGAAGAAGTTGGAGAACTTGCAGAAGATGTTAACAATGATGCAAGAATGCAAGGAAAAGAAATAAAAGGAACAATTGAAGAAGAATTACAGGATGTTTTATACTATGTAGTTTGTTTAGCAAATATATACGGAATAGATTTAGAAGAATGCATAAACTTAAAAGAAGAATTAAACTGCAAAAAGTATAATAGGGAAAATATGTTTAAAGATTAATGAATAAAAGTAAAATACATTAAAGCTAATTTGCAAAATTTTATTATATAAAAATTGAATAAGAATATTATACATTGGCCTCTTTTTGTGATACAATGATATCACAAAGAGAGGAGTTTTTTATGGGAGAAATAGTATTTGTAACACATAATAAAGGGAAAATAGCATCAGCACAAAAAGTTTTAAAAGATGTAAATGTAAAAATATTTGAATATGATTTAGACGAGCCAAGAAGTGATGATATAAAACTTATTTCAAAGGCTAAAGTAGAAGAGGCATATGATTTAGTGAAAAAGCCTTGCATTTCGTTAGACTCAGGATTTTGGATAGATGAGTTAAACGGATTTCCAAGAGCTTTTGTCAATTTTGCATTAGAAACTATAGGCATAGAAGGAATACTAAAATTAATGGAAGGAAAAGAAAATAGAGATTGCAAATTCACGGAATGCCTATCATATTATGATGGAAAAGAGTTACATCAATTTATGGGAGAGCACAAAGGAAAATTATCTAAAGAAATTTTAGGGAATGACACGAAAGAAAAATGGTCAGATTTGTGGTATATTTTTATTCCAAGTGGATACGAAAAAACATTAGCACAAATGACCAAAGAAGAAAGAGACAATAGGACAAGATATGAATCTGTAGATTCGTTTCGAGTTTTTGCCAAATGGTATGCAGAAAATTGCAAAAAATAAATAAATGAATTTTGTTACTTTACTAATCGAAGATTATATCGGTCAAAGTACAAAAAAACAAATAAATGCATTTTATTATGTTGATTATTATTCGTTGGGTAAAAGATAAAAAAGTAGGCAAAAGATAATTTAAAGCCTTTTATTACAAGGAAAAAAGGAAATTATATAGAAAAAAATAATATAGGGGGAAATATACATGTTAAGATTCGAAAAGATAGAGCCTAGATTTTATATTCAATACATAGATATGATACAGGAATGGAAAAATAGCAGTACTAACTTAACACCTGATATATTAGAATTACCTTGTAATAACGAAATAGAATATAGAAACATTGTAAGAGTAGCAGAAAATGCAGCACAAGGAATTCATAACAAGAAGGAATGGTACGAAAAATGTTATTATTACTTAGTAGTAAACGACCAAGATAGACTAATTGGAGCAACAGCAATTAGAATAAATTTAACTCAACCAGGAAAAGATAATTTAGGAAATTTATCTTGCGGTATCAGACCTTCAGAAAGAAGAAAAGGTTATGGAAAAGCAGTTGCAAATATGCTTGTAAATAAATGCGAAGAATTAGGAATAAATGAAATTGTTGTATGTCACGATTTGGAAGATGAAGCATCAAGAAGAGTTATGGAAAGTGTAGGAGCAATACCTACAGGGGTGCTAGCATCAGAATATTCAGGGAAAAGAATAAGTAGATATATAATAGGATGGAAGACTTCGGAGAACGAAGCAAAGAGTATGTGACATACATAGAATGGTATAAAGTCTAAAGAAAAGGAAGCTGATAATGAAAATAAGATTAGAAGAAGAAAAAGATTACTTTATGAATGAAAACTTAACAAGAGAAGCTTTTTGGAATTTATATAGACCTGGATGTTATGAACATTATTTGCTACATAAAATAAGAAAAGATCCATGTTATGTAAAAGAACTAAGTTATGTGATAGAAGTAGACAGGAGATTAATTGCAAGCATAGTATATGCAAAAGGAAAAATAAAGAACGAAAATGGAGAGCAAGAAGTCTTATTATTTGGGCCATTAAGTGTTCTGCCAGAATATCAAGGTGCAGGATATGGTACAAAACTCATAAAATATACACTAAAAAAAGCAAAACAATTGGGGTATCCTGCAGTAGTTGTAACAGGAAAGCCAGAATATTATACAAGATTTGGATTTAAACCTGCATCAAAATATAATATTTATTATAGCGGAATGGAGAATCAGGAAAATCCATATTTTATGATAAAAATATTACACAGAAATAAAATAAAAGATTTACATGGGATATATTCAGATCCGGATGTTTATCTTGTAAATAAAGATGAAGTAGAGGAGTTTGACAAGAAATTTCCTAAAAAGAAGAAGGAGAAAAGAGAAGGGCAGTTGGAAGGATAGTGTTTTAAAATTTTATAATTACAAATAATGGTAAAACTTAAGTATAACTAGCAATTTAAATTTTAAATTTATTTAACCGCTATCTAACCGTAAACTTAGTTTTGGTTTAACTTATTCCAAAAGTTCATATAAATATCAATATCTTGCTTATGATATTTTAAACATCTAGAAATTCTACAATATAACACGATAATTAGCATAGCTTTAACCTTTTTGCGAGGCTCAGAAGTTATGCTATAAATTTTGTCTAAAGTAATATTTGACACAACACTTGCATTACTAACTATTGCAAAAAGCAAATCATATAAAGCATCTCCAATTACAGGCATTGGGTCAACAACACCAGCAAATTTTCCAGTTACTTCAACAAAATTGTGAGTACCAAAATCACCGTGAATTAATTTTTTCTCAAATGGATAATTATTTAATATTTCTATCTGATTCATCACTAAAGAATTATCTGAAATATATTTAGTTAAATTCTCGGAAGAGTGATTAACTTCATCTTTTAAAAATTGAGACCAAGTTTCTACTTCTTCATACAAATAACCATATCCATAGTGCTCAAAATGCTTATAATTTTTTGTGATGTTAGCAATATTAGTAAGAAAATCATTTATATCAGTAACTTTTTTCATAATATTACCATCAATGAATTCATAAACAGCAAATCTATAGCAAGGGTCATAATAAATGACTTTTTGCATTTTAGGACTAGGGGTTAAAATTAGAAATTGAATTTCTGCTTTTATTGCTATGGGATTACTTCTTTTTATTAGATATTTATCATTTAATAAAATTACATGACTAAATGCACCATCTGTAAAATATTTGTGGTGTTTGTATTTTATATTTAGTAAATTTAAAATAAATTTGATTATTTCATTATCTGTTTTGTTTTCGGTGTACATGGGTTACTCCTTTATTTAGTGATTATAGAAATTTATGATGGTATGTTGCAATTTTGTAACTATAAATAGTGTAGCATAGGAATTTTGGAAGCACAAGGAAATCGCAAATATGTTGACAAAAAGATATAATATTATAAAATATCAATAATAATATATTAGTTTGATTTTGTATAGAATATAAAAATGTTAATTTGATGGGAGAAAAATATGGAAAGAGACTTTAATAATATTATAATAATGAAAGGCGATATAACAGACCTAGATGTAGATGCCATAGTAAATGCAGCAAATGAATCTCTTTTAGGAGGTGGAGGTGTTGATGGTGCGATACATGCAAAAGCTGGAGGTGGGCTTTTAGAAGAATGCAGAAAATTAGGTGGATGTAAAACCGGAGAGGCTAAAATTACAAAGGGATATAATCTTAAAGCAAAAAATGTTATACATACTGTTGCACCAAGATGGTATGATTACACTTTAAACAATAAAGAAGAATTGTTACAGAATTGCTATGTCAATTCATATGAATTAGCAAAAAAGAATGGTGTAAAAACAATTGCTTTTCCTTGCTTAGGAATGGGAGTGTTTCAGGTGCCACAAGAGGTAGGAGCAAAAGTATCAATAGAAACAGCGATTAAATATAGTAAGGAGTTTGAGAAGATATATTTGGTTTGTTTTAGTGATAGTGATTATGAGTATTATTTTGAGTATATGGAGAATAGAGAAACAACAAATATTATTGATAGATAAAATAAATATTTATAAATAATAATTATTACAGTCTTAGTTATTTTGGAGTTGAGATTTCTTCTCAAGTAATTTATAAAAAATAAATAAAATGTAAAAGAAAAATATACAAAATTGTTTTTTTATGATATATTTTGTATAATTATGAAAAAAGGGGGATATATTAAATGAAAGAATATAAGGTTTTAACTCAAAAAGACAAATGGTTTTCTGGTAAATTTAATCCACAAACATTAGAAACAGCTATTAACTCATATGCTCAACAAGGATGGAGAGTTGCAGGATGTGCTACAGCAGATTTCCCATCTGCATTTGGAGCAGGAAGACAAGAAATGGTAATTATATTAGAAAGGGATGCATAATAATGGCATATAAAACAATGTACAACGATGTAATTTTTATTGAAGGAGCAGACAACAGAGTTAATGTTAAAGGTAATGTTAAATATAAATTTGGTTCCTTTGGTTCACAATTGAAAGGTCTAGATAGTGTTAAAGATTCTTTAGCAAATCAAGCAAAATCACAAGGATGTAATTGTATAATTGAATTTAAGTATGGGCAAAAAGCTAGTTGCTTTTCATTAGATGATACAAAATGGTATGGTGAAGGAAAATGTGGAATATTATCTGATGAGGATTACAATTCAATGATAAATGAAATTAACAGCAAATAATGTTTTAAGATACTACTTATATAAAAGTAGTATCTTTTTTTGGAGCTACCAAATGACAACTGTGGACACAAAATAAAAGATTTTGCTACCTTTTGAGTTTTTTCTAAAATTCAAATTTTTATAAAACTAACTTGACATCATTACGTAACGATGATAAGATAATATCAAGAGGTGAGAAAAATGAAATACAAAATATCAGAATTGGCAGATAAAGCAGGAGTCACCAAAAGAACGATACACTATTATATAAGTAAAGGTTTACTATTGCCACCAGAAGGAGAAGGAGTAAACAGTACTTACAATGATGAACATTTAAAAACATTACAATTAATAAAAAAACTGCAAAGTGAATATATGCCATTAAACAAAATTAGGGAATACATATTAGAGGGAAAAGAGAAAGAAACAGAAGAAAAGGTACAGGTAAAAGACAACAGAGAAGTTTATATAAAAGAAAATATATGCAATATATTCGAGATTCATTATTCGCAAGAAAATGGAGAAAAATATAAGCATATCATAGAAAATGTAAAGAAATACGTAGAAAAGATGATGGAGGATTAAAAATGGATTGTAAAGAATTAGCACTTAAAAAAGTAAAAATTGAGGGAAATCTTTTAGGAAAGTTTGGAATATTCGAGATAAATCAAAATTTTAAAAATGACACAGATCAAACTTTAGAAGTAGAGTATACATTTCCAATTATTGCAACTGCAGCAATAGTAGACTTTGAAGCACAAATAAATGACAAAGTTTTAAAAGGCGTATGCAAAGAAAAAGAAGAAGCACAAAAAGAGTATCAAGAAAATATCGTAAAAGGAAATAGTGCATACTTAATGCAGGAACAAACGCCAAATATTTTTAAAGTATCATTAGGAAAAATAGCGCCAGGTGAAGAAATAAAAATAAAGATAAAATACATAGATACATTTGATGTTGTAGATAACAAAATAAAAGTAATAATTCCAACACTAGTAACACCAAGATATGCATCAAATGTAACAAACAAATTGGAATATGGAAAAGTAGATTACACTGTAGATTTTAGTATAAACATAGATAAAAGTGTAATCAAAAAATCAGTGTATTCACCAAGTCATAAAATAAAAGTAATTAATGACGAAAAGATTGAAGTTTTAAATTATGATATGTCAAAGGATTTCAAGCTAGATATAGAATTAAAAAATGAACTTGCATCAAACGGAGTATATTCAACTACAAGGGATGACAAGAAAGTTGTTTGCTTATCATTTATGCCAGAAATAATGGATAAATATGCAGATGAAGAAAAAGAGTATTTATTTTTAGTAGATATATCTGGGTCAATGATGGGAAGAAAGTTAGAACAAACAAAAAATGCGGTAATACAATGTTTACATCAATTAGACGAGGGAGACAAATTTAACATAATACCATTTAACCACGAATTTACAGCAATGAATGTAAACTCTATGGAGTATAATGAAATAAATTTAGCGAAGGCAACTGAATATGTAAATTCTTTAGTAGCAATTGGAGGAACAGAGATTTTAAGACCAATAATGTTTTCACTATATGGAAATAGTTCAAATAAAACAATACTTTTATTCACAGATGGTCAGGTTGGAAATGAAGGACGAATAATACAATATGTAAAAGAAAATGTAGGAAAAAATAGGTTATTTGCATTTGGAATTGACAGCAATATAAATGCGTACTTCATAAAGGAAATATCAAATGTAGGAAATGGAAAAGCAGAATTAATCGGGCCAAAAGAAAGAATAGATGATGCAATAATAAGAACATTCGCAAGAATTCAAACTCCTATGGTTGAGAACTTAAAGATTGATTACGGAAAAAATAAAGTCTTGGATGAAATTAAAGAAGATGAAAATCTATTTAATTATGAATTCTACAATGTTTTTGCTAAATTAGAAGATGTTGTGGATGATATAAGATTAAAGGGCAACATATTAGACAAAGAATATGAATGGACAATAAAAAAGGAAGATTTACAAGAGTCAAAGATAGACTTAGAGCTTGTATTTGCTAAGTTAGAGATTGATAGATTGGAAAAATATATTAGAAATTCAAGAGATTTTGAAAAGACGAAAAATTATAAAAATATGATAATTGATATCTCTATAAAATATAATATTAATTCGAAGTATACATCTTATATTATTGTAAATAAAAGAGAAGATAAAATATTTGACATACCACAATATCAAAATACAATTTTAAGTGCTGGAGCGTTTAATAGTAGTTTTGTAGTTGGAGGAGGCAGTGCTGTAGGTGGAGCTGTTAAGAGAAGAGGAAGAGCTGCAGGAGTTGGTAAGGCCATGCCAAAAATGAAAAAAACGTGGGACGTTTTTGGTTCAACTAATTCTAGTGCAGATAGTAGTACTGACGTTTCTAGTGATGCAAGTTTTGCTAGGTATACAAGTGCTGATAGTACAAGTGGAGCAAATGATTTGGATATTCCTGGTTTTTTAAGAAAGACTAAAAGATCTGTAGACGAGGATATGGAAAAATTAAAACGCAAAGTATATGAGTATTATAAAGAGTTCATAAATGAAGAAAATAAAGATATATTAACTTATTTGTTATTTGCGTTGTATTATCTAGGAGAT
Source organism: uncultured Clostridia bacterium (assembly GCA_944388935.1). Classification (GTDB taxonomy): domain Bacteria; phylum Bacillota; class Clostridia; order TANB77; family CAG-508; genus Merdicola. The sequence goes on along the minus strand of CALXKK010000014.1, from coordinate 4,693 downwards.
AAAGATTTTAATATAAATGATTTGATTCGTTTCTTGAATTCTAATAAGAAAGAAATTAAAACAAATGATAAATATATGAAGTTGATTGTTAAGTTATATAATTCATTAGATGATAGAGAAATTGTAAGTAAAAGACAATTAAGTGATTTGCTAAATGATGATTATAAGAAAGTAGTTCTTACCGGAATGAATATAGATGTTGATTTGGATATGATGGATGAAAATGAAGTGAAAGAGATTTTGAAGAAGGATAAAGTAGAGGAGAATATAGATAAGGTAGTTTTGTATTTGTGTGAGATGGGATAAAGTTAATTTTTAAGAACATAAGAAAAATATATAATAAAAAAGTTTAGCTATATTTTAACTAATTTAAATATGGCTAAATTTTTTGATTTTAGACGACATAATATTTTTAATTGATAATAATAAAATTTAATGATATTCTATATATATAAAAAAATATAGAGTACATTGATATAAAATATTAATATTGCTAGAGAAGTAGGAGTAGTATTTATGGAACAATTTTTAAAAGATGATGAAATTATAAAAATAATAAATGACTATTTTGAAAATAAGAATACTGAATATGCGGTTATGATAGATGGCGATTGGGGAAGTGGAAAAACTACTTTTGTTTTAAATAGACTAAATAGTGAATTAAAAAAATTAAATTTAAAAACCAAGAAAAAATTAAAATTTATTTATGTTTCTGTGTATGGACTAAAAGATGTAAAGGAATTGGATAATAGGATATATGAAGAAGTTATAAAGGAATTTTTATCCAAAAGATTTTATAAGCAATATAAAAATATAGAAAATGGAGTAGGTTCGTTGTATGAAATTATAAGACAATTTGCAAAATTACCAAGTATTCCTAAGAGTAGTGTAAGAACTTTAATTGAAATTTTGCAAAAAAGGAAGCAAAAAAATTATATTTTAATTTTTGATGATATAGAAAGATGTGAAATGCAAATAACTGAATTATTAGGTTATATAAATGAATTTGTTGAACATAAGCAAATGAAAACCATTATAATAGCAAATGAAAAAGAAATATTAAAGAAAAAAATGTATACTAATAATGAATTAAAATATTTAGTAGCAGCGAGTAAAAATTTAAATATACCAATAGAAAATAATAAATCAGTAAATCCATATTATACAAAAAGGGAAAAAGAATCTATAGCAAATAATAATTTTGATATTGAAAATTTAAATTATAGAGTGGAAAAAATATTTGGAGAAGACTTATTATACAGTCAAATTAAAGAAAAGTTAATAGGAATTACTATTTATTATGTTCCTGATTTACCAAAAGTGATTCATGTAATAATAGACAAAGAAATTTCAAATTGTAAGGTGAAAGAATACTTGAAGGAAAACAAAAATAGTTTAATAAATATTATGCAAAATAGAAATCATAAAAATATTAGAACTTTAAAAGTAGCTTTAAGAATTATAGAAAGAATATTGGTTTTATTTATTAGTATGGATTTATCAAAATATGAAAATAGAATCATTGAAAACTGCAAGAAAGATATAATATTTTATACTATGTTTGCCTGTATAGAGTATAAAGATGGAAATTGGGAAAAAGTTGATAAGCCAGAATTTTTTGACATCAGTGTAGAAAATAGGATTAGTGATGTACATAATGGTTTTAAATTTATAAATGATATTATAGAAAAAAGTTATGTTGATGATGAAAATGTAAAAAATGTTTTAATATCATATCTTGAAAATAAATCTGGAGATGAGAATGATTTTAATGATCCGATGAATATTTTAAATTGTTACTGGGAAATGGATGATGAAGAAATTGAAAAAAATTATTTGTTGCTAAAAGAAAAACTAGGAAAAAATTTGTATAAAAGTACATCTTATTCCAAAATCATATATTTAATAATGAAATTAATTAACATAGGATTTCCTAAATATTACTATGATGATATAAAAAACATAATGATTAAAAATTTAACAAATCTGAATAGAATAGATGAATATAATGCTTTTGATGAAATAGGTTTTAGTTTTAATAATAAAGAAGAAAGAGAAAAATATGAGGATATGGTAAATCCAATAAAAAAATTTATTGAAAAATCTGAAGCAATAGGTAGTAAAAATAGCATTAATGCTCTAATTAATGAAAAATCTGGATGGGGATATAATTTTTCAAATTATTGTATAGAAAATAAGAATAATTTTTTAGCAAAAAAAGAATTTTTCAACTTAATAGATATAAATAATTTGTTAAGTTGTTTAAAAATGTCAAGAACAAAAGATATAAGCGATTTTAGAAGATGTATTTATACAATTTATAATTTTAGAAATATAAAAGATTTCTTTGAAAAAGATTTAATGAAATTGAATATGTTTTTAAATGGATTAAATAGCATAGATGAAGATGAATTAGAAAGTTATGATAGAAGTAAAAAATATAATGTTAATTGGTTAAAAAATAATGTGGAGGAACTTATAAATAGGTTAAATTCATGATAAGATTTTGTAAGAGGATATATAATAAAAGTTTATTTTAATAATACAAAAATTGAAATATAAATATAAAAAAATGAGGAATTTATAAAAATTGTGAAAAATGTCGTTTTATGATATAAAATAAATATGAAAAAATAAATTATGGGGGCCAATAATGAATAATGAATTAAAAAATATAATAGATAGGATGTGGAATAATTTTTGGGAAGGGGGAGTAACAAATCCACTAACAGTAATAGAACAAATAACATATCTTTTATTTATAAAAGGATTAGATGATATAGAAATTGCTCATGAAAAGAATGATGTAATGTTAAGTATTAAGTCAAAAAGAATTTTTGATAAAGATCATCAAAATTGTAGATGGAGTGTTTTTAAAGATTATCCAGCAGAGAAGATGTTTAAAACCGTTCAAGAGGAAGTATTTCCATTTATAAAAAGTTTAGGAAAAGATAAGGATTCTGCATATGCAAAATATATGGAAGATGCGATATTTATAATACCAACACCAATTATGTTGCAAAAAGTTATAACAGCAATGGACAAGTTAGAGATGAAAGATAAAGACACTAAAGGTGACGTATATGAATATTTACTTTCTAAATTAAATCAAGCAGGAGTAAATGGACAATTTAGAACACCAAGACACATTATAAAGATGATGGTAGAATTAATGAAACCAACACCGGAAGATATAATAGTAGATCCAGCATGTGGTACAGCAGGTTTCCTAGTTGCAGCTGGCGAATATTTAAGAAAAAACAAGAGTGAATTATTTTTATCAGAAAATTTAAATGAACATTTTAATAATACTATGTTTTATGGGTTTGATATGGATAGAACAATGCTTAGAATTGGAGCAATGAATTTAATGCAACATGGAATAGAGAACCCTAATATTGCATATAAAGATTCATTATCAGAAGATAATGAAGACAATGGAAAATATACATTAGTATTAGCTAATCCACCTTTTAAAGGTTCAATAGATGCTGAAAGAACATCAAAAGATTTATTAGCTGTAACTAATAAAACAAAGAAAACGGAAATATTGTTTTTGGCATTATTTCTAAGAATATTAAAAATAGGAGGAAGATGTGCTTCTATAGTACCAGATGGAGTACTATTTGGTAGTTCAAAAGCACATAAATCAATAAGAAAAGAGATAATAGAAAATCATAAGTTGGAAGCGGTTATTTCAATGCCAAGTGGTGTATTTAAACCTTATGCGGGGGTTTCAACTGCAATTATAATATTTACAAAAACAACTCAAGGTGGAACGGATAAAGTTTGGTTTTATGATATGACAGCAGATGGATTTAGTTTAGATGACCAAAGACAACCTGTTAAAGAAAATGATATTCCAGATATTATAAAAAGATTTAATAATAGAGATTCAAAAGAAGAACAAAACAGAAAAAGAACAGAAAAATCATTTTTTGTACCAAAGGAAGAGATAGTTAAAAATGATTATGATTTATCTATTAATAAATATAAAGAAATAGTTGTAGAAAAGAAAGAATATGAAAAACCAGAAGTTATATTAAATAGAGTAATTGATATGGAAGATGAAATCCAACAAAAATTAAAAGAGTTGGAGGGAATGATATAATGGAAAAAGTAAGATTAGGAGATGTGGTGCAAGAAACTATTACTGGAGAATGGGGAACAGAAATAAAGAATGATAAAAATGATATTTATGTAATTAGAACAGCTGATTTTAATAATGATGGTACTATAAATTATGAGAAGATTTTAAAAAGAAATATAAAGAAAGATAAAATAAATGAAAAAAAATTAAAAAATGGAGATATAATAGTTGAAAAATCAGGAGGAACAGATAGGAATCCTGTTGGTAGAGTTGTATTGTTTGAAAATAAAAATTTAAAATGCTTGGCAAATAATTTTACTCAAGTGTTAAGAATAAGTGATAAATATAACTATAAGTATATTTTCTATCAATTATTTTATAAGTATAAATGTGGTTCAACATTTCAAATGTTTAATAAAACTACAGGAATACAAAATTTGCAAATGAATATATATTTAAATCAAAAAATAAATATATGTAGCAAGAAAAAACAATTAGAAATTGTAAATAAATTAGATAAAATTCAAGAAATAATAACATTAAGAAAGAAACAAGCAGAAGAATTAGATGAACTTATCAAATCTCAGTTTGTCGAGATGTTTG
>CALXKK010000013.1 GCA_944388935.1 uncultured Clostridia bacterium | reverse complement strand
AAACAATATCATTTTTGGTACTCTCTTTCAATATTTTTTCATATTACTTGTGACATATCTATTTTAAACCTATATTCTTGAAGTCCGGTACATATTCTTCTTCGTGATCTCCTAAATCCTGCATATATCCATTTTCTATGCCTAATTCATACACATAATTTTCTATTTCTTCATATTCTTTATTATTTATTTTTCTATTAAGTTCTTTTATATCTTTAGCCTTATACGTTGGGAAGTACTGTGCCATTATGCTAACATACACTTCTTTGCCAATATTGTTAACAATCCATTTTAAAACATTTTTACTATTTTCTATTTCATTAGGAAGTATTAAATGTCTTATTATTACGCCTTTTTGTATTATTCCATTTTCATCCAATTTTGGTGCCCCAACTTGTTTATACATTTCTTGTATTGCTTTTGAAGATACTTCAAAATAATTATTTACATTGGAATATTTTCTTCCTAATTCATCATTATAATATTTTAAATCTGGTAAATACACATCTATGTATCCTTCTAATAATTTTATTGTTTCTATGTTTTCGTATCCATTTGAATTATATATTATTGGTATTTTTAAACCTTTAGATTTTGCAATTTTTATAGCTTCTATTATGTGATATACATACATTACTGGTGTTACCAAATTTATATTATGTGCACCTTTAGCTTGTTGTTCTAGCATACTTTGTGCTAAAAAATCTATACTTACTTCTTGTCCCATTCCTTCTTGACTTATTTGGTAATTTTGGCAAAAGACACAATTAAAATTACAATTAGAAAAAAATATTGTTCCAGAGCCTTTTGTTCCACTTATGCAAGGTTCTTCAAAATGATGCAATGATACCAATGATATTTTTAACTTGTCACTTGCTTTGCATCTTCCAAGTTTTCCATCCAATCTATTTACTTTGCATTTAAATGGACATAATTTGCATTCTTTAAGTTCTTCTAACATTTTATTTTCCTTTCAAGAAACGTTATTGCAAACTTTTGTTTGTTTTTCTTTTTAAAAATAAAATACAAGAGTAAACTTGTACTTTATTGGTGGGCAGGGATGGATTCGAACCATCGTACTCAAATGAGAACAGATTTACAGTCTGCCGCCTTTAGCCACTCGGCCACCTACCCAAATATTATAAATTTAAAAATGGTGCTCCTTCAAGGATTTGAACCTTGGACCCACCGGTTATGAGCCGGTTGCTCTGACCAACTGAGCTAAAGGAGCCTGTCGACGAAATTTAGTATACTATTTTTAATAAAATATGTCAATACTTTTTCCTATTTTTTTCTAAAAAATATTAATTTTATTTTATCCAGTTAAATTCAAAAAATACTATATTACTAACAACATCAGTAATATAGTATTTTAAATAAATTTATAACTGTTAGAATAAGATTAGTTTTCAGTTTTTCCTTCTGGAAGTGCTGGAACTTCAAGAACAACTCTTATACTCATTATATATTTAATTGTTCTTACAAATTTGCTATTTTTAAATCTTTGCCATAAGCTTGGTTTTGCTTCGAATGTTTCTGCTACATATTGTTCTTCTTGTTGAGGTTCTTGTACTGTTTGAACATTTTCTACTTTTTGAGCTTTCTTAACTTGTTGTTGTTCTACCTGTTCTACATTTGAATTTTGAACTGGTTCCTCAGCAATTGCAGCTACTTTAGCTTTCTTAACTTTCTTAGCTTTAACTTTCTTTGCTTTTTGAACTGGTTCTGCCACTGGAGTTTCTTGCTCTTCTACAGTTTCTTCTACTGGTGCTGGTATTTCTTTTAATGCATCTGCTATTTCAAGTCCAATATAGCTTAATGCTTTTGATCTATCTTCTATTCTTTCCATATCTATTTCGATATGTAAGTTTGATTCCAAATTAGATATTCTTGCTTTTAATAGTTTCATTGCATCTTTATAATGATCTGTTGTTTTGCTTCTACATCTTCCTATAATTAACAATGTATTAATTATATCTTCATCAAAATCATCTTGAGCTTCTTTTACTGCTTCTTTCCAATTCTTTTCTTTGTTGTCAACCTTTTTTACAAGTTCTTTTAATTTTCCACCTAAGCTAATATTTAGCTCTCTTTGTCTTATTAAATTCTCAATTTGTTTAGTATTTTCTTCAAATTGGCTAGTAGCAAATTCAACTAAATTAAAAGCAGCATTATAAACACTTGCAGGGAAATTTTGTTTCTTTGGATACTCTACCAAATATGTTTTTATAGCTTCTACTAAATCCTTAAAGTAAGTATCATCATCTAATTGAATAATTTGCTTCTTACTCTTAGGATTAATCATTTTATGTACTTTTTCTATATTTGATAATATCTTCTCCTCAGTTATTACCATTCTAACATTTACTATGCCAGATCTAGACATGTAAATTCCCTCCTTCATCATACGTAAATTCCTAAAAACTAAATTTATTATACATCTTTCTTCATAAATCTACAATAATTTTATCTTTAATTATTTATTTCATTTTTGTAATGTTTTTGTAATATTTTTGAAATATTACTTTTTCAATCCAGCTATTACTATTTTTTCTACTTCCTTATACATTGCTTGAATATCTAAATCTTTTTCTGTTTTCAATTTATATATTAAACATGTGCTTGTAAGACTAAATATCTCGGAAGCAATAATTTCGGGGTCTCTATCTATAATTTCGCCTTTTGCTATTCCTTCTTTAACTATCTTTTCTACTATACTTAAATATTCAAATACATATTGTCTACTTCTTTTATTTCTTTCTTCTTTTCCCCACATTTGGCTAAGAACTATTGTAATTAAACTTTCGTATTTTACTATTACTTTTATTTGTATTAAAATTATAGCTCTTATTTTATCTATATAGCTAGAAACCTTATCAGTTTTTATTTGAATACTATTCTTTAAAAGTTTCATTCCCTCTTCTACTAAAAAATTATATATTTCTTCTTTACTAGAAAAATGATAATACAAAGTTCCTTTTGCAACTCCAACCGTAGCAGTTATTTCTTCTATGCTAGTAGCCTCATATCCCTTATCTGCGAATAACTGCATAGCTGTTTCGAATATTTTCCTTTTCGTCTTATTCATCAGCATATCTCCTATTTCTTCTAAATTTTAAAATAAAGAAATTTCTAATTTTTGTCCATCTACTTACTTTAACAACTAAATAAAATTTATTTGGATCTTTTTCTTCCATTGCTTTCTCCTTTGTATAACTTTTCCTTATGTTAATCGTAAACTTTCTACACTTTACCTTCGAAAGCTCATAACTTCTTCTTTAGTTTACTATAACTCTTTATTTTTATCAATATTATTTTTCTAATTTTCCTATTAATTCAATTCCGTCATTATCAATAATTTTTGCGTTTACTATTTTATTTTGCAAATTTTCTTTGTTTTCCTTTATTTTTACCATTATATAATTTGTAGTATGTCCCTTGTAGTAACCCTTTTCTAATTCTTCTATCAATACTTTTAATGTTTTATTTAAATATTTTTTATTTTGCTCTATTTCGTTCTTGTCTGACAATTCTATTAATTTTTTACTTCTTTCTTCCTTTACTTTTCCATCCACTTGATTTGACATTTTCTCTGCTTTTGTACCACGTCTTTGCGAATATTTAAAAATATGCATTTTATAAAAATTTATATCTTTTAAAAATTCATATGTTGTATTAAATTCTTTATCTGTTTCACCAGGGAAACCAACTATTACGTCCGTAGTTAAAGCAACATTTGGATATGTTTTTCTTAACAATTCCGTAGCTTTTTTAAAATCTGCGGTTGTATAATGCCTATTCATTCTTTTTAATGTTTCATCACATCCACTTTGTAATGATAAATGAAAATGGTCACAAATTTTATTTAATTTGCTTAATCTCTTTACAAATTCTTCTGTTATTAATGTTGGCTCTAAAGAACTTAAACGAATTCTTTCTATCCCATCTACTTTATTAATTTCTTCTAATAAATCTATTAAACCTACATCTTCTTTTAAATCTTTTCCGTATGATGCAACATGAATTCCTGTTATTACGATTTCTTTAATTCCCTTTTTGGCTAAATCTTCTACTTCTTTTTTTACATTTTCTATTTTTCTACTACGAATACGACCTCTGGCATATGGAATTATACAATATGTACAAAATTGATTACATCCATCCTGCACTTTTATAGCTACTCTGTTTTTGTCTGTATAATTCACACTACCAAAATCAACAAATTCTTTTTGATGCATAACATCTGATATATGTTCTTGTGGCTTTCTATTCTGTATTTCTTCTTCCACATATTTAACTATTTCTGTTTTTTCGCTTATTCCTAAAATAAGGTCTATATCTTTTATTTCTTCTAATTTATCTTTTGCTACTTGTGCATAGCAACCAACTGCTACTACAATTGCATCTGGATTTAATTGTTTTGTCCTTCTAATCATTTGTCTTGATTTTTTATCCGAAATGCTAGTTACTGTACAAGTATTTATTATATAAATATCAGCCTTTTCAGAAAAATCCACTATTTCGTATCCATTTTCCATAAAGGCTTGTATCATTCCGTTTGTTTCGTATTGATTTACTTTGCAACCTAGTGTATAAAATGCTACTTTCATTGTTCTCCCTTTCCTTTTTGGGGTTAATTATATCAGGAAAATTGATTTTTTTCAACAGGGATTTAAGGACGGTCCTTTTTTACCTATTTAAGTAAAAAATAACCGTCCCATTTTTCTATTTAAATATTCTTAATGCATTTAATACTGTTAGTAATGTAACCCCTGTATCTGCTAATACTGCAAGCCAAATTGGTGCTGTTCCAAATAATCCTACTATTAAAACTACAAGTTTTGCTAATAATGAAAAAGCAATATTAAATGTTACTATCCTCATTGTCTTTTTAGCTACTTTTATTATATTTGGTAACATCGCTATATCATTAGAAATCAAAATTCCATCTGCTGTATTGTTTGCAATTTCTGAGCCTGTTCCCATACTCATTCCAAAGTCCGCTGTTGCTATTACTGGACTATCATTAATTCCATCTCCTAAAAATGTTACTTTTTCGCCATTAGCTTGTAATTCTTCAACTTTATTCAATTTCTCCTGTGGTAATAATTCTGCATATACTTTTGTAATATTCAATTTATCCGCAATATTTTTCGCTGCTTTCTTGTTGTCTCCCGTTAATATTGCAACATCTTTTATTCCTTCTTCTTTTAATTCACTTAATATATTTTCTACATTTTCCCTTAATTCTTCTTTTAATGTTATATAACCTACAATTTTTCTATCAACAGCAAGTGTTATAGTATTATCTATATATTCTTTTGTATCTACATTATATTTTTCCAACAATTTTTTATTTCCAAATAATATTTCTTTTCCGTTTATTATTCCATATAAACCAAGTCCAGAATCTTCTTTGTAATCTTTTACTTCTAATTTCTGCACATTTTTCTTATAATTTGCTACTGCAGTTGATATTGGATGATTTGATAAACTTTCTATACTATAAATATATTCTAACATTTCATCTTCTGAAATTCCTGTTACTACTAATTGGTCTATAACCATTTTGCCCGTTGTTAATGTACCTGTTTTGTCGAAAGCTATTATATCCGTTTTAGCTAGGTTTTCTATGTATTTTGTTCCCTTTATTATCATGCCTTTTTTAGATATTGCTCCAATACAAGAGAAGAAAGATAATGGTATAGAAATTACTAAACTACATGGACAAGATGCAACTAAGAAGAATAACGCTATGTCTATCCATTTATCCATATTTGCACCTAAAATTAATGGTACTATTACTAATAAAAGTGCTATTTCTATTACAATTGGTGTATATATCTTAGAGAATTTAGTAATAAATTTTTCTGTATTTCCCTTGTTATTTGTTGCCTCATATACTAAATCGATTATTTGTGAAGCCATAGAATCTTTATATTCTTTTTCTGCTTTAATATAAATTACACTATTTAAATTTATACTTCCAGAAACCACTTCGTTTTTAGCTTCTACTTTTACCGGTTTACTTTCCCCTGTTATTGGTGATGTATCCAACTGAGATGTACCAGATGTTACAACTCCATCTACAGGAATCTTTTCCCCCGGTTTTACCAGTAATATATCTCCTACCTTTACATCTTCTACTTTAATAACCTTTATGTTGTCACCTTCAACTAAATTTGCATTATTGGATTTAATTTTAGTTATATCCTCTATATTCTTATTAGATCTAGCTTCTGCAAATTCTTCTAGGAATTCACCTAATTTAAATAATAAAACTACTAAACAACTTTCTGGATAATCTCCTTTTGCAAATGCACCTATTATTGCAATTGTCATTAATGTGCTTTCTTCAAAATTTAATTTAAATAAATTTTTTATTCCCTCTATTAATAAATCATAACCTGCTAGTAAAACTGCTACTAAATATATCCATATTCTAAATTGTACTAAGGCAGGAATAAAACCAACAGCAAAAATTATTAAAGAAAGTATATATAAAATTATTTTACTTATATTTTTTTCTTTTACATCACATTCTTCCTTATTACAACAACTTGCCATTTTTTTCTTCCTCCTCAACAATATGATCTAATGCCATTTGAATTATTAGTTCTACATGTTCATCATCTAAACTATAAAAAATTTGCTTTCCTTCTCTTCTAAATTTAACTAATTTACTATTTCTTAATAATTGCAATTGATGTGAAACAGCTGATTGATTTAAATTTAATAATTCGCATAAATCACAAACACAAAGTTCCTCTTTTAATAAACTACAAATTATTTTTAATCTAGTTTCATCTGCAAATAACTTAAACATATTTGATAATTTAAGATATTCGTCAGCCTTTGGCTCTCTTTCTTTTACTTTATTTATCTTATTAAAATGTGGACATTTTTCTGAGCAAACTAGTTTATCTTCCTCCATTTTTACCTCCTGTATTTTTATCTCTTACATCATATGAGTGATTGTTCATATGATTACTTATTCATATAATAGTACAAAAAAAATAATCTGTCAATAGATAACAGACTATTTTTTATATATTATATTATTCATCTTTTTTTGTTTCTTCAGTAGCTTTTTCTTCTACTTTTTCTTCAGCTTTTGGAGCTTCTGCTTTTGCAGTTTCTTCCTTAGCTTCTTCAGCTACTGGAGCTTCTGTTTTTGCAGCTTCTTCTTTAACTTCTTCAGCTACTGGAGCTTCTGTTTTAACAGCTTCTTCTTTAACTTCTTCAGTTACTGGAGCTTCTTCTTTAACATCCTCAACTGCAGGTTCTTCTACAGCTGTTTTTACTGTAATTTCTTTGTTTTCAATTCTTGCACCAACTTGTTCCTTAGTTTTAGCAGCTTTACCTACTCTATCTCTTAGGTAATATAATTTAGCTCTTCTTGCTTTACCTACTCTAACTAATTCTACTTTTTCTACTAATGGTGAATGAATTAAGAATGTTTTTTCTACACCAACTCCAGAAGCTATTCTTCTAACTGTGAATGTAGCATTTAATCCTCCACCTTGTTTTTTAATAATAATTCCTTCGAATACTTGGATTCTTTCTCTATTTCCTTCTTTTATTCTTTGGTGAACTCTTACAGTATTTCCAACCTTAAGAACTGGTATCTTTTCTTTTAGATGCTCATGCTCTATTGATTTTATGATATCCATTATTTACTTCCTCCTTCTTTTAAATTTTTATAATCACTTAATATTTTTTTATCTTGTTCTGATAAGTCTATTTCTTTTAACAAATCTGGTCTTTTTAAATATGTATTTATTAAAGCTTGGTTTCTTCTCCATTTTTTGATATTTTCATGATGCCCAGATAATAATACTTCTGGAACTTTCTTATCTAAAAACACCTCTGGTCTAGTATATTGTGGATATTCTAATAGTCCGTTTGCAAAAGATTCCTCTTGCACAGAGTCTTCTTTTAAAACTCCTTTTACATATCTACTTACACTATCTATCAAAACCATTGCTGGTAGTTCCCCACCAGTTAATACATAGTCACCTATAGAAATTTCCTCATCTACAATTTCATCTATTACTCTTTGGTCAATACCTTCATAATGTCCGCAAAGTAATATAATACTTTCTTCCTTAGCTAAATCTTGTACAATTTGTTGATTTAAAGTTTTGCCCTGTGGTGACATATATATAACTTTTGCATTTTCATCTTTAATAGATTTGTATGCATCATATACAACTGTTGGCTCCATAACCATTCCAGCTCCACCACCATAAGGAGTATCATCTACTTTTTTATGTTTATCTTTTGAAAAATCCCTAATATTTATTAAATTAATATCTATTAGTCCTTTTTCTTTTCCTCTACCAATAATGCTTTCATCTAATGCAGAAAACATTTCTGGAAAAAGAGTTAAAACATTAAATTTCATTTTTCCTCCTATAATAAACCTGGAATAAGGTTTATTATCATTTTTTTATTTTTTAAATCAACTTTTTTTACAACATCTGCTATGGCAGGAATTAATATTTGTTTTCCGAGATTGTCTTTTATTACATATACATCATTACTACCAGTTGGAAATACATCATCTATTTTGCCTAAATATTCATCTTTATCTGAATACACATCAAGACCGATTAAATCTACAATATAATATGTATCTTCTCCCAATTCTTCTTGACTTTGTTTTTCTGTTTTCAAATAAAAATTTCTATATTTTTCTGCTTCTTCTATAGAATCTATTCCTTCAAGCTTAAGCAAGACTTGATTTTTATTATATCTTACTTGCTCGATTTTTACTTTTTTGAGTTCATTTTTTAATTGTATATATATATACTTTAAACTTTCAAATTTACTAATATCATCAGTAAAAGGATTTACTTTTACAACACCTTTTAAACCATTGGTATTAACAATTTGTCCAATCTCTATATATTCCATATTACCCTACCTTTAGTCGATGAATTCAATTGTAACTTTTTTGTCTTCTTTTGATGCTATAGATTTCATTATAGCTCTTACAGCTCTTGCTACTCTACCTTGTTTACCTATAACTTTTCCCATATCATCTTCAGCGACTTTTACTTCGTATACAACTGATTTTTCACCATTTAATTCTTTTATAGATACTTCATCTGGATTATCTACTAAGTTTCTTATCATTAAATCTAATACTTCTTTCATTTGTTTATCCTCCTCGTGTCATTAGTCTTTGTTTGCTAAGTCTATTAATTTTTTAACTGTATCTGTAGGTTTTGCTCCATTTTTAATCCATGTTGCAACAGCTTCTTTATCTAAAACTATTGTAGATGGTTCTGTCATTGGATCATATGTTCCTATTCTAGCGATAACTTTTCCATCTCTTGGACTTCTAGAGTCTGCTACTACTATATGATAAAAAGGTGCTTTTTTCTTTCCTTCTCTTTGTAGTCTGATTTTTACCATTTATTTCACCTCCTAAAAATCTAAGTAATCTATTATTAATTATTATTAATAATCTACATTTTGAAATCCTTTAAATCTTTAAGATTTAAATTTTTCATCATGTTTCTCATTCCTTTTCCTGTTTTCATTTTTTTCATCAATTTTTGTGTTGTTTCGAATGAGTTCATAAATTTATTTATTTGTTGTACTGATGTTCCACTACCATTTGCTATTCTTTTTCTCCTACTTGCATTTAATAATCGTGGTTCTCTTCTTTCCTCGTTTGTCATTGAGCAAATAATAGCTTCTATTCTATCAAATTCTTTATCATCAACTTTAACATTTTTTAATTGATTCATTCCTGGAATCATTTTTAATAGTGATGAAAAAGAACCCATCTTTTTAACTTGTCTTAATTGTGCTAAATAATCATTTAAATCGAATGTTTGCTTTCTTAATTGTTCTTCCATTTTTTTAGCTTCTTCTTCGTCAAATGATTCTTCAGCCTTTTCTATTATAGAAAGCACATCTCCCATTCCTAAAATTCTTGATGCCATTCTATCTGGATGGAATGGTTCTATATCACTTAGTTTTTCACCTGTTGCTATGTATTTTATAGGCTTTCCTGTAACTTTCTTCACTGATAATGCTGCACCACCACGTGTATCACCATCTAATTTTGTTAAGATAATTCCATCTATTCCTACTTTTTCATTAAATGTTGTTGCAACATTTACAGCATCTTGACCTGTCATACTATCTACTACTAATAGAATTTCCTGTGGTCTTACACCTTGCTTTAAATCTTGCAATTCTTTCATTAAGTCATCATCTATTTGAAGTCTACCTGCTGTATCTAGTATTATTACATCATTTAATTTTCTTATTGCTTCATCTATTGATCTTTTTGCTATGTTTACAACATTTTTAGAATTTTCATCACTGAAAACTGGTATGTTTAATTGTTTTCCAACAACTTGAAGTTGTTTTATAGCTGCTGGTCTGTAAACATCACAAGCAACCAATAGTGGTTTTTTACCTTGTTTTCTTAATATATTTGCAAGTTTACCTGCTGTTGTTGTTTTACCAGAACCTTGCAAACCTATTAGCATTATAACTGTTGGAGCATTTGGCAAAAATGTAATTTTACTCTCTGTTCCACCAAGTAATTCTACTAATTCATCTTTAACAATCTTTATAACTTGTTGACCAGGTGTTAATGATTTTAACACATCTTGGCCCAATGCTTTTTCTTGTATATCTGCAATAAATTCTTTAACAATTTTATAGTTAACATCAGCTTCTAATAATGCAAGTTTAACTTCTCTTAGCATGTCTTTTAAGTCTGATTCTGTAACTCTTGCTTTGCCTCTGAATTTACTTGTTATTTTTTGTAATTTAGAAGATAATCCTTCGAAAGCCATTATTGCCTCCTAACTTTTATATCAAATTTTTTAATTCTGTTTTTATCTTTTCTAATTCTGTTTTATCTTGTAATGGTAAATTATCTAATTTAGAAATAACATCTTTTACTATTTTCTCTTGTTCTTTCATTTTCTTCATAATTCCTAATTTATTTTCTAAATCATATAATTTGTTTTCTCCACTTTTTATATTATCTCTTACTGCTTGTCTTGTAATATTATGATTTTCCGCAATCTCTGATAATGAATAATCATTATTATAATATTCGTCCAAAATTTCGAATTGCTTTTGTGTTAAAGTATTTTTATATATTTGAGATAATATGCTTATTTCAACGTTTTTTTCCATCATTACACCCTTTTCTTTTTGTAATGCTATTATACTTTACACCATTTTAGTGTAAATGTCAAGAGCTTTACACTAAAAAATGAACTTTAGGGGCGAACCCTAAAAGTTCACCTAAGTTCACCTCTAGTTTTGCCTGGAGCTAGTTCCTGTCTTACTTCTTCTAGAGAAGCTATATTATCTACAACCGCTCTTTGCATTCTTCCTTTTATTTTTTGACCTTTAGTTTTTCCTTTTATACCTAAGTCTCTTAATCTTTGTATTCTTTCTCTATATTCTTCCGGAACATCCTCTATTGGTTGTTCTGCATATTGGTCCAGCAATTTCTTTTCTGGAGATTTGCGCCAATTTGCAAATAAATGAACCTCTTCTAATTCTTCCGGTGTTAATTCTTCCCTCTTTAATGTTCTACTATCTCTTTTTATTGTTGATCTAGGAGCTCTTCCATTTGTTTCTACGAATTCAACATATTTTTCATATGTAGTAGGCTGCCTTAATCCTAAACCTAATTCTCTCAATTTTTGTACTTTTGCTCTATACTCCTCTGGAACTTCCTCTATTGGCTTTCCAACATTTTCATCTAAGATTCGTCTTTCTTCGGAATCCATCCATTCTCTATGCAAATCTAATTCTTGTTTTTCTTCTGGAGTTAATTCCCCTACGCTTAATTTTCTTCCATATCTACCGAAATTTCCTCTAGGCGTTCTGCCATGTGCTTGAACAAATCCTATAAATGTATCATAAACATCATGCGTTTCTTCTGGCTCTAATCCTAATCCAAAATTTCTTAATTTTTGTATACTTTCTCTGTCTTCTTCGGGTATCTCTTCTATTGTTCTTCCAACAGAATCTTCTAACATTTGTCTCTCTTTAGATTTTTCCCACTCTCTAGCTAATCTTTTTTCTCTTTTTTGTTCTTCTGTCATTTCTGCTATATTTAAAGCTTTTCCTGCCTCTCTTATTGTTATACGAGGTGTTCTTCCATATTCTTCTATAAATCCAATATATCTTTCAAATAAGTTCTGTTCTGTAGCTCTTGGTTTAAAATTAGCTAATAATTCACTTACTTTTTTTATGTCATCTATTTCTTCACGTGGTAAATCTTTTTCTTCTATTTGTCCTAACATATATTGTTTTACTGTTTTTAATTGTCTTGAATGAGCCCATCTTGAACGTAAACGAACTTCTTCCACTTCCTTTTCTGTTAAATCTGATATTTTTAATTTTTCACCATTTCTTCTAATTATAGATCTTGGCAATCTTCCATAAGTATTTATATAGTTTATCATTTCTTTATATAGATTTACACTTTCATTTACCCCCAAACCAACATCACGTAAACTTTGTATCATTTCTCTATATTCTTCTGGTACTTCTTCTATTGGTATACCTGCATATTCCTCCATTCTTCGTTTTGCTTTGGAATGTCTCCATCTGCTACATAAATTTGCTTCCTCTCTTTGTTCTTTTGACATTTCGGCTCTTTCTATCTTTCTACCATCTTTTTTTATTCTTTCCTTTGGCAGTCTACCATTTGCTTTAACAAAAGCTATAATTTCTTCTACTGTATTATGGTGTAATATTTTCTCTTCCAAGCCCAATCCAAAATCTCTTAACGTTTGTATTTTTTCTCTATATTCCTCTGGTACTTCCTCTATTGGTCTACCTGCATATTCATCTAATATATTTTTTTCTGTAGTATAAGCCCATCTTTTAGCTAATCTTTTTTCTTCTTTTTGTTCTTCTGTTAAATCTTTGTCTGTTAACACTTTACCATTTCTATGAAACGTGCTCATTGGAGTTCTTCCATGTTCTTTTAAAAATTCTATAAATTCTTCATATGTATTATGTGGTACTCGAATTTTAACCTGCTCGTTTATATCTCTTAATAAATTAATCAATTCAATTTCTTCTGATTCTAGTTTAAAGAAATTATAATGACTATTATTTGTTCTACTGTTTCCTCTTCCAATGGCATGTTCTATTTCTGTATATGTATCTATTTGTCTAATCCAGTTATTTACAGCATCAACTATTACCCTATCCTCTTTTGCATCTACACTCATTATTCTACCTATTTCTTGGCTATATACTATCCAAGATTCAGTTGGCTTAAACATTACTATTCCATCTAGTCCATTTATATGTATTCCTTCATCTAACATATCCACGCAAAATAATAATTGCAAACTACCATCTTCTTTAGCTTCTTCGAAATTTTCTATTGTTGTCCTATTAACTAATGGCGTTTTTCCAAAATTATCATCTTTTCCAGACCTACTTAATATATAATTGATTGATATATTTCCGTTTACTTCTCCAAATATTTCTGAAGCTCTTTGCATTTTATCTTGTATGTCTTCTCTATCAGCACAAAATACTACATATTTTCCATTTTTATTTTTCATTGCTTGTGCCATAATTTGTGGCATTTCTGGTGCTCTACTTACCAAACTTTCTAGCTTTCGATATGTTTTCATTACTCTTTCTTTCTTATTTGGATCATTTATTTCGTTTATTAATTGCCCGTACTTTTCTACCTCACCTTTTAAGGCAGATAGCATTCTTACGTAGTTTGCTCCTGTTAAAACCACTTCTCCTTCTTTTGAACCATCTATTGCTTCTGTCATAGACATTTCGTATACTATACTATCTGCAAATTTTTCATACAACATATCTCTTCCATCTGTTCTTATTGGAGTTGCAGTTATTCCAATAAATTTGCTATTGGGTTGGCTATCCATTAATGTATCTATCTCTGGCTCCCATGTTTCTGCGCCTATTCTATGCGCTTCATCGCATACCACCACATCAACATCCAAATCTTGCATTGCGTTTATTTGTCTTAAAGATTGATATGTAGCTACTCTTATTCTCTTTCTACTCATTAAATTCTTTCCGTTATCGATATATCTTTCTATATATTTCTTATACTGATTTTTTATAATTAAACTTGGAACTAAAATTAAAACATTTGTATTTCCATTGCTTTGTGCTTCTTGGTCTTCTATATATTTTAAAACCGGAAAAGTTTTTCCGGCTCCAGTTGGATATACATATGCTGCTCTATTACTATTTTGTAATCGTTCATTTAATAATCTTTCTGTTACTTGTTGATGTTTATATATAAGTTGTACAGCCAATTTTTTCACCTCTTATTAGAATTTTTTCTTTATCCATTTAATGATTTTTTCATACCATTTATCTTTTTTTCTTTTTATTAAACTAATATTATTATTTTTTATAGAATTTTCTTTATTTTCAAAAGGGTTAATTACATTTTTATTTATTTCTTGTATTTTCTTATTTTTTATTTTATCTTCCATATTCTTTATAGATTTTTTCTCATCTTCTGTTGCAAGATAATCTGCATATAAAACAGCCAATATTTTTTCGGTATCTGGAAGTAATTTTGCATCTTCTATATCATCTATTTGTACAACATAGTTTCTATCCATTTTATTTTGAATATTAGCTTCTACTTCTTTTGGTATTTTATTTTTCATTTCGTCCGGCATTTCATTTATTATATAATTAACTTCAGTGTATGCTCTTCTATCCATTTTTTCCCTCTTTTGTTTTTGCATAATTATACACCAAAAAATTATTTATAACAATCATTAAACTTCACAGACTAAAAACTCGTTAGTTAACGTAAAATTTGAACTTTTTAGGTCCGTCCCTAAAGTTCACTAAAATAAATTTCTTACCAAAAGTCTTTCTTTGTCTACAATGTGATTTATAATATATACGCACTCGTCTAGCTGTGGTACTGCTTGTCCGTATTCTTCCATATCTGCATTTCCTTTTATTACTGTTATCTGCCTTGCTACCTTTTCTAATTCATTATGTTCTATATAGCATGATAAAATATTTAAATGTTCGTTCCATTTTTGTTCTACATTTTTCATTTCATCATTTATTTTATTTTTATCTTTGTTTTCCTCCATCATTTCATTTCTTAAAATTCCCAAGCTTTCATTTAAATTTGAAAAAACCTTCTTAGTATAATTATTACTTATTAAATCCATACTAATTATTAAAATAACTACTAAAATACACACAACAATCTCTTTATACATTCTTATTTTTCCTTTCTTTAGCTTGACAGAAAAATTGTCCTTCCCCATCTATTGTTACTACTAAAGCATCTTTTGGTTTTATTTTAAATTTCGCAACTTGCTTTTCTAACCACTTCTCGTCTTTCCCTAATTTTCGCAAATTGTCCTCCATTACAACTCCATCTATAACTAAATCATAAGAAATCCCCTCATATTCAGGATCTAAATTAAAATCTTTTACTACAACATTTCTTTTTTCTGGCTTTGGTATTACAGTTACTTGCCCACTAGTTTCTAATATTGCATATTCCACATCTCCAATATTAAAAATATTATTTGAACGCAACCTTTCCTCTAATTCATTTATTGTAAATCTTTCTTTTTTTAAAATCTTTTCATCAATTTTTCCTCTATATATTAAAATTGATGGTTTACCGCAAATTATCTCTCTAAATCTTAAACTTTTCATATTTAAAACAGAAATTATTAAGTGCATAACAAGTAAACCTAAAATAGGAATTAAACCATTTAATATTGGGGTTCCAACATCTGACATTGGAATAGATGCCAAATCCGCAATCATAATAGAAATTGCAAGTTCAAAAGGTTGTAACTGCCCAATTTCTCTTTTTCCCATTAGTCTCATAACTAACAAAACAAATATGTATATAATTATTGCTCTTAAAAAATTTGATAACATAATATCACCTACTTCATTTTTCAATTTTATTATGTCTTTTTTTTAATTTTTTATTCGTTTTTGAATATTTAATTTAACTTTGTAAATAATACTATTATGAAACCAATTTAAGGAGGTTTTATATTATGGCTGATAGTCAAATGAATGTAAAAGGAAATTCAACTACAAGTACCATGGGACAAATACTATGGAGATTAGTAACATCTGCTGTTGTTCTAGCTATAACTGCTTTTTTCACTCCTGGTTTCTCAATTAATAATATTTGGACATTAGCTATTGCTGCTATAGTTCTTTCTATTATGGACTATATAATTACAAAATTCACTGGTTTACATGCTAGTAGTTTTGGTAGGGGTATTGTTGGTTTCGCACTTGCAGTTGCTACATTATATGCTACACAATTTTTCGTTGCAGGTTATACAATATCTTGGATGGCAGCAATAATTGGTGCTTTAATTTATGGAGTTGTAGATTATTTTATTCCAGGTACTCAAAGTGTATAATTCTAGAATAAATTAACATATATCTAGTAATTATATTTTCATCAAAAAAGAGCAAGGTTGTTTTTTCCCTGCTCTTTTTAATATTCTAATTAGTCTATTTTCTCTACAATTTCATTTTTATTTTTATAAATAGAATGTGGTGGTACAACTCCTCTTACAGATGATAGTGGATATATATTCGTATTTCTTCCAATTACACTACCAGGATTTAAGATAGAACCACAGCCAACTTCTACATTGTCGCCTACCATTGCTCCAAATTTTTTCAATCCTGTTTCTATTTTTTCTTCTCCGTTTTTTACAATTACTAATTTTTTATCTGATTTTACATTTGAAGTTATAGAACCTGCACCCATATGAGATTTATATCCTAAAATTGAATCTCCTACATAATTATAATGAGGCACTTGTACTTTATTAAATAATATTACATTTTTTAATTCAGTTGAATTACCCACAACTGCACCTTCACCAACAATTGCTTTTCCTCTTATAAATGCGCAATGTCTTATTTCTGCATTTTTTCCAATTATCGCAGGTCCTGCAATATATGCTGTTGGTGCTACTTTAGCAATTTTAGCTATCCAAATATTTTCTCCTTTTTCTTCGTATTCGTCTTTATCTAAAGTTTTTCCTAATTCTATAATAAACTGCTCTATTTTAGGCAAAACTTCCCAAGGATATGTACATCCTTTAAACACATCTTTTGCTATTGTTTCATCTAGATTATATAAATTTTCTATTCTACATTCTTTCATCTGCATGTCTCCTCCAATAATCATTATATAGTTTTATAGCTGTCTCTGGTGATTGTACTCCTTCTTTATTTTTAATTGGAGCAAAATCTTCTTCTCTTTTTCCTCTTACTATTGATATTTGATTAAAAAATTCAAAAGAGTCAAATATGAAATATTCGAATTTGTATGCATTTGGTTCTTCTGGCTCTACAATTTTGCAATTTTCATCCATATAACTATATTTTTTATGTGCTTTATGGTATGGTAAATTTTCTTGACTTATTTTATCTATTGCTTTTAAACTAAATAAATTACATGTAATATTTGATTCTCCAAATAACATTTCACCATTTTCATTTTTAGCTTCTATCATATCTTCTGGAATTTCTGAATACTCTATAACTTTAACTTTTCCATTTTTTAAGCATAAAGTTCCCATTCTTTCTCTTGGGAAATCTTTAAATACAGATCTTGTAGCAATTTCTGAACCCTCTTTTATGGCAACACCTAATAACAATGTATCTACCATTTTTAGCAATATATTGTCTATTTGGCCTATGTATACCCACTCTATGCCTTTTTCTTTCATTTCATCTAAAACTCCTCTTTCGTGCATAGACTTAAATACACTACCATTTCCATCTGCTGCTTTTCTTATATTATAATTTTCATCTACTATTAATTGACCATCTTCTGTTATTAATGGTAATTCTCCTTGTTTAAAGAATCCAACATATTCCTTTGGATATCCAAAATAATTATGTTCTTCCATAAAATTAACTATTTGTTCATTATTTTTATTACTAGTCATTATGTACCATGGTATTGTAACTCCATATTTTTTATTAGCTCTTGCTATAGAGTCTGCCATTATTTCAAATAAATATTTAGGTTCTGGTTCTACATTTACTTTGAATGTTCCTTTAGGTCCATTAAATCCAAGTCTTGTTCCTTCTCCACCAGCCATTATGACTACTGCAAATTTATTATTTTTTATTACATCAGCTCCTAAATTTTCGTATTCATCATATTCTTCTTTAGAAAGTTTATCTGGATTTACAGATTTAACTGGTTTTAATTCTCCTACATCTACATCTGCAGTTTCTTTTATATTTTCGTATAATCTTTCTAATTCTTTTAAATTTATTTCTTTTACTTCATTTACAAGTTCTTTTCTTTTTTCATTATCTACCTTATTTAATATATCTATTAATCTTGGTTGATTATATTTTCTTAATTCTTCTATAACTTCATTCTCTTCCATAAAAAACCTCCATATAACTTTTGCTATTTTATCATATGATTTTTTATTTTGCAACGTGAACTTTTGCAACGGTCATCAAAAGTTCATCATAAATTATTTTACAATTAGGAATAACTTAAACAAACTACTAATATACTTAATTAAAGTAACTTAGTACAAACATTTTCTATGAGGAGGTATTTTATAAATGGAAAATATTAATGTATACGAAGATATTGCAAAACGTACAGATGGTGATATCTATGTTGGAGTTGTTGGACCTGTTAGAACTGGTAAGTCTACTTTTATAAAAAATTTTATGGATTTGTTAGTTATTCCTAATATTGAAAATGAATATAAAAAAGAACGTGCTACAGATGAATTACCACAAAGTGCATCCGGAAGAACAATTATGACAACAGAACCTAAATTTGTTCCAAATGAAGCTGTAGAAATAACTATTGGAAATAATATTAAATTAAGAACTAGATTAGTAGATTGCGTTGGCTATTTAGTAAACAATGCAATTGGTTATTTAGAAGATGACATGCCAAGAATGGTAAAAACACCGTGGTCTGACGAAGAAATGCCTTTCGAACAAGCAGCAGAAATAGGCACAAAAAAAGTAATAGAAGAACATTCTACGATTGGAATTGTAATGACTACAGATGGTAGTTTTACAGATATTCCTAGAGAAGATTATGTTAATGCTGAAGAACGTGTAATAAATGAACTAAAAAATCTAAATAAACCTTTTGTAATTGTATTAAATTCTGAGCATCCAAATGCTGAATCCACTGTGGAACTAGCAAAAAGTCTTGAAGCCAAATACGAAACTACTGTAATTTGTATTAATTGTTCAGAATTAACACTTGATGATATAAACAATATATTTTCAAAAGTTTTATATGAATTTCCTATTAATCAAATTAATATAAACTTCCCAAAATGGATAGACATTCTAGAAGACAATCATCCTTTAAAAAACACACTTTTAAACGATTTGAAATCTTCATTTGAAAATACAAAAATTTTAAAGCAAGTAGATTCTTCTATTAATAAACTTTCTAGTTCTGAAATTGTAAGTAAAGCATCCATAGACAAAATAGAACTAGGAAATGGAACTGTATATATCTCAATAATGCTACAAGAATCACTATTCTATAATGTTTTAACCGAAATATCTGGAGTAAATATTTGCAATGATGGTGATTTGTTTAAAACGATGTCAGAATTTTCTGAAGTAAAGAAACAATATGATAAAATCTCTTTTGCTCTAGAGGAAGTTAAATCCAAAGGATATGGAATTGTAACTCCTTCTATTGATGAATTAATTCTAGAAGAACCAGAAATGGTTAAACAAGGCTCTAGATTCGGAGTAAAACTAAAAGCTAAAGCACCTTCTATACATATGATAAGAGCTGATATAGAAACAGAAGTATCACCAATTGTTGGTTCTGAAAAACAATCTGAAGAATTAGTAAACTCGCTATTATCTGAATTTGAAAATGACCCTAAAAAGATATGGGAATCTAACATATTTGGTAAGAGTTTACACGAGCTAGTTAATGAAGGCTTACAAAGCAAATTAGCTCATATGCCAGAGGATGCTCAAATAAAACTTCAAGAAACATTAGAAAGAATTGTAAACGAGGGCAGTGGCGGACTTATTTGCATAATTCTATAATAAAAAAAACTTAGTGTATAAATTTTTCTATACACTAAGTTTTTATACTTCTAATCATAATCTTCCTTGCTTAACTCCGGATATTTAAATACTGTTCCTCCATCTGATACTTCCCCGCTTGGAAAATGAGTTCCACTAAAACTATTTTCTCCTTTTAAGAAATATCTCGTTTTAGCTGATTTTGGAAGTGTTCCATTTCCTATAACTGCTGGATCATCCCATGTAACATCTACTGCATACCAAGTATCATTAAGCATAACATAATTCCATGCATGTGCTTCTGTTTCTCCCATTGAATTTGTTCCAGTACCTACAATTTCAATACAAGGAACTCCTGTCGCATCTAATAAATATTTAAATGATTCTGCATAGCCTTCGCATACAACACTTCTTTCTACTAAAGCTCCATATATATTTCTTGTATTTGTTTTTTGCATAGAAGTATCATATTCCATATAATCAACTAAAAAATCATGAATTCTTTTTACTTTAGTATATGGATCATCATTTGCAACTTGATTTGCAATATCAGTCTTAATAGCTTCTAATTTATTTAATGCATTGTCCACATCTGTTTTAGAAGAAAAACCACTAGCTAAATAATTTCCACCTTCTGAAGGTTCTATGTCTACTGTATATTTAGTTCCTAAAATATTAGTATTTGAATATATCATTAATACCATTTTGGTTACATCAATATAAAATACATCTGGGTAATCTAAGCCAAATGCATCTAACGCTGCTTGATATGCAACATTTAATTTTTCTCTTCCATTTTCTTCATTTAACAATGAATTAAATTGACTTCCAAAATCTATTTTCGCAGTACCTGTTTTTAAATTTTCTATATTTGATTCTACTGCTGAATATATTATTTTAGCATTTTCGTCTAATTGGTCATAATAATATTTATATCTTCCAGATGAAACTTGAGTATTTATATTTGAATCTGCAGTTTGAACATCTGTAAGTTGACTAGACAACAATGTATTAGAACTACTACCTGTCGGTTCTAATGGCTTTATTGTTTCATTACTTACCTCATTTGTTCCAGTAACTAATGACAAAATATTCCCTGTGTCAACTCCCAAATACGACATAATAAAATATGCCATACCTCCAATAATTCCTAAAATTAATATTATTAAAATAAATGTTAAAATATTATTTTTCATAAAATTCTCCTATTTTTTCTAGCATCTACTTAACCAAGTTCAAGATTTTTTCTAGCATCTACTTAATTATATCATTTTTTGTATCCTATTGTATATAGTAATTTTTTCAAAATTGTACATATTTTTTTATTTATTGGAAATTACTAAATTTAACTATTTGTATTATGGGAGTATATTATGAATTTTTCACAATTAAAAAAATCATTTAGTAATTTAATAACATATAATGCGCCAAAAGATTCGTATAACTTTTCTTTAAATAATTCTACTTCTAAAAATGTAATCTATAATTTTGATAAAAAAGTATCTGCAAATATAGAAGAAAATAAGGAATTTATAAATAACAAATATAACACTCTAATAAATAGCGATATTGTTATTAGAAATTTTAAATTAAAATCCAATAATAAACCCTACTCTGCTTTTATTATTTATATTGATGGTATGTCAGATACTAATTTAATTAATAGATTTATCTTACAACCATTAATGATGAGAAATAAAGCAAATATGTATAAAACTCAGAGTTTAAAAACAATTAATAAAGGAAAAAAAGTTATTATACAAAAAAATTCGAATAATCTAGCAACAGAAATAGAAAATTCCTTATTGCCACAAAATGCTTTAGTAAAAGAAACTGATTTTAATAATATTTTCACTGCAATAAATATGGGAAACTGTGTATTATTTGTAGATACATTATCAATTGCTTTTAATTTAGATGTAAAAGGATTTAAACAAAGAAGTATAAGCACCCCTAATAATGAAATTATTATTAAAGGTCCACAAGAAGCTTTTGTAGAATCAATCCGTGTAAATACCTCTCTAATTAGACGTGCAACTAATACAGAGAATTTAGTTATAGAAAATGTATCCATTGGCAAAATAAGTAAAACACCTTGTGCAATTTGTTATTTAAAAGACATAGCTAATTCAGATTTAGTGGCAGAAGTTAGATATCGTTTAAATAATTTAGATATAGACTCACTTTTATCTACTGGTCAATTAGAACAGTTAATATGTGAAGGTAAAAATTATAATATTCCCCAAGTAATATCGAGCGAAAGGCCAGATAAAGCAGCAAAGAACTTATATGCTGGAAGAGTTGTTATTTTAATAAATGGCAATCCTTATTGTATAATTTTACCTGCAACCATTGTGGATTTTATATCTTCCCCAGAAGATACAAATTTAAAGCCAGCTTTTGCTAATTTTTTAAAATTTTTAAGACTATTAGCTATGGCAATAACACTGCTACTACCTAGTTTTTATATTGCAATTGTAAATTTTCATCAGGAATTGTTGCCAACAGAATTATTATTTTCACTTTGGGCTTCTAGAGAAAATGTTCCGTTTCCAATTATTTTCGAATTAATTGTAATGGAAATATCTTTCGAATTAATAAGAGAAGCTGGACTTAGAGTACCTTCACCCATAGGGCCCACAATTGGAATTGTAGGTGCATTAGTCTTGGGACAAGCAGCGGTAAGTGCAAGTATAGTAAGCCCCTTCCTTATAATAATTGTAGCAATAACAGGAATTGCATCCTTCGCCATTCCAGATTTTTCTTTTGGTTTTCATTTAAGAATAACAAGGTTCTTATTTACAATATCTGCATATATTGCTGGTTTTCTAGGTATAGCTATCACTCTATATGTTAATTTATGCATTCTTTGTAGTATAAAATCTTTTGGTGTTCCTTATTTAAACCCAGATGACATAATAACATCTAATAAAAAAACAAAGAATTACTTTGTTTTACCAACATGGATGCAAGAATTTAGACATAATTATTTACATCCAAAAAAAGAGAAAGCACAAGGCAAAATTAGTATGAAATGGAGGCACCCTAATGAATAATGTAAAACTAAGTAATCTTGAAGCTATTGGATTAGTTCTTATTATAATAATAAACCACATCATACTTAATTTTTCTAAAAGTATTATTTCTAATACTGGTTCTGCCTCTGCTCTTAATATACTATTCCTTGGAATTATTTTGCTTTTATTTGTGCAATTTCTTCTCTTCCTATTTAAGCATTTTTCAGGGCTTGATATTTTGGATGTATCCGAATTTTTAGGTGGTAAAACATTAAAGATTATAACTGGTATACTATTTATGAGTTATTTTATTGTATTTACAAGTGTTCTTCTTAGAAGCTTTTCGGAAAATTTAAAAATAATATATTTAGATAAACTTCCTATAATAGTTATTGTATTATTTTTTATATTTTCTATTACATTTGCTAATAAATTAGGTATAAAAACAATTGCTAAAGTCAATTTACTAATACTTCCTGTATTAATTTTTTGCATAATATTTGTTCTTCTTGCAAATAGCAACAATTATGATTTTCACGGGTTATTTCCACTTTTGGGAAGTGGCGTAAAACAAACTTTTATTATTGGACTTAGCAATATGTTTGCCTTTTCTAGTATATCCATATTATACTTTTTCCCACCAATGCTAGAAGATGATAAATCTTTTAGGAAAATTGCAAGAATTTCTACTATTCTATCTGTAGTATTATTCTTTTTTAGTATAGTTTCTTTTTTAGCATTATTCCCTTTTATTAGAAATAGTGAGGAAATTATGGCTCTATACTTAGCTACGAGATATATAGAATTCGGTAGATTCTTCCAAAGGCTAGATGCAATATTTTTACTAGTTTGGACAGTTGGTGTTATTAGTTATTTATGCATTGCTGTTTCACTTGCAATAAATGTATTTAAAAAGATTTCTAATATTTCTGATCACAACGGAATACTTTATTGCTTTTCTGGAATTATATATCTAATTAGCCTAATTTCAACTAATCTAGCACAGTTAAACTATATAGAAATAAATATTTTCAAATATGTAGTACTTATTCTACTATTTGGATATTGTCCTTTAGTTCTAATATTTGCAAATATTAAAAAGAGATTGAGAGGTGGAAAAAATGAAAAAAGTACGTAAATTTTTACTATATTTTCTTGTTTTTTGCATCATATCAATATTAATCTTTTCACTATCTGGATGCTATAGTGTTCAAAGTATAGATGATTTAGCATATGTTGTTGCTTTAGGAATTGACATAGGAAGTACTAATAATTTAGAGATTACAATTCAGCTTACATTTCCAAATAGTTCCGACAGTTCTTCTACTTCCGGTGAAGCTGCACCAACCATAATAAATAGTGTAGAATGTTCTTCTATTAATAGTGGTATAAGCCTTCTTAATAGCTATATTAGTAAAGAAATTAATTTATCACATTGTAAAGTAATAATATTTTCAGAAGCTATTGCAAATAGAGGAATTGGTCAAGAAATATTTACACTTTCAAATCAAGTACAGATAAGACCAGATTGTAATATTATTGTTTCTAAATCTTCTGCCAAAGAATATATTACAAATTCAAAACCTGAATTAGAAAATTTAGTAGCAAAGTATTATGAATTAACACCATATTCTAACGAATATACAGGTCACATAGTAAATGCTACAATCTCTAGTTTTTTCAATTCTTTAAGTGCCAATTATAGTGACCCTGTTGCGATTTTGGGAAATGGTAACAAACTTAATTTACCTTCTTCTAGTCAAAATACAGGTCCAGAAGATGAGTTTAATATCGTTGCAGGTCAAAATCCATTAACCTCTTTTAATAGAAAAAGTGAGAATTTAGGTGTCGCTGTTTTTAAACAAGATAAACTGGTTGGAGAGTTAACTGCTTTCGAAAGTGTTTTACACTCAATTTTAACAAATCAATTTGAATCCACTGTTATAAGTATTGATAATCCTTATAAAGAAAATTCGTCTATTGATATTGCATTATATTATCATAAGGATACCAAAATTGACGCTAAACTCGTTAATGGAGCACCATATGCAAAATCTACAGTATATCTTAATGCCAGATTACTTTCTGTAGATAAAAGTTCTGAAAGTTTAACACCAAACAAAATTAAAGAATTAGAAGGTTTATTAAATTCTTATTTAGAACAAGCCATGCTCGATTACCAATACAAAACCGCAAAAATATACGAAGCTGACATAGATGGCGTTGGAAAAAATTTAATAAAGAATTTTAAGAATGAAAAAGAATGGAGCAACTATAATTGGTCTGCAAATTATAAGAATACTTTTTTTGATGTACAAGTAAAAACCAATATAAAATCTAGTTTTCTATTATCAAGCTAAGGAGGTTATGATGTTTTATATTATTTTAATTATTGCAATTATAATATTTTGTAAAACGGTTAATTATGCAATTTACGAAATTAAAGTTAATAGCAATAAACCTGCAGGTATAATTATTATAATTATGGCATTTATTGTTTTAATCTTTGCTCCTTTTATTACTTGGTTTAGATAGTAAACTAAATATAGCCAAAAAGAAAGTCTTTAGCAAAATCTAAACACTTTCTTCTGTTTCTGGCTCTTCTTGTATTCTTTTAAATGATATTTTTCTTTCTTGCTTATTTGCCTCTATTACTTCTATTTTCATTTTATCTCCAATTCTAAATGTTTCTTTTGTTCTTTCTCCTATTAAAGTTTTATGGTCTGCATCATATTCATAGTAATCGTCACCTAAATTTTCGAACCTAATAAGACCTTCTACAGTATTCTCTAATTCCACAAAAACACCAAATTGTGTAACTCCTGAGATAATTCCTTCATATTGTTCTCCAATTTTCTTACTCATATATTCTGCTTTCTTTATATCTACACTATCCCTTTCTACTTGTGTTGCAATTTTTTCTCTATCAGAAGATTGTTTTGCATCACTTTCTGCAACCTTGTTATAAAATTCCACTTGTTTTTCTGGCATTGTATAATTATTTTTTAAATATTTAGAAATAATTCTGTGTATAAATAAATCTGGATATCTTCTTATAGGAGAAGTAAAATGGCAATAATACTTACTTGCTATTCCAAAATGCCCCTTATTTTCTGAATCGTATACTGCAACTTTTAAAGTTCTTAATATCATATTAGAAACTATTTTTTCTTCTGGCTTTCCTTCTACCTCTTTTAGAATTTTAGAAAATTCAGCTGGATAAACTTTTCCTTCCTTTGTGTGTACTTTGTATCCAAAGTTAAATAACAATTTATTTAATTCATTTACCTTTTCTATATCAGGTTCTTCGTGTACACGATATATAAAAGGTGCTTTAAGCCAATAGAATTTTTCTGCAATTGTTTCATTTGCTGCTAACATAAATTGTTCTATTATTTCGTTTGCAAATGTAGTTTCGTATTTTTGTACATCTATTGCATATCCATCTTGGTCTAATGTAATTTTACTTTCCGGTATGTCTAAGTTTAAATATCCTTTTTCCAATCTCTTGTTTTTTAGAATTTTAGCTAATTCTTCCATAAGTTTAAAATCTGATATATAATCTTTGTATTTTTCTACTATCTCTTCGTTAGAGTTATCCAAAATTGCTTGTACATCTTTATATGACATTCTTCTAGTAACATTTATAATTCCTTTGTATACTTCACTAGAAATAATTTTACCTTTATCATTTATTTCCATGCTACAAGATAAAGTAAACCTATCTTCTCCTTCGTTTAGGCTACATATTCCATTAGAAAGTTCTCTTGGAAGCATTGGAATAACCCTATTTAACATATATATACTTGTTCCTCTTAATAATGCTTCTTTATCTAATAAACTATTTTCTTTTACGTAATTACTTACATCTGCAATATGCACATCTAATTCATAATTTCCATTTTCTAATTTTCGTACACACACAGCATCATCTAAGTCTTTAGCATCTTCTCCATCTATTGTAAAAATATCATATTTCCCTCTTAAATCAACTCTATCACTTATATCGTCAGTATTTATTTTGTCTCCAAATTTTTGAGCTTCTTTTACAACATCTTTTGGAAATCTATATGGTAAATCATAATCTTTAATTAAAGAAAGCATATCTATTCCAGCTTCATTTACATTACCTAAAACTTCTAATATCTTTCCTTCTGCTTTTTTTCCTTTTTGTGGATATTTAATAATTTGAACTAGAACTTTATGATTATTTCTTGCTTTTCCAAAATTCTTCTTGGAAATAAATATGTCTCTACATAATTTTTTATCATCTGGAATTACAAAACCAAAATTTTTATTTTTCTGAAAAGTACCAACTAAAGTATCTTTTTTATGATCTATTACTTTTAATATAATTCCTTCTTGTCTCGCTCCATTTGACTTCTTTTTTAATTTTACTAAAACTCTATCTCCACTAAAAGCATCCTTAGAATCTTCTTTGGCTATATAGATATCATCTTCCTGACCTTCTACAATTACAAAGCCAAAGCCTCTCTCATGTCTTCTAAAAAGTCCTTCTACAAATCTATTATTGTCTTCTTGCATTTTTCCTCCTTTCGGGATTTGGGGACGGTCCTTGCTATGCATATAGCCCACTCTAACGAAATTAAAAATTTCTAGAGTGGCTTAAAAATCCCTGTTTTCCTACTATCTAAAAAAAAGCAGTTATTAGCTGCTTTCCTTAGTATATCCAATTATTTTACTAACATAAATACAATTCCTAAAATTACTGTTAAAATTGCAAAAACAATTCCTAATATTATTGTCCATCTTTTTTCTTTTCCTGCTTTAGTTCTACCTTTGTTCTTATCATAGAAATTATTTGTAGCTGTGTCTGTTATTGCGCCAGATGCACCATTATCTTCCTTTTGTTGAACTAATGTTAATATAATAATTGCAGCTGCAACTATAATATAAACTACTATTAATGCATATTTTAATATCTCCATTTTGTTAATTCCTCCCAAGTTTTCAAACTTTTTTAATTGTAACATATATGGTTTATAAAATCAAATAATTTAATTATTTTTATCTTTTTTTAATTTTCCCCATATAATTTTAGATTTCTTTTCCTTTTCTGACGTCCTATTTGTTATTACATTTTTTATTAAAATTTTCTTTAATGTTTCTTCATTTACATCAGCAATTAAAGTACCATCTTTCGCAATAGAAATTTTTCCAGTTTCCTCAGAAACAATAACTGCTATAGCATCTGATTCTTTAGAAATTCCAATACCTGCTCTATGTCTTGTTCCTAACTCTTTTGCAATATCTTGGTCACTTGCTAGTGGCAACATACATGCAGCTGCTTTTATTCTATTGTTACTAATAACTACAGCTCCATCATGAAGTGGTGTCCTTGGCACAAATATATTAGTTAAAAGTTGTGGTGATACTTCTGCATCTATTATAATACCTGTATCTATAATATCTTTTATACCAATTTCTCTTTCTATAACTATTAAAGCTCCTATTTGTCTCTTTGACATTTCCTCTGCTGCTATTACTATTTTGTATATATCTTCTTTTGTTTTAGTTTCTATATCATCTGTAAATCCCAAGAATTTTTTTAGTTTATTTGTTCCTAATTGTTCTAGCGCCCTCCTTATTTCCGGTTGGAAAATGATAATAAGTGCTAAAACACCCCAACTAACAACTTTATCTAAAATAGCATGTAGAATTGTAAGTTTAAATACACCGCTAAGCCACGTTATTACTAATAATAATACAATTCCTTTTAGAACTTGCCAAGCACGTGAATCTTTTGTTAGTTTTAATATCTTATATGCTAAATATATTACTATTGCAATATCTATAAAAAATAATATCAAATCTAATGGATGTTCCCACATTTGCACAATTCTAGATAAAATATTGGTTTGGTAAAAATCTGAGATTCCCGTTATTATATCATCTTTCATTTTTTACTCCTATTACATACCAATTAAATAGTATACTAATGTTCCTCCTACGCTAACAACCATTAAAGCTGCTAAAATTCCAGCTGTTATTTTTACAAAAATATTACTTCCTGTATGTTTTTTCTCTTTTTTAGCCATTTTTATACCTCCTGCTTTTGTACATAATACGTATATAGTTTACCACATTTTATTTTTTTTGTAAACATAAAAATTGAACTTTAGGTTTGACCCCTTAGTTCATATATTGTTTCGTAAATTTAAATTGAGCAATCACTCCGAATACAAATAAAATAGCATCTATTAATGTAATTATTATAAAAGTTTCTCTTTCTACTTTAACTACCTGACTAACATAATTATTTTGCTCTTCAATTTGAGAACTCTTCTCATCATCACTTAAGTCCTCGCTATTTTGAACCTCTTGTTCTGCAGCTACTCTTGCATTTTCTAATCCAACCATAGTAACTGCATAATTTAAAGCATTTCCTAATGTTACTACTATCATTACAATAATATAAAATATTATTATATTTCTTTTAAATTTTCTTAAATTTTTATCATCCAATTTTTTTGTTCTAAAAATATCGGACGTAGCAAGCTTAGTTGGTATAAATATTAATATTGCCATTGTAACTACAGAAAATATAGATAACACAAGCATATTAACTTTTCCCAGCATAAAATACATTATTACAGCCAAAATTATCGAAATAACAATATAATATAAAATAAATCTCCAAATAAAGCCCCAAGTCATTTTTCCAGAAGTCTTTAGCTCTCTTTCCATTACTTTTTATCCTCCGTATCTTCTTTTTCTATAAGATCTTTTAAAGTATGCCATGCTAAAACTGCACATTTAACTCTTGCAGGCATATTAGAAATATTTTTGAATGCTATTGCATCCTCTAATTTTTCTAGTTGTGCATCATCTTTTATTTCTCTTTTAATCATTCCAATAAAAGTATCTATAATGTCTAAAGCTTCTTGTTTTGTTTTACCTTTTAATGTATCTATCATAATAGAAGTAGACGCTTGTGAAATTGCACATCCATGCCCTGTAAATGCTAAATCTTCTATTTTGTCTCCATTCATCTTTATTTCTAATTCTATTTCGTCACCACAGCTTGGATTATGTCCCATCTCGCATTTATCTGGATGGTCTATTTTTCTCTTGTTATGTGACGCCATACTGTGTTCCATTATTAAATCTGTGTAAATTGAATCCATATCATCCATGTTTTTAGTCTTTCCTCCATTTTTTAAACATATCATTAGCCTTATTAAGTCCTAAAACTAGTCTATCTATATCTGCTTTTGTATTATAAATATACATACTAGCTCTACAAGTTGCTGGAACATTTAAATAATGTATTAATGGTTGTGCGCAATGGTCTCCTGCACGAACGCAAACTCCCACAGAACTTAAAATTGTTGCTGTATCATGTGGATGAACACCTTTTATATTAAAAGATAATACTCCTATTTGATTTTTATTATCCTTTGGAGCATATATTTCCACAAAATCTAATTTGCTAAGTTCTGATTTTGCATAATCTAAAAGCTCGTTTTCTATCTGCTCTACATTATCCATTCCGATTTTTTCTAGGTAGTCGATTGCAGCTGCTAATCCTACTGCTCCACCTATATTTTGTGTTCCTGCCTCAAATTTTGTAGGTGGTTTTGCAAATGTTGTTTCCTGTTCTTGAACATATTCTATCATATCTCCACCCATAAGAAAAGGCGTCATTTTATCTAGTAAATCATATTTACCATAAAGTACACCTATACCCATTGGTGACATTAATTTATGTCCTGAAAATACAAAAAAGTCTGCATCCATTTTTTGTACATCAACTTTCATATGGGGTGTACTTTGAGCACCATCAACTATAACTATTGCACCAACATCGTGTGCTCTTTTTATTATTTTTTCTAATGGTGTTTTTACACCCAATACATTAGATATCTCTGTTATGCTTACAATCTTTGTTTTTTCCGTAATTTTTTTATGAATTTCCTCATCTGTTATTTCATAATTGTCGTTTATATACATATATTCCAATTTAGCTTTTTTTATTTTGGTTACTTTTTGCCAAGGAACTAGATTAGAATGATGTTCCATTATAGAAATAACTACACTATCACCTTCTTCTAAGTGTTCCAATCCATATGAATTTGCAACTAGGTTTAGAGCCTCTGTTGCATTTTTTGTAAACACTATTTCTTCTGGTCTTTTAGCATTTATAAATTTTGCAACTTTTGCTCTTGCTTTATCATATTCTGCTGTAGAATCTATGCTTAAATCATATGTTCCTCTATGTGGATTAGCATTGTTTTTATTATAGTAATCCTCTACCGCTTGCAATACTTGATATGGTCTTTGAGATGTAGCACCACTATCCAAATATGCAATATCTCTATTTTCGAAAATTTTAAAATCTTTTCTAATTGTTTCAGGACTCATTAATCTAGCCTCCTATCAACCTCTTCTAATACTAATTGTTGTACTTCTTCATTTTTAATTCCTTGTATCATAGAATTAAATTTCGCTTTAACAATCATTTTCTTTGCTTCTTTTTCGCTTATACCTCTTGTCATAATATAGAATAATTCGTTTTCATCTACCTTACCTGTCGCTGTGCTGTGCTGACCTTCCACATCATCTTCTGTACATAAAAGCATTGGTAATGCCTTAGAAATTGATGTGTCAGATAATAATGTGCAATATTCATTCTCTTTTCCTTTTGCTTTTTTAGAACCTGTTTTAAAATCTATTGTACCCTTAAAGTTCTTTTTAGCTTTATCTGTTAAAGCTCCATTTACTTCTATATCTACATTTGTTTTTTCTCCAAACAATTCTGTAATATAGTTTAAATCTATTCTTTGTTCTTCCTTTCCTAAATAGATTGAATGCAATTTGTTTGTTGCTTTATACCCATCTAATTTAGCATAATAATTTACAACATCATATTTTCCACCAAACTCTACCATGGAGAACAAAGTCTTACTTTCATCTGCTACACTAGAATTTACAGAATAAAAATTATTTATCTTTGTATTTAATAAATTTACAATTGTCACATGAATATTTGCATTTGCTCCAATTTTTGCATTACAAATTCCATTGTGATATCCTTCTATTTCATTTTCTGATTTATATATAATAATTATATTTGCTTTTGTGTTGTCTTTTGCATCTATATTTATATTGTCAACTAAAACATTATTTTCTTCGTCAAAATCATATTCTATTATAATTGGCTCTTTTAATTTTTTCTCCACACTAATTTTTAAATCTACATTTGATTGTTCATTAGATTGAGCTAAAAAGTATTCTCCTAATCCAAATTTTAAACTTATTTCTTCTCTTTGATTAGATACGCAATTTTCATTGTCCGTTATTTTTATATTGTCAAATGCATCAATTACTGGTTCTTCAAAATCTGATATTTTTATATTATTTATTCCATAATTTCTTGATGTTCTAACTGGAGTTTCGTTTAATATTATCTCTTTCATTATCCTATACTCCCTTCTAATTCTAGATTTATTAAGTTGTTCATTTCTACTGCATATTCCAAAGGAAGTTCTTTAGAAATAGGATATGCAAAACCTCTTACTATCATAGCCTTTGCCTCTTCTTCCGAAATTCCTCTTGACATTAAATAGAATATTTCTTCATCACTTATTTTTCCTATTTTTGCTTCATGAGAAAATTCTACTTCTTCTGTTCTTATATCACTTACCGGAATAGTATCAGACCTTGATTTATCATCTAACATTAAAGATTCACAAGATACAGATAATTTTGAATGTTTTGCACTTGGCATAACTCTTTCCAAACTTCTGAATGTTGCAATTCCTCCATCTTTAGATATTGATTTAGAGTTGATTACAGATGAAGTATGTGGTGCATTATGCACAACTTTTAAACCTGTATCTAAGTTTTGACCATGTCCTGCAAATGAAATACCTGTATATTCCATTTTAGAATTTGCTCCATTTAAAACTGCCATTGGGTATAGCATAGAAATTTTAGATCCAAAAGAACCTGTAACCCATTCCATTTCTCCGCCTTCTTCTACTATGGCTCTTTTTGTGTTTAAGTTCATCATATTTTTTGACCAGTTTTCTATTGTAGAATATCTTAAATGTGCATTTTTCTTAACGAATAATTCTACACAACCAACGTGCAAATTTACTTTGTTATATTTTGGTGCAGAGCATCCCTCTATAAAATGTAAACTTGCTCCTTCATCTACAATTATTAGAGTGTGTTCAAATTGTCCTGATTCAGGTGAGTTTAATCTAAAATATGATTGTAGTGGAATATCTACTTTTACACCCTTTGGTACATAAACAAATGAACCTCCAGACCATACTGCTCCGTGTAATGCAACAAATTTATGGTCTGACACTGGTACACATTTCATAAAATGTTCTTTTACTATGTCTGGATACTCTCTTACAGCTGTTTCCATATCTGTATATATAACGCCTTGTTTTACCAAATCTTCTTTTATGCTATGATATACAACTTCTGAATCGTATTGAGCACCAACACCTGCTAAAGACTTCTTTTCAGCTTCTGGAATTCCTAATGCATCAAATGTATTTTTTATATCATCTGGCACATCATCCCAGCTATTTTTCATATCTGTTTTTGGTCTAACATATGTTGCGATTTCGTCCATATTTAATTCATCTAGATTTGGTCCCCAAGTTGGAAGTTCTAGTTTGTTGTAAGTATCTAAAGCTTTTAGTCTAAACTCTCTCATCCATTCTGGATCATTTTTTTGTTTAGAAATTTCTTCTACTATTTCTTTAGTTATACCCTTTTTGGCTTTATAACTATATTCATCTTTGTTTTTTATATCGTAGATATTTCTAGAAATATCTTCTATTTGTGTCTTTTTCTCTGACAATTTTTTCACCTCTATTTCTTATACTCTTCGTAACCATTTTTCTCTATCTCGTTTGCTAATTCGCCCTTACCTGTTTTTATAATTTTTCCATCAACTAAAATATGAACATAATCTACATGTAATCCTTGCAAAATCTTAGTTCCATGAGTTATTATTAAAACTCCATTATTCTCATTGCTGTACATTTTTATTCCTTTAGAAACAGTCTTTATTGCATCAACATCAAGACCAGAATCTGTTTCATCCAATATTGCAAGTTTTGGATTCAATGTAAGCATTTGCAAAATTTCATTTTTCTTTTTCTCTCCACCAGAAAAACCAACATTTAAATTTCTGTTAGCATATTCTGGTTTCATTTTTAATTCTTCCATATTCTTTTCTAATTCTTTTTTGAATTCAAATATCTTTACAGGTTTACCAGTTGTTGCAATTTTTGCATATTTTAAGAAATTAGCAACACTAACTCCTGGTATTTCTTTAGGTGATTGGAAAGACATAAAGATACCTTTTCTTGCTCTTTCATCTGTTTTTAATCCATTTATATTTTCGCCATCTAAAATGATATCTCCTTCTGTTTGTGTATATTCAGGATTTGCTAAAATAACATTAGAAAGTGTAGATTTACCAGCACCATTTGGTCCCATAATTACATGCACTTCGCCCTTATTTATTTTTAAGTCTAAACCTTTTATTATTTCTTTTTCTCCTGCTTTTGCGTGTAGATTTTTTATTTCTAATAATGTTTCGCTCATAATAAAAACTCCTTCTTTATTATACTTTTTAAAATCATATTTTTATATTTATTATGTTTTTGTTAGCTTGTGCTAACTTTAGTGCATTTAATATGTGCAATCCTTGAAATTGCACATAAATATTTTATAATATATCTAATTGTTTGTCAATGCTAACAATTGAAATTTTCAGGAATTTGAATAGAGATTCAGGGACATTCCAAAATCACTTAATTTTATTATTTTGAAAATAAAAAATAGAAACAATAAGAAAAGTGTTAGTACGATTTTCTCTACCAACACTTTTATAATGGTTTATATTTCTTTGTTTCTTTATATTTTCCATATTCTTTAGGAATATAATTATCACTCCAGTAATGTTTTTCGCCTATTTGACTTTCATCATTTTTATTATTATGTTCTAATTTAGGTAATTTCATATTTTTTAGCATTTTAATAAAATTACTTATTATTTCTGTAAATGTCTTATTATTCTCATCAATATCTACATATTCTATTTTTGAAGTTGAATTATATTTTTGTTCTTTTACGTAAACAACTTTTGAATGATTTTTTTGTTTAAATTGTTCTTTTAAAATCTTTTTTCTTTCTTTTTGTTGTTTTTCTAATTCTTTTTGTGCTTGAATTTCTTGTTGCTTAGCTAATTTTAGTTGCTCTTTTTCCTTTAATCTCTCTTGATATTCCAATTCCTTTTGTTTTTTATTTTGAACTTTTAATTTTTTATTCTTTTCCTTTTGTTCTATATTTTTTTGCTTTTCTAATTCTTTTTCTGCTTTCATTTTCTCTATATTTTTTTGTTTTTCTAGCTTTATTTCTATCTTCTTTTGCTTTTCTATTTCTTTTTGTGCTTTACTTTTGCTCTTTAATTTTTTTATATATTTATCATCATTATTATCTATTAATTGATTTATATAACCGTTTGACTTTTCTCCAATTGATTCTATATATACTTTATTTATTTTTTTTGGCTTCATTTTAGCAATTTTTCTTTTGGCATAAACTTTAAAGCTTAATACATACATTCCCAATTCATTAAGTTCTACACTTACTACTATTGGTTTATTAGAAATTCTGTTAAAGCTCTTTTTTATTTCTTCAATCTTATCTTTTATATCTTCACCAGAATATATATTAGAATCAAAACAGTATTCTACAGTTTTTTCTTCCATACTCAAATTACATCAACATCCTTTTCACTATTTATTTATGTTAACATATTTTGAGCTCTTTTTCAAGCCATTTATCTGATAAAGTTAGTTTTTACACTTTTATTTTCTGGTGTATTAATATTATTTTTCTTTCCACTTTCTATGCATTTTAGAAGCCATGCCATATTTTTTCCTAAATTGTACATTATTTGCATTCCTTCCAAATCTTGTACAACTTCTTCTTTATTATTTCCATGTACATTATTCCAATATGTAGAAGAAACTATAGGCATTTGATTAATTGTGAAATATTTATTAAGTACATCAAAAGAAGCAACTGTTCCACCTCTTCTAGCACTAACAATACTTGCTCCTGGTTTAAATGCAAAAGCTTTACCACCTGCATAAAAAGCTCTATCTAATACAGATAAAATTCTTCCAGATGGATGTGCATAATATACAGGTGTACCAAAAACAAATCCATCACTTGTTTCTGCTTTTTCTATTATTTCATTTACTATATCATCATTAAATACACATCTGTGGTTTCCATTTTCAGCACACATTCCACATCCGATACAATCTCTTATTGGTCCACCACCTATATTTATAATTTCTGTTTCTATTCCTTCTTCATTTAAAGATTCTGCTACTTTGCTTAATGCTGTATAAGTGCATTCCTTTCTTGAACTTCCATTAATTAACAAAACCTTCATCTTATCCACTTTCCTTTCTAAAAAAATTTTAATTTCAATCTAAATTCATTTTTAACATTTATTTATAATATATTTAAAAATACAATCATTTATGCTTTCATTTTCTGGATGGAATTGCACTCCAAATATCTTATCATTATATTCTATTACTTCAATCGTGCCATCTTCTGCTCTTCCTGTAACCTTTAATGGTTCTACCACATATGGCATTGCTAATCCATGCATACTAGGCATACTAATAGTATCTGTTTTAAATAGATTATATAAAATACTATCCTTTTCCAAAATAACTTTGTGCCTTACTTCATCTATATTTACATTATTACGTCTAAATCTAGCATTATCATGCCCTTCAACACGTGTGGTAAATTGATATTCTTCTTCTAGGTATTTTTCAAATAATTCTATAATTGTACCCTCAAAGCCACTTTTTTTCTTTTCTTCTATTAGGAAAAAATATATTGCTAATGCTTGCATACCCATACAAATTCCTAAAAATGGTTTATTATTTTTTACCGCATAATCTATTACTTGTATGTGGTATGGAAGTACTCTAGAGCCCCCTGACATTACAAAACCGTCATATAGCTTAAGTGTTTCTTCATCTATATAACCATCACAAGCTAAAACACCACTTACTATTGCTCCGGATTCAGTAATTTTTTGAATATAATTATTTGTAAAACAATATTTATCTTCATATACAAATTCTGTTTTAAATAAATTGTTTGCTGAAGGTACTAATCCTATTATTTTTTTCATGTCTTCACCACTTTCTTTTTATTGCTTTTGAGCAATTACCCAATACACATGCCAATGCTTCGTTTGATGCATTGCAGTTTCTCCATCTTTTTCTATTTCGTTCAATTCTAATATTTTAAAATCTTTTAATAATTCTTCTATTTCATCCTTATCTAAACAAGTAACTTTTTCATTTTCATCCCAAGAATCATGTTTTCCAAAAAAATTACACAAAAAATATCCATTAGTATTTAAAGCTTCTTTTATTTTACTTACTAACTCTACTAAAGCATCCTTTTTGCAAAAAGGTAAAGATTCGTATGCAACAACTAAATCTGCATTTGGCAAAACAGCATCATCAAACTGAGCTTGTACAAAATTTAATCTTGCTTTTTCTTCTTCCTCAAGACCTTCATTTAAAAATTTTGTCACATCAACTCTATCAATTGCAGTTACATTTACACCATTTTTAATTAAGAATTTAGTATCCCTTCCTGCACCACAACCTAAATCTATTGCAGTTTTGATTTCTGGATTGTTCTTAATAAATTTTACTAATACTCTATGTGGTTTTAATTTATTCAACCCTTCATAAAAATTCATTTTCACATCTCCTATTTTAGCAAGTTCTCTAACACTATAGATTTTGATATATCCAATTCTGTTTTCATATAATCATAATATTTTTTTAAATCTTCGTTTGGCTCAACTATTTCTCCTGTATGTATGTCATACCAATTTTCGTCGAAATAATAATCTTTCGTAACTATTCTTTCATTATTTAAGCATATAAAATCTTTTCTTGCTAGCATATTAGTTCCTAAAGATACTCCCGGATCAAGATTAAATAAATATGCAAGCGTTGGCTTTATGTCCAATTTACTAACTGGCTTATCTATTCTTAAATTATTTAAGCCTGGTATTTTCATTCCTGCTAATACTCTAATATAATTTAATTTTATATCCGTATCTGTAACATTATCATCTAATTCACCCAAAAATTCTAGCATTTCATTATTATACATATCTAATCCATTATGGTCACCATATATAATTATTACGGAATCATCATATAATCCGGCTTTTTTTAATTCATCAATAAATATTCCAAATGCATAATCTGCATAGTTAGCAGATTCCAAATAATTTCCAAAGAATGTGTCTTTATATTTTCCAACATCTATACTAACTTTTCCTCTATCTTGCAATCCATCCAATGTAAAACCTGTATGTGATGATGCTGAAACGATATATGACATAAATGGCTCTTTATAATTTTTTAATTTTTCTACAGCTTGTCTATATAATAGCTCGTCTGATAAATATCCCATTACATCTTCTGATGTGTCCTCGAAACTATCTTTTAATTCCACATGGTCAACTTGCATATTTCCATAGACATTGCTTCTATTCCAGAAATATCCTAAGTTTCCATGCATATAAGAAGTTGTATAGTCTGCCTGATGAAACATTTTAAATATATCATCATAAGTATTTTTATAATATCTGCTAAATGCCATTCCATTTTCAACTGGATACAATGAAGTTATTGTTGAAAACTCTGAATCTGCAGTTGTAGAATAACTTTGCATAAACATATTAGAAATACATATGTTGTCATTTATAAATTTATTTAGATTTGGAGTTATTTCTTTTCCATTTATGGTTTTATTTACTAAAAATTCTTGCAATGATTCTAATTGAACTATAATTACATTCTTGCCTTCCATTGCTCCTGCATAATCTATATAACTTTCCTCATATTCATTATTATATTCATCTCTTAATGAATCATATGCTTTTAGCATTTCAGATTTATTTTTGTATTTGGCTTGTTTAGAACCATCTATTGCATTTACTATATCTGATATATGATATCCATATATTGTTGCCTTTTTTATTTGCATATCCTTATTATATGGCTCTTCTATGGCTTTTTCATTTGCGGTAATAGATGTTGTAACTAAAACATAAATAGATAATACTCCTACTATTGTTCTTATAACAATATACTGAATTTTAGTTTTTTTGCCCTTTTCTATTTTTGCCCAAGAAGTTGCAAATAACACTATTAATGCTATTATATCTATAAAATATAATAGCTGATAGAATTTTAATAACATTGGCAATGTCGACATAATTTCTTCACCATATTGCAAATTCGTTATTTGTAATACTGAAAGAACATTGCTTGAATATACATAATAAATATTATCTGCAAATAGTATCAAACTAATTAAAGTGTCACAAACTATACCTGTTATATTTCTTGCTTTTTTAGGTAATAAATATAATATTCCAAATATTGAACATATAAAAATTATGCTATATTTAATTGTAATTTTATCTAACTTTTCATTCATACATACTGTATTTTTATAAAATAAAATTGTTTTTAATATTATAAAAATTGCAAGTAAAATAATGAAAAAACTAGAATTGATAATTTTATTTAAAATTTCTTTTGTTTTTTCTTTCACTTTTTTCTCCCTATTTCGTCATTTATAAACACAAATATAACATAAAAATGATAATTTTTCTATATTTTATTTAAACATTACATATTTTGTTATATCTTCCTTGTTCCTAGGTCTTAATTTGAATAATTAACATAATTGTGGTATAATATAAGTTAACCCGTTAACCGTTGCTATGTTTTGTATCATAATTGATACATTAGCAACCATATAAAAAAAGGAGAATTTCATCATGTCAAACAACACAACTACTAAGAACACGAACAACATCAACCAGGCATCTGGCAACACCACGAGTTCAGGGCTCACCACTTCTGTTCTGCCTACACCTACCCCTCATAAGGCATCGCCTTTTGACCGGTTCAATACTTGGTGGAACAACAAGGGCTTTTCCCTTAAGCTTCAAACCATTAGGTTTAAGTTCGAAGCTCTTTGCA
Source organism: uncultured Clostridia bacterium (assembly GCA_944388935.1). Lineage (GTDB taxonomy): Bacteria > Bacillota > Clostridia > TANB77 > CAG-508 > Merdicola. The sequence continues at coordinate 4,346 of CALXKK010000013.1, read as the reverse complement.
GTAGCATTGGGAGGTCCATACGATTCTTTTTGCTCCTAGGTCTGATTTCACTACTTGTAGTGCATTTCTGCCCAGAAGCAGCAAGCAAGTATCCCATCATGTTTCAGTTCTTCGAGGGTGTTCTCAAGTTCTATGAGTTCATCTTCCAGACTACAATGAGTGGGATAAATGTGGTCATCCAGATCGTTACCCTTAACTTTGGTGAAGCAGGAAATTCTTTCATCTCCCTCTTCGATAACTTCTTTGCAGGAGCATATAGTCTCTTGTCGCAGTTTGTCGAATGGGTGAAGGTGGTTTCCTTCTAAGCCTAAGGCGTTTGGATTGCTAGTTCGTCCTCCATTTTATATGGAAAAGTCCCCCGCTAATATGTAACGGGGGATGTCTTTTTTATTCTACACTCTTTAAGCTACTAATCATATCAATTTTCTTTAAAGCAAAATATGTAATTATATTTACTATAACTGTAAATGCAACTGTAATTAAAATTGCATACAAATAACTTAATGGATGTATTATTTTTGCAAATCTAAGTATATTTATTTCACATGTTCCAATTATAAAGTAATTTAAGAAATATCCACCAACTAACCCTAGTGCAATTCCTATTACTGTTAAAATTATAGTCTCTCTAGAAACATATGAATATACTTCTTTGTCATAAAATCCTAATACTTTTATTGTTGCAAGCTCCCTTTGTCTTTCACTAATATTTATATTTGATAAATTATATAGTACAACAAAGGCTAGTAAACCTGCAGATACAATTAATATTATTACAACATAATTTAATGAGCTAATTGTATCATCCAATGTTTTCTCTGCTGTTGAGTTCAATGATACAGATGATACTTTTCCTTCTTCTAATAATTTTTTAGCAAGTTCTTGCTGTTTTTCCTCTGACATATTACTTGATTTTACTAATAACACATTAGATTTATATTGCTCTCCATATAAATCCTCATACATATCCTTCGTCATATATATATAATGCGCTACATAATTTTCTGTAATCTTAGATACCTTTACTTCTTTATTTTCTTTAGAAGTTCCATCTAAAGTAATGGTGTCACCTTCTTTTACATCCAATAACTCTGCCAATTTATCTGTTAAAATAACGCCATTAGAATCTAAACTTATTGGCTCTTTTTTATTGTGTATATCATTTAAATTAATAACATTTTTTAAATCATCTGAATTTAGTGGAACCACTATTTGTAAATCTTCTTGTACACCATTATGTTCTGCTGTATCTGCTACCATATATGTTTCTACAACATTATCTACATCCTCTGTATTTTGTATTTCTGTAACAACACTTTGTGTTTGTTCATCATCTAGACTTGATTTTAATCCTACTTTAAAATCATATAAAAATACATTTTCATATTGATTTGGTAAAATTGTAGAAATAGAATCTTTTATTCCAAATCCGGTTAATATTAAAGATGTACAACCAAATATTCCTATTATCGTCATTAAAAATCTCTTTTTATATCTGAATATATTTCTAATTGTAACTTTTTGAGAGAAGTTTAATCTTTTCCATATAAATCCTATTCTTTCTAGTAAAACCCTTTTTCCAATTTTAGGTGCTTTTGGTCTTAATAAATTAGCTGGCTTTTCTTTTAAATCTCTTGCTGCGGCATATATTGTTGCACCAACAATACATACAAATATAATCATTAAACCTGATGATGAATGTTCAGAATTAAGTCCTACTACAAATTCTGGCATTGTATACATCATACTATACATTTTCCAAATTACTCTTGGAATTAATTGTAAACCAATTGCAATTCCAATTACTCCACCAATTAAACAAGCTAAACTAGAATAAAGTATATATTTAAACATAATTTGAGCTTTATTATATCCTAAAGATTTTAGTGTACCTAATTCTGTTCTATCTTCCTCTACCATTCTAGTCATAGAGGTTAATGATACTAATATTGCTATTGCAAAAAATACTATTGGGAACACAAGGCTTAAACTGTTAACACTCTTAGTATCTTGCACAAAACTTGCATATCCAGCGTTTTGATTTCTATCTAAAATATACCATTCTGGGTTTTCTATTTCATTTACTTTATCTTTTGCATCTATTAATTCTTTTTCTGCATCTGCAATTTTTGTATTAAACTCTTCTTTTTGAGTATTTAGTTCTTCCTCTCCTGTTTGTATTTCTTGTTTTGATGCTTCTAATTCTGCTTTTGCACTTGCTATTTGTTGCTCAGTTTTCTTTTTTGTACTTGCTAACTGGCTTTCCTGTTTACTTAGTTGCTTTTTAGCAGAATCTATTTTAGCTTGTGCCTGAGTAATTGTAGAATTTGCAGAATTAATTTGATTTTCTATTTCTGTAATCCCTGCTTGTATTTGTGCTTTATTTGTTTCCAACTCAGATTTTTGACTCTCAAGACTCTGTTTAGTTGCACTTAAAACTGCTTTTTCAGCTTCGCTTAAATTCTCATTATTTAATTTATTTACAACTTCATTATATGCTTCTGTAACTTGTGCCAACCCACTATTTACAGAATCTAGATTTGTATTTAATTCATTCTTTTTGGCTTCTGCCTCACTTATTTGACTTTGAGCACTTTGTTTTTGTGCATCCAATGTTTTTTGGTTACTTTCTATTTCTGCCTTACCATCTGCAATCTTCTTTTCTGCACTTGCAAATTGCGCCTTTGCAGATTCTTCATTTGCTTTTATTTCATTTTCTCCACTTGTTATTTTATCTTTTCCTTCTTGAATTTTAGCTTCTGCATCTGCAATTTGTTTTTCTCCATCTGCCTTTTGTGTATTAAACTCATTCTCTGCTTTTTCTATTTCTTCATTGGCAGCATCTATAAGTTCGTTATATCTTGCCTGCTCTCTTTCTTCTTTTATAGCTTCTATTTTATCTTTGGTTTCGTTTACATAGTCTTCATATTTATTAGAACTAGTTGTATATTTATTTGCATCTTTAAGTGTAACATATATCTCTGTATAAACATCTGAATCTACATTATCTCTTGTTACATATATAAAATTATTTATTGTACCTGAACCTAAACTAGTTGTGCCTCTTTCTCTTGATATGTATAGTGGACTTTCTACTACACCAACTATTTTTAAATTCATTTCTTTAAGAATCTCATTTTCTTGATTTGCTTCTAGTGTTATACTATCTCCTATGTTTTTATTTGTACTAGTTAAAAAACTTCTTTCTACAACACATTCATTTGAATTCTTAGGCATTTCTCCTTCTATTAGTTTTGGCTTGTTCACATCTTCTATTGTTAAAATTTTAGATACAATTTCTTCATTATCTGTTTTAACTAAAATATCTTCTGAATATGTTCCATATACATTATCAACATTTTCTATATTTTTTATAGCATTTACATCATCATTTGTAAGTCCTAATGTAGACATTATTTGTATATCATATACATTTTGTTCCTTAAAATATTTATCTACAGTATCTACCATATCTGGAGATGAAGCCCTTAAACCTGCAAAAAATCCCACTCCTAATAAAGCTATTAATAGCATAGAAATAAATCTTTTATATGAAGTTTTTATTTCTTTAAAGCTGTTTTTAAGCAGTGCCTTTTTCATGGTACCACCTCCTATTACCACTCTATCTCCTCTATTGGCTGTGGATTTTCGTTTAAAATTATATCTTCTGTTGTTCCATTTTTAAATTTAATAACTTTATCCGCCATTGGTGCAATTGCTCCATTGTGAGTGATTATTATAACTGTCATATTTTCTTTTCTTGACATATCTTGCAATAATTTTAGTATTTGTTTACCAGTTTTATAATCCAATGCTCCCGTTGGTTCATCACAAAGTAATAACTTTGGATTTTTTGCAATAGCCCTTGCTATAGCTACTCTTTGTTGCTCTCCTCCAGATAATTGTGATGGAAAATTATTTTTTCTATCTGATAAACCTACCTTTTCCATTACGCTATTTGGATCAAGCGATTTTTTACATATTTGTGTTGAAAGTTCCACATTTTCTATTGCTGTTAAATTTTGTACCAAATTATAAAACTGGAACACAAAACCTATGTCTTCTCTTCTATATTTTATTAGATCCCTATTTTTTAATCTTGTTATTTCTTTATTATCAACTAAAACTCTACCTGATGTCGCACTATCCATTCCACCTAAGATGTTTAAAGCTGTTGTTTTACCAGCACCACTTGGACCTACAATTACTACTAATTCTCCTTTTTCTATACTTAAATTAGCATTACTTAGTGCATGTATTGTAACTTCTCCCATTTGATAGTCTTTACATACGTTTCTAAATTCAATATATGCCATATTAATCACTCCTTTGCTAAGTAATTATAT